>JBDQPD010000149.1:0-6955 GCA_040260805.1 Myxococcota bacterium | reverse complement strand
GTGATGACGAGGACGAAGAAGAAGGCGACGACGAAGAAGGCGACGACGAAGAGGGTGATGACGAGGACGAAGAAGAAGGCGACGACGAAGACGACGAAGAGGGTGACGAAGACGAGTTCGAAGATGACGATGAGTTCGACGACGAGGATGAAGATGAGCAGTTCACGCTGACTGCGGATCGACGCATCACTCTGGACACCCAGGGCGCTGACATCATCAATGTGCTTCGCCTGATCTCAGAGGTCGCCGGGATTAACATCATCGCCTCGGACGAGGTCAAAGGTCGCATCAGTTTACGTTTACGTAACGTCCCGTGGCAGGATGCGCTCAAAGTGGTCTTGCGCGTCAAAGGGCTGGGCGCTGTTCGAGATTCAATCGACACTGAAAACACCACCAATACCATCGCGACCAACCGCGACGAGATGATCAAGGAACAAGAGAAGTCTCGCCGTCAGGTGAACATTATCCGGATTGATACCCTGGAGAATCTGCAAGCTGAAGCGAAGGCGAAAGCTGACCTGAAAAAGACCATCGAAGAAGGCGTGCCGACCAAGGTGCAGATGTTCGCCATCAACTACGGTGCCGCTTCGGATCTAGCGGGTCATGTCGAGAAACTCGTCGGCGAGCGTGGTCGGGTCCAAGTCGATGAGCGCACCAACTATCTGATCGTTGAAGCCACTCCGAACAACCTTGTCCAAGTAGAAGCTGTCCTCAAAGAACTCGACGTCAAAACCGAGCAGGTTCTTGTCGAGGCAAGAATGGTCGAAGCGAACACCAACTTTATTCGCTCTTTGGGCGTTCAATGGCAGCCCTTGTTCTCGATGGCACCAGAAACAGGCAACGCTACCGGATTACCCTTCCCGAACTCAATCAACGGTAACGGCGGCGCCTTGGACAGCACCGGTTCGGTCGCTCCGTTCGCATCAGGGACCCCCTTTGCGGTGAACCTGCCGTCGAGTTTAGAAACCGGCGCTGTGGGTCTGGTGCTGGGTTCCGCGAGCAACGCGTTGACGCTCAACCTTCGTATTACAGCCGGTGAAACCAACGGCACCGCAAAAACGATCTCTTCTCCTCGAGTGGTCACTATGAACCACAAAAAAGCCGAAATTAAGCAAGGTCTTGAGATGACGGTGACCGAGGTCACGGCTCAGGGTCCTAGCACCCGAAACATCAACGCGGAATTGTTCCTTGAGGTCACTCCGCATGTCAACGCCGACGGCATGATTCACATGAACCTGAACATCAAAAATAACCGCCCTGACTTTACCCGTCAGGTGCGTGGTGTGCCGTCAGTCGATATCAAAGAGGCGCGTACCGAGGTGATGGTACGTGACGGCGAAACCAGCGTGATTGGTGGAATTTACACTCGCAACATGGCGAAGGAACAAAAGGAAGTCCCCGGACTGAGTAAAGTCCCCTTGTTAGGCTACCTGTTCCGCAACAACTTCCAAAGCGATGAGCGGCGTGAACTGTTGCTCTTTGTCACTCCAAGATTAGTTGATAAATTGCGTCAACAGGCGGGCGTCGCCGCACCTGAAGACGAGCAATAAGGCTTCCCAGATGCTAGGCTATCGTCTCGAACAACCCTTGAGGAGTTTTAGCAGCGTGGTTTTCCGTACCGTCCTCTTGATTGGTCTGACGAGCTGCATTCAATCGCAGCAGGACCCTGAAGAAGTTGCCATGACGGTCGGCGCGGTCGTTTCAGGAGGACCAAACTGCGCGTGGGACGGAACCGGCGGTCAGCTGCTCACAGGCGAGATGGACCTGATCAGCGTAGCCTCCCCGGGGGGTGCGGTCGGGCATAGTCGGCGCTATCCAATCGGTGTCCAGTGGGCGGTGAGTGCGGCCGAGCAGGCAGGCTCTGAATTCGGCGACAGCTTTATCACCCTAAAAGACGTCGAAGTTCGATTGATGTACGACGACGCAGTGGTTGCACCGCCAACCGATGAGACGCGTGAAAATCTTCCTGCGACCTACGTGGTTCCCACCATGGGAACGCAAGACGTCAACACCGCGCCGATTGCGGTCTTTGACCTCATTCCTACCTGGGTGGCGCAACGCCTAGCATTGGATCGCCAAATCTGGCTCGATACGAGCAAAGACTCGGCGCTTGGCACGCGCATTCCAGCACCTGGCAAAGGGTATCTATTAGCTACCGAGTTCCGTCTTCGTGGCTACAATGCAGCCGGTAAGCGCCTGGTATCGAATTGGTTCCGCTGGGTGATCACTCTTTGCCGCGGGTGTCGGATGAGTTTCACCACCACCCCACCGAGCCGCCCTGCACCTGGAGTGGCTGGCTTTCCTGGGCATTATGGGGCTGATGAGATCAACCAGCAAGAGCCCTTACCGAGCCGCCCAGGCGTCGTGACCTGGTGCTCTGCTGGGGTTTCTCAGGCAACCTTTGCGCTAGACGTCGTGCAGCCTTCACAACCTCTAGTGCCGAGAACGTACTGATGAAAATCTTCGCCGGTTTACTCGTCGTGTTTGGCCTTTTAGGCTGCAACAGCCTCACCGATGAAGGGCAAACCCCCACCACGACGTCGATCATGATCGTTGCGGCTGCTCTGCCCGAACCAAACTGCGGCGTCGGTACTGGAAACGAGCGACTCAAGCGTGGCATCTTTGACATCAAAGGGGTCGACGCAGAAAATACCATCGGTGCTCAATACCAAACCAATTTGGTGATCCGCGATCAAACCCAGACGGGTGTCGGCTCGAAAAAATTGATGGTTGAATATGATTTCAGCGCCAACCTGATCCAGCCCACAGCAGCCACTCGCAACCTACTGCGCCAAGAGCTCAGCGTTCCATTCGGTGGCTGGACTCAAGGCGATGATGGACAAGACTTACTGGTCATCTCATCGCCGCTCATCCCCGAACACATCACCAAAATTCTTGCGAATGACTCGGCGATTTACGGCGAGCTTAAACGCGATGATTCGGTCATGAATACGGTGTCGGGTTTACCCGGTTATTATACCGTTCAAATCAAAGTTCAGGCGCTCAGTCTTGGACTCAACGGTCAATGGTTACGCTCGCCGCCCTACTACCTGACGATCGATCTTTGTGATGGGTGCCTGACCCGGATTCCACAACAGCTTGTCCAAGATCAAAGCGACGCAACCTGCCACTCAAACCAAGACCGAATTTGGCTCAAACTCGGCTACCCAGAGTTCCCGAACCTGTCGGGTAAGACCGAGGGCCCCAGTGACGAGGGCGATCTCAACATGGTGCTAACCACCGGGAACTCAGGTTCAGTCAACACCCTCGGGTCGCTCGGCGCATCTCGCGGTGGACGATCAAAAACAGGGGTCTGGCTCGTTGCGCCTAACCACGATGGCAAAAGCGAGTTCGCCTTCTCTGGCTTGCAGGTTCCAGACCGCAACCCCTATGCGACCTGCGGCGTCAACAACGTGGTCGCAGGCGAAAGTGAAGACTGCTCAGTCCCAACCTATCCCAAGGTCTGTGAAGATGGCTCAACGCCCTGCGATAATGATGACGATTGCGGCGGCGGCTCATGCAACACGGCACAGAGTCTACGGATCACAGAAAACCCGGGCCAGGTCATTCCGTTTGTATGCGGAACGCCGGATGAAACCAATACTCCAGGTGGCAACGCCGGGGGCGATGCGGGCCCTGTGGGCGACGGTGGAACACCTCCTCCACAAGCCGACGGTGGCATCCCAGTGGTAGCCTGTCTTTACATCGTCTGCGCCGACGTGGATAACGAGGTGCTCGAATGGAGCACCGAGGCTGAGTCCTGGGAAAGCGCCAAGAGCAACTGCACCTGTTACTCTGAGGACTCAGACCTGGCTGAAGATGGCTGCCCGCTCTAAAACACCGAATATTAAAACAGACACGCTCGCGCGCATTTTGGCTGACCAAGGCCACATCGATGACGCGCGTGCGATGCTCAACCACTTACAACAAACAGACCCCAAGACCGAGCGTGGTCAGCAACTGCGTGATCTCGATGACACCCAACGGCATCAAAAAATTGAGCGCTTAGAGCGGCTGCTCGAGCACATTCGCTCAGCCCAAAAGGATCGCTGATGTTTGAAGAGACGCTCGCTGAACTCCTTGAGTCGATCGACGGTAGCTTGATGACCACCCTGCTCGGATACGATGGAATCGATCTAGGGCGTGCGGTGACCCCGAGCGTCAAGGGCCAGACAGATCATCTCGTGGTCGAGACGGCTGCTTTGATGAATCGAATGCGGCAAGTCTCGGCACAGCTGCGTATGGGCGCGGTCAAAGAACTGTCCGTTGAAGCTGAAGAGTTGTTGCTGGTCTTGAGGCCGGTTGATGATCGCTTTGTCTTAGCCGTAGCGCTCAAGCCAGACGGTAACTTAGGCATGGCACGCTACCAACTTGCGGCTAAAGCACCCGAGTTGCGGCGAGCCCTTGCGAGCTGATTCATGCGCATTGTGGTCCTGCACGGTCCGAATCTTAATCTCTTAGGTCGCCGACAGCCTGAACTGTACGGAAACACAACGCTCAAAGAGATTAACGACGACCTTGGGCGGCTGGCTAAAGAACTAGAGATCGACATCACCTACGAGCAACACAATGGAGAAGGTGCGCTCGTCGAGGCTATCCACGCAGCAGACCAAGCGGATGCTCTTCTCATTAATCCGGCTGCTTACACGCACACCTCGGTGGCGCTGCGCGATGCGCTCTTGGCCATGGCGATACCGACCTGGAGCGTCCACCTAACCGAGCCAAAAGCACGCGAACACTTCCGGAAAATCGATCTGATCGAAGACGTTTGTGTGGGGCGCACAGCGGGCTCTGGGGCAGCTTCATACCGTGAAGCGCTACGAGAACTCGTCAGTTGGCTTCATATGCGCGCAAAAAAGCCGCACTTGTAGGGCTGAGGCGGCTGGTCTATCGGCAGTTCAGGTTCTGTATTTGGAGATCTACGTGTACGGTGTTTCCGACTTTCGTCGCGGCCTGAAGATTCAAATCGATCAGACCCCGTACTCGATCATCGAGTTTGACCACGTCAAACCTGGTAAAGGGGCAGCCTTTACGCGCACCAAGCTGCGCGATCTGAAATCAGGCCGTGTCCTCGAGCACACTTTTCGCTCGGGTGAAAAGATCATCAAGCCAGACGTCTTTGAGACGGATATGCAGTATCTGTACAATGACGGCACGGACTTCGTCTTCATGGACTCCAAAACCTACGACCAAGTCGGCGTAGGCAGCGACTTGATGGGCGGAGATGCGAACTTCTTACTCGAAGGCATGACCGTCAAAGTGGTCATGTTCGAAGGCCGAGTCATCGGCATCGAGCTGCCAAACTTTGTCGTTCTTGCGGTCACTCAATGCGACCCGGCAGTTAAAGGGGACACGGTCACTGGCGCCACCAAGTCCGCAACCGTCGAAACCGGCGCCTCCTTTCATGTGCCTTTGTTCATCAACGAAGGCGACAGCATCAAAGTGGACACACGCACCGGCGATTACGTCGAACGCTCGAGGAAATAGCTCATGAACCTGCGTACACTTCGCACCATTATTGAATTATTCGAGGCTTCATCGGCCGTGGAGATGGAGCTCGACAACGCCACCATCGGCAAGCTCAAACTCCGACGCCCTGAAGCCGGCGGTGCCCCCGTCGCCGCGGCTCGCTTACCCGAGATCCCAAGCGCCCTTCCGGTACAAGCTGTATCAAGCCCGGCTGCTGAGGCTCAACCTGCTGCCGCTGAAGACGACTCATTGGTCTCAGTCAACTCGCCGTTTGTCGGAACCTTCTACGAGTCGCCAAACCCAGACTCGCCTCCCTTTGTGACGGTTGGGGATCAGGTCTCCAAAGGACAGACGGTATGCATCGTTGAAGCGATGAAGCTGATGAACGAACTTGAAGCCGAATGCGACGGCGTGATCGAGTCGATTTTAGTCAAAAATGGAACGCCCGTTGAACATGGGCAGCCAGTGATCTCGATCCGTCCGGCTTAGCCTGGAGCCCCTCATGTCTTTCTCGAAAATTCTCGTCGCCAATCGTGGTGAAATCGCCATGCGAGTGATCCGCGCCGCTCGTGACCTGGGAATCCCGACGGTCGCTGTGCACTCAACGGTCGATCGCGAGAGTCCTCATGTGCGCATGGCTGACCAAGCTTTTTGTATCGGTCCAGCATCGAGTACAGAGAGTTATCTCAACATTCCAACCCTGCTGTCCGTCTGTGAAGTGACCGGCGCAGACGCCGTGCACCCAGGCTACGGGTTCTTATCGGAAAACGCCCAGTTTGCTGAGTTGTGTGAGGTGTCAGGCATTACCTGGATTGGTCCTCCAGCGCCCGCAATCAACGCGATGGGTGACAAGATCCGAGCTCGAGAGCTGATGCAAGAAGCGGGGGTGCCGATCCTCCCGGGAACGCCCGGAGCCATTGAAGACGTCGCTGAGGCTCGAGCGATCGCTGAAGACATCGGATTTCCGATGATCCTCAAGGCTGCCGCTGGCGGTGGCGGTCGTGGGATGAAGATCGTTGAGCGCTCAGAGGATCTCGAGCAAAGCTGGTTGACCTGCTCAGCCGAAGCCGAAGCGTCTTTTGGTAGCGGCGCTGTGTATATGGAGCGCTATCTTAGCTCACCACGACACGTCGAGTTTCAAATCGTCTTAGACCAACATGGAAACGGTGTTCACCTGTTTGAGCGCGAATGCTCAGTCCAACGACGACACCAGAAACTGGTCGAGGAAGCACCCTGCGTTGTTTTGAGTGAAGAACAGCGGAAAAAGATCGGCGCACTGTGCGTCGAAGCGAGCCAAAAGATTGGCTACGTTGGGGTCGGCACTTTTGAGTTTCTTCACGACACGGACGGCTCACTCTACTTCATGGAGATGAACACGCGCATCCAGGTCGAGCATCCGGTGACCGAGATGGTAACAGGGGTCGACCTCATCAAGGAACAGATCAACATTGCCGCCGGCGCGCCGCTGGATCTCAGACAGGAGGAG
>JBDQPD010000013.1:0-46152 GCA_040260805.1 Myxococcota bacterium | reverse complement strand
TTGCTGACCGAGCGGTGGTTCGAGCCAACGGCACGACCTGGCGCCTCAAGATGTCTGACCCCACGGTCGAGCGAGACCTTGCGGACATGCTGCTTGGAACCTCAAAGAAAAAAGCGAAAAAGCCTTTCGATGCTTTTGATGAGTCTGAAAAGTTGACCGCAAAGACGGTCGAAAAGACGAAACAAGAGGAGGCTGAGCCCGAAGAGGTCATCGCTGAAGAGCCCGCTAAGGCTGCTGCGGGGCTCGCTGCGATTGCAGCGGCTGCTCGCGGAGACGAAGCTAAGCCTGGCGCCCAGGGCGGTCAGGCTGGAGCCGGCGATGTCCCGCCGCCGATCACGCCTGGTGGTGACTTAGGTCGTCCGGTCCGGATTGTGGGTGGTTTAGGGTTGTTAGCCATCGGGTTGCTTGGCTTTGTCGCTTGGCGCCGCCGCCAGTCGCCGATGGAAGAAGCGTTCGGCCTCAAGGTGGTGTCACGAGCAAAGCTTGACACCAAGAGCTCGGTCGCCGTGCTCGAGGTTGGTGGTGCGGTGCTCATTGTGGGCTTGAGCGATCAAGGTCCACGCCTACTAGCCCGTCTCGATGACGGAAACACCATGGACACTGACGACGCCTCGGGCGCTGAGGTGGAGCGCTTGCGGGCTTTGGTGGGTAAGAACCCTGCTGATCGACTGGGCGCCTGGGTCACCGCAGCCCAAGATCAACGTGAGCAACACACCGAGTCGCACCCCGAACAGGTCGTGCCTTCAGTGGCTGCGCCCGCCGCAGTAGGGCATAATGAACGAGCTGACCTTCAGCGCCGCCTCGCCGAGATCCGACGGGTATGCTCCGATTGATCAGCCGCCTAAGCGGCATCATCCCATTGCTCGTGGTGGTCGTGCCGTCGGTTGCGCTCGGTCAGGTCGACGCGCCGACGATCGCCTTGCCCGAAATGAGCATCAAAGTTGGTGGCGGTGACGGAAACTTAGTCGAAAGTCTCAAGGTGATGGGGCTTTTGACCATCTTGACCTTGGCGCCGGCGATCATCATTTCGGTCACGAGCTTTACTCGTATTATCATCGTCTTCGGCTTTTTACGGACCGCCTTAGGAACGCAGAGTTCACCGCCTAACCAGGTTCTGGTCAGCTTGGCTCTGTTTCTGACGGCTGCGGTGATGACCCCGGTCGCTTCGAACATATGGAATGACGGCATCCAGCCTCATCAGGCTGGACAGATCACCGATATCGAGCTGCTCGGCGTTGCGACCAAAAATATCCGCGGCTTTGTGATGGTACACACGCGCGACCAAGAGCTGATGACCGTTCACCGGCTGGCGGCTCAGCCGCGCCCCAAAGATCGCGAAGACATCGCCTTTCACCTGCTCGTTCCGGCGTTCATGCTCAGCGAACTCAAGGCTGCATTCCAGATCGGGTTCTTGGTGGCGTTGCCCTTCTTGGTCGTTGATTTAGCGGTCGCGACCTTGCTGATGAGCATGGGTATGATGATGTTGCCACCGGTGATGATCTCGTTACCCTTTAAGGTGCTCGTTTTCTTGCTCGCGGACGGCTGGAACTTGGTGGTCCTCAACCTGGCTCGAAGCTTCGGCATGGACGTCTGATGGATGGCGCTGTTGTCTCGACCGCGCTGAGTCAAATGGTTGACGTCGCGATGACGATCGCTGGACCCTATTTGCTGGTGGGCTTAGCGGTCGGGCTAGTCATGAGTCTTTTTCAGGCGCTCACCCAGCTCCAAGAGCCCTCACTCGTCTTTGTACCTAAGGTGCTTGCGGTCGTGTTGTTGATGGGATTGATCGGGGGATGGAGCAGTGAAGTGATGGTTCGCTACACCATCTCCATGTTCGATCTGTTCGGAACGATTACAGCGCCGTGATCGATCTGCCGTGGCTGGAAACCGAATGGTTGCTCGGCTTTGGCGTCATCATGACCCGGCTCTTAGCATTTTTTGTGGTTTTACCGATGTTTCCAGGCAGCGCCTTTGGGCTGCGTATGCGAGCGGTTGTGGCGATATGGCTCAGCTGGCTGTTTCAGATCGCCTCGCCGATCGCTGTCGTTGAGGTGAGTTTATCCTGGACCATTTATGAGCTTGTGTCGTCAGCCTGCATTGGCTTGGTCTTGGGTTATACGATCCGACTGACCCTTGATGCCTTGCATTTTGGCGGCGAAATATTGGGTATTAATATTGGTTTAGGCCTTGCGGGCGTGGTCGACCCCAACACGGGTACTCGTGAAAATCCAGTCAGTCGATTTTTGGTGTTGGCCGGAGCCGTCGTCATTTTGAGCTTGGATCTTCATTTGGGGATTCTCGAATTACTGCGTCAAAGTTTTGCGTGGCAGCCTCATGTTGATCTCTGGCTCTATGGACCGCGTGCGGGATCCAGAATGTTTGAAGAGGGCGTTCGGTTTGGCTTGCCGGTGGTTGGGGGAGCGACCTTGCTCTACCTCCTCTTTGGCGTTTTGGCTCGAGTCGCGCCGCAGGTTCAAATTTTCCAAATCGCCTACAGCGTCACCATTTTAGGCGGCTTATTCATCCTCCTTCACGAGGTCGACTACTTACCTGCCCTGGTGGAGAGCTTCTTGCAGTCTCACTTGGACGCCTTGGCACTCTTAGTTCGCTGATTAAGCTCTGAGTGACTGAGGCTTCGGGAAGGGGCTTCGGTGGCCGACGAGGACAAAGACTCAAAAACAGAGATGCCGACGCCTCAAAAGATTGAGGACTCACGCAAAAAAGGTCAGGTGGCGTTCAGTCGAGAAGTCGGCTCAGTCGTCATTGTCTTTGGCGGCGCGTTGGCGTTTTTGTCCTTTGGTCGCTCCCTCGCTGCCGGCGTCATTGAGCTGACCGAGCGAGCCTATACCAAAATAGCCCAACCGAATGCGCCGCTTGACGACTTGGTGGTTGATCTCGCGATGTTGGTCGGCATCCCTTTAGCTGGGATTATGATCTTTCTGGGCGCTTTATTGTTCGCCGCAAGCTTCGCTCAGGTGGGGGCTTTGGTGGCTTGGGAGGCGGTCAAGCCCGACTGGAAAAAGCTAAACCCTATAAAAAAAGCTCAGCAAATGTACTTTAGCGTCCAGGGCTTCGCTGATTTCGTGAAGGCAATTCTCAAAATAGCGGGTTTAGGCTTTGTCGGCTTCTTGGTGCTTAAGAACCGGTTCATGGATCTGCCATCGTTGATTTGGATGCACCCAGCAAAAGGCTTGGGTGAGCTCGGTAAAATCGCCCTGGTTCTCGTCTTTTCGATCGCTGCTTTGCTTGCACTGATCGCCATCATCGATGTCTTTTATGTTCGCTGGAAATACAACCGCGACTTGATGATGAGTCTGCGAGACATCCGCGACGAAACCAAAGGTCGAGAGGGCTCGCCCGAGGTGCGCAGCAAGCGCCGGCAAAAGCAGGTCGAGATGTCGCAGCAGCGGCTCGGCAGCTCGGTGCCATCGGCGGATGTCGTGGTCACCAACCCGACCCACTTTGCAGTCGCTATCAAATACGACATGGCTGCCGATGGCGCTCCTGTCGTCGTGGCCAAAGGTGCTGACAAAGTAGCCTTTAAAATCCGCTCAATCGCTCGAGAAAACGGAGTGGCGGTGGTCGAGAACCGCTATCTGGCAAGAATCTTGTACGCTAAAGTTCGGATCGGCGGCGAGATTCCTGAGACCTTGTGGCGAGCGGTCGCGGAAGTGCTCAAACAGGTCGATCATATTCGCCGACGAGTGATGCATCGCAGCGCTCGACCGGGAGGGTGAGGGTAAATGGAACCTGTCAATAGAGACCGTGGAAACGCCATTACCGCATTTGGTATGATGGGCGTCATTCTCCTCTTAATCCTTCCGCTGCCGCCTGCCATACTCGATATGATGCTCGCCCTGAGCATCTCGATTGCCTTGGTCGTTTTAGTGGCATCGCTGTACGTTGAGCGACCCGCTGATTTCACCGTTTTTCCTGCTTTGCTGTTGGCCACGACGCTGTTTCGTTTAGCGCTCAACGTCGGCTCAACGCGGCTTATTTTGCTGCGCGGTGATGAAGGTCCGACCGCCGCTGGTGACGTGATCGCCACTTTTGGTACCTTTGTGGTTGGCGGTAACTACATCGTCGGTATGATCATCTTTTTGATCCTCGTGATCATTAACTTCATGGTCGTGACGAAGGGCGCTGGGCGTATCGCTGAGGTCGCTGCTCGCTTCACTTTGGACGCGATGCCCGGCAAGCAGATGGCGATCGATGCCGACCTCGGCGCCGGCATGATCGATGAGAGCGAGGCGCGCAAGCGACGCGACGCAGTCAGCCAAGAAGCGGACTTTTATGGTGCTATGGATGGTGCATCAAAGTTTGTCCGTGGTGACGCCATCGCCGGGCTTTTGGTGACCGGCATCAACATCATTGCAGGGTTGATCATCGGTGTAGGTCAGCAGGGTATGGAGCTCTCTGACGCAGCAGCCAACTATACTATCCTCACCATCGGTGATGGTTTGGTTTCCCAGATGCCGGCGCTGCTGATCTCAGTGGCTGCGGGTATTGTCGTGTCTCGCGCTGGCTCTAAGCAGGTCATCAGCGCAGAAGTTAAAGAGCAGCTCTTCAATCACGCAGGCAAGCTCAATGTCGTCGCCGTCGTGATCGTTTTGTTTGCTATGATCCCGGGCATGCCGACCCTGAGCTTTCTCGGTCTGGCTGCCTTCTTTTTCATTATTGGCAATCAGGTGAGCTCGAAGAAGAAGGTTGAGGAGGAGGAGGGGAGCACGCTTGAGCGGCTGGAGGACAAAGGACTCTCCGAGCGACAGCGGCTCGAGCGGCTCTTGCCACTCGATGCCATCGCTCTGGAGGTTAGCTTCCCGTTGGTGCCTCTGGTTGATGCCCACCGCGACGGTGATTTGCTCGACCGAATCCAAGCCGTTCGAAAGCAGGTTGCGCTTCAATACGGTATCATCCTTCCTCAGGTTCATATTCGCGACAACATCGAGCTCGAAGGTGGGCTTTATCGGGTCTTGGTCAAGGGCGTTGCGGTTGCCGAGGGTACGGTTCGATACGGACAGTACTTGGGCATGGACCCTGGCACCGTCTTTGATCCTATTGACGGCGAGAAGACCACTGAGCCGGCCTTCGGTCTCGATGCGATCTGGGTCACCTCTGAAGATCGTGATGATGCGGAACTGCGCGGTTACACGGTGGTCGACTGCTCGACGGTGATCGCCACCCATCTCACTGAGGTCGTCAAATCCCATATCGACGAGTTGTTCGGCGACAGCGAGCTCGACGATATTATTCGGATCACTGCCGAGCATAGTCCCAAGCTTGTTGAGGACTTGATCCCTGCCAAGCTGAGTCGGGGCGAGTTGTTGCGTGTGATGCGCAACCTCCTGCGAGAGGGGGTCTCTGTTCGCGATATGCGCACAGTCCTTGAGACCCTCGCTGACCGAATTCATGAAACAAAGAACACCGATATTTTGGCTGAATATGTTCGGTATCGCTTGGGTTCGGCCATCTGCTCTGAAATTGCTGACGATAGCCTACAAATTCAGGGTTTAGTGCTCGATGGCGTTGCCAGTCAGGCGATTCGAGAAAGCCTAACAGCGATCGACTCAGAGGTTCATGTGGGTCTTCAGCCCAATGCGGCACGCGGTTTGCTTTCTAATCTATCGGATCAAATGGAGCAGTTTGCGATGAGTGGTCGGCAGCCGGTATTGGTGGTTCCAGCAGAGATTCGTCGCCCTGTGCGCGATTTCCTTGCGCGCCATCTCGGCATGCTCACGGTGCTCTCACACCGTGAGATCCCTGCTCGGTATCGCCTTGAAGCGATCGGTGAAGTCAGCCTGAAGGCTGCCGCGTGATCGGATAGATGATGAAGGTCCAAACATACACAGCAACGACGATCAAAGAGGCGCTAAGGCAGGTCCGAGAGCAACATGGGCCTGACGCTGTGATTCTTGAAACTCGACAGAAAGGTGACGGTAGTCGCTCGTGGCACGAAGTATCCGTGGCACCTGCTGGGACATCGCCTAAGGCTGTAAAACCACTGTTTACAGAGCCTAAGCCGGTCAGTGGGCGCTATGGACCTGCTGCCTATGCGCGTCAGATGGATGACGCGCAGACTCAGAAAGAGACCCGGCGCCAGGGGATTGACTCGGCACCTGCAATTGATGACGAGCTTAAAGCGCTGCGTCACGAGATCCGCCGAGTCGCCTCGATGCACAGACCCGAGGTTGACCCTGTCGACCAAGCGCTGCGTACCTTCGGGCGCACCTTTGAGCGCGGCCTAGAAGAGACTAGAGATCTGCTGCGCGCTTTGTTGAGCGAGACCCGAGCGCAGAGCGAGATGAGTTTCGAGCCCGCTCAGGCTCGTCTGTATACGCTGTTGACCCATAACGGAGTCGAGGACCTGCTCGCCGAGGAGCTGGTGCGCGGGCTCGAACTCAATGAGTCTGATGACGCGGGCTTGGACCTGAGGCGTCAGCTGGCTGAGCGTTTGTTGAGCAGGGTGCGCACTGCCGCTCCGCTCGCCACTCGCCGAGGACGTCAGGTCGTAGGATTTTTCGGCCCAACCGGGGTGGGTAAGACCACGACCATCGCAAAGATAGCCGCCGATGCATCGATTCGATATGGGCGAAAAGTCGGACTGATCACGTCGGATACCTATCGGATCGCGGCGGTTGAGCAGCTCGCTGCGTATGCCGAGATTTTAGAGCTTCCGATGGAGGTCTCCAAAAACCAAGACGAGCTTAAGTCCTGCCTGCGATCGATGAAGAAATGCGATCTGGTTCTAGTGGACACCGCGGGGCGCAACCCTAAGGATGACCAGGCGGTCGCACGAATGGCCGATGAGTTGAGTCCTGACTTGGTGCCGACTCGAATGCTCTGTGTCGCCGCAGGCACCAACCCGAGAACCCTCGCTGAGGTCCTGCGCGCATTCAAGCCCGTTGGAGTCAGCGAATTGACGATGACGAAGATGGATGAGTGCGTAGGGCACGGCTCTATGCTAAATGCTCATCTACGAACCGGGCTCCCTTTGACCTACTACACGACGGGTCAGCGAGTGCCTGAGGATATCGAGCCGGCGAGCGCTGAGCGCTTAGTGCGGCTAGTGTTGGAACAGTGGGTGGTCGGATGAGCTCAGATCAAGCCAAAACATTACGTGATCTGCGTCAACAAGCCGACGCTAAGCGTCGCGGTGGGCCTGTCGAGCCGCCGGCGACACGCGTGATTGCGGTGACCTCGGGCAAGGGGGGCGTCGGTAAGACCAACTGCGTCGCTAATCTCGCCGTTGAGTTGAGCCGGCGTGGGCGCAAGGTCCTGATCCTCGATGCGGACCTCGGACTCGCAAATGTGGATATTCTACTGGGTTTAGCGCCCACGGGCCACCTGGGCGATGTCTTGTCAGGTATCCGTGAGATCGATGAGATTATCCTCCACGGTCCGGAAGGCGTCGATCTGTTGCCCGCCGCATCAGGGATTGCGGAAGTCACAGCGCTTTCTGAAGCGCAAAAGGCGCGCCTCAAGATGGCGTTAGAGCGACTTCGGGAAGGCTACGATACGCTGCTCGTTGATACCGGCGCAGGGATCAGCTCGAACGTGATCTACTTCGCCGGCGCTGCCCAGGATGTTGTCGTGGTGGTGACGCCTGAGCCGACCGCCTTGGCCGACGCTTATGCGGTCATTAAAGTCCTGCGTAACCGCCGCAAAGTTCGACGGTTTCAGTTGTTGGTGAACCAAGTCCACCAAGTCAGCGCTGCCGAGGCTGTCCATGAGCGCCTGCTTCGAGTCGCCGAGCGATTTTTGGATGTAGAGATTAATCTGCTCGGTCATATCTATGCGGATTCGGCGGTTCAGCGTGCGGTGATGGAACAAGGGCCGCTGGTTCAGTTGTATCCTACAGCACCAGCCGCTCGCTGTTTCGCTCAAATAGCTCAACGCCTCGATATGCTGCCCCCACCTTTGCGTGATGGCGCTGTGGACCGGTTCTGGGATCACCTCCTAACCGCAGAGGGGGCCTGATGAGTCGCGGCTATGCGTTCGCTCAAACCGATGGAGATCGTGATCGGCGAATCCGCCAGTACATGAGCTTGGTTCATCGAGTCGCTCGGCGGATCGTGCGCCGGCTGCCCTCAATGGTCGATCTTCAGGATCTCCAGCAGGTGGGTGTTATTGGCTTGATCGATGCGATCGATCGCTATGACTCCAGCCGGTCTGAGCGGTTTGAGGCTTATGCAGAGTACCGAATTAAGGGCGCAATTTTAGATCATCTTCGCCAAGTTGATCACCTCAGCCGCCGACATCGTGGGCGAATTAATGCGCTGCGCGAAGCCTCTGAGCGTCTTCGGTCCGAGCTCGGCGAGGAACCTTCGAGCGATGCGCTGGCCAAAGACATGGATATGACGACCGAGCAGGTCGAGGCGCTGCGCACCGAAGCGAGCAGCAGCTGGATGTCCTATGACGAGGCGGGCGGAAATTCGGAGAGCGGTGGTAGCGGTTCAGGGGGGGCTATTTTAGCCAGCCTTGAGCGAGCCGATGATATCCTCGATGAGGTCGCCCAGCGCGAGGCGCATGAGATGCTCGCTGGTGGTATTAGCCAGCTCCCCGAGCGTCTTCAGTTGTTGCTCTCATTGTATTACAAAGAAGCGCTAACCTACCGTGAAATTGCCGATGTCTTGTCGGTCACCGTGGGTCGTGTGTCCCAGCTTCATACCGAGGCGACTAAGCGTCTCAAGGTGTTGCTGGCGGAATCAATGGATATGGAATGAAGCGGTTCGTCTTCGGACTTGAAACGCTTCTCCGCCTTCGCACTCAAAAACGCCGTGAAGCCGAGACTGAACTCGGTCGGATGACCGCGCTATGCAATCGCATCGCAGCGACCATGAAAAGCACTCAAGAAGAGATCGCTGCCGGCCCTCAAACGCTTGACCCGCAGTGGATGATTCAAGAGCAGGCTTACCTTGGTCGTCTGAAGTCCAGTTTGGAAACACTGGCGTCAGAATTGCTCGATGCGCGCCGATTAGAGGCGACCTGGCGTCAAACACTCGCCTATGCGCAGCAGCAAGAAGAGATCGTTGAGAACCTGCGCGAGGCTCAGTGGAAGCGCTGGCGCAAACAGATGCTCAAGGAAGAGCAAAAGGTACTCGATGACCTGCCTGGCCGTCGCCACCAAAAAAGTGGAAATTGGGCCTAAACATTCCTGAATAATGCGGTTGGCACGCCCTTTGCCTCTTTGTTTATCGAGGAGGTGTTATGGCTGATGGACTCTGGACAGCACTGAGCGGCTTGCGCATGCGCCAGCAGCGCATGGAGAACTTGGCCAACCGCCTCGCCAACACCAATACCGTAGGTTTTCGGCGCCAGGTGCACCTGAGCGCAGAGCACCGAAGCTCCCCCGAGCACGTGATCGTCGAGCAAGCGCCAGCAGATATGACCCTCCGCCATCTTCCTGGCGACCACGTGATGGTGCGCGCGGACGGCACACAGATTCGAGAAGAAGAAGGCGCCATGAGCCGTACGGGCAGGCCCTTGGATCTCGCGCTCCAGGGCGTTAAGGGTTATTTTGTCGTTCAAGATGAGAACGCCCAGGAGATGCTGACTCGAGACGGGCGATTTAAGATAGCGCCCGAGGGCCAACTGCAAACCCTCGATGGAGCGACCGTGCTCGGCGAGTCTGGACCGATCAGCATCCCCCAAGATACGGACCCTAAGACGATTGCCGTCCTTGCCTCCGGCGAGGTGCAAATCGGCGACACGGTGACCGGTAAGTTGCGTCTGGGCTATGCCGAGCCGCACACCCTCGAGGCTGTTGGAAGCAACCGCTACAAGACGGACGAAATCGTCCCGGCAGAAGAGGTCGAGGTCGCCCAGGGTTACCAAGAACAAAGCACTGTAAATGCTGTCAAGGCGATGGTCGATCTCATCGCAACTCATCGGAGTTTTGACGCCAATATGAAGCTGATCACCAGCTACAAAGAACTGGACCAAGAAGCGGTCCAGCTTCTCAGATAAAGGAGTAAGGAATGCTTCGAGCACTGCACATCGCAGCCACGGGTATGGATGCCCAGGAAAAGAAGATGGACGTCACGTCCAACAACCTGGCGAACGTCAACACCAATGGCTACAAAAAAGGGCGCGCCGAGTTTCAGGATCTGCTCTACCAAACGGTCAAAGCGCCTGGAACCTCGACAGGTCAAGGCACCGAGAGTCCGAGCGGTATTCAAGTCGGGCTTGGTACGCGTCATGTCAGCACCCGCCGGGACTTCTCGCAGGGGAGTATGACGCACACCAACAACACCTACGACTTAGCCATCGAGGGTGAGGGCTTCTTTCAGGTCACTCAGCCGAGCGGTGAGGTCGCTTTTACGCGCGCAGGCAACTTTACCGTGGATAACCAGGGTCGAATGGTGACTCCGGACGGGTTTCCGCTTGAGCCACAGGTGGTGCTGCCGCCCGACACCATCTCGATGACGGTCGCCGCCAACGGTATCGTTTCCGTGCTTCAGGCTGGGCAAACGCAGGCCACCGAGCTGGGACAGGTCCAGTTAGCTCGATTCACCAACCCGGGCGGTTTGCGCGCCTTAGGTCGAAACCTGCTTCAGCAAACCAATGCGTCCGGTCAGGCGGTCGTTGGCAACCCTGGTGACACCGGGATCGGTTCTTTATCGCAGGGTTACATCGAAACCAGCAACGTTAACGTGGTTGAAGAGATGGTGAGCTTGATCGTTGGTCAGCGCTCCTACGAGGCGAATTCCAAAGTGATCACGGCCTCGGATGAGATGTTGCGTTCGGCGACGAATTTACGCTGATGATGACCGCTCTTGTTCTCGCAGCTTTGGTTATTTTGCCGACCCGTATCGAGGTCGCCGAAGGCAGGATCACCGCTGCCGATTTGATCGGCGAATCTGCGGTGACCCTTGGCGACGTTCAGCGCATGCGAGAGGTCGGCCTGGGTCAGGCGCCCGCTGCGGGTCAAATGCGCCGTATTGGGGGTCCATACCTCAGGCGTTTGCTGCGCGCCGCAAAAGTTCAAGGTGTCCGCGTGCCCGCCCAGATCGAATTGGTCGGGCGCGCCGATGTGATCACCGCCGAGCAGCAGCTCCAAGCGATCACGAGCTACCTGAAAAAACGCCTGGGAAACAATGGCGAGATCAACAGCGTTCGCGCCTTCCAAAATGTGACGGAGTTCAAGGTTCCACCTGGTTCTCGAATCACCTCGGTCCTACCGGTGAGCCAGAACCCTTTTACGGCTCGGTCTGCGTTCAAGCTTGAGATTCGTCGTCGAGGTCAGCTGGTCATGCGGCGCTATCCCCAAGTGACCATTCAAGGGAAGGCGCAGGTGCGAGTCGCTCGCCAAACCATCTCAGCACGACGTAAGATCACGGCCTCAGACTTTACTCTGGAGACGATGGAGTTGAGCCGTGTTCCGGCGCGCGCCCTTGGTCGCTTCCAGATCTCTGGAATGCTGGCGAGTCGTCGGATCGCAACGGGGCGCGTGGTGACAAGAAATGATATGAAAGCTCCGCCTGTTGTCCATCGCGGGCAGCGCGTCCGTATTGAACTTCGCCACGACAGCGTCTCGGTGTCCACAGCAGGCGAAGCGCTCGCTGATGCTGCGGTCGGCCAGCGCGTTTCGGTTCGTAATTTATCGAGCGGACGTCGCTTACAAGGCTGGGTACGAGGACCCGGTTTAGTGGAGGTTACCCCATGATTCGAATGATTGGACTTGCTGCGTTGCTGATGAGCGGCTGCGTCAAGCATATTGAGAGCTACGCGCCTCGCACCCGAGACTGGTCGAAGATTGAGACACGGGGGCTGGACTCATCCCGAGATCCTAAACCCAGCGCAGGAAGCCTTTTTGTCGATGATGGCGATGACCTGTTCGCTTACCGGCGGGCCACACGCACGGGTGATGTGGTGACCGTGCGCATTGATGAACAGAGTCTCGCTGACGGTGAGGCGAACACCAAGCTTGACCGTCAAAGCTCCTATCAAGCTGGGATCACCGCCATGCTCGGGCTGATGACCCAGCTTTCGGCCGCCGATGATCGAATCACCCCCGCTACGATGGTAGACGCCAGCAACACGTCGAAGTTTAAAGGCGCTGGATCCAGTGATCGGACCACGTCAGTCCAGGCGACCATCCCCGCAGTGGTCGTGGGGCGAAACCGCTCAGGTCTGCTTCGCATCGAGGGTCATCGCGTGATTCAGGTGAACCAAGAAGAGCATCATTTCTATATCTCAGGTTTGGTTCGGCGCGACGACATCAACGACCTTAATGAAATCCCATCTGCTCGCATCGCCGAAGCCGAGATGGAGTTTACCGGGCGCGGAAGCCTCACCAATCAAGCGCGACAGGGCTGGCTTCACGGCGTGCTCGACGTGATCTGGCCATTTTAGAGGATCTGTATGCGAAGTCTTCTCGTTCTTTCTACGGTATTAATTGCGGCGCCCGCCGAAGCGACGCGGCTCAAAGAGCTTGCGTCCTTTGAGGGCGTTCGAGCGAACCATCTGACCGGTTACGGGCTTGTGGTCGGTCTCAACGGACAAGGCGATAACGACTCTGCTCGGTTTACCGTCAAGAGTTTGGCTGCGTTGATGCAGCGTCAAGGCGTCAACGTTTCTGAGCGTGAGATTCGAGTCAAGAACGTGGCTGCGGTGATGGTGACGACGAAGCTTCCGCCCTTTGCTCGGCCGGGGCAAAAGCTTGATGTGTCGGTATCATCGACGGGCAACGCCAAGAGTTTGCAAGGGGGCACGTTGTTGATGACGCGCCTCAAAGGCGCTGATGGCAAAGTGTACGCGTTGGTCCAGGGACCGCTGAGCATTGGCGGGTTCTCGCTCGGCGGCGCCGGCGGTGGACAAACACAAAAGAATCATCCCACGGTTGGCGCGATTCCTGGCGGCGCGATTGTTGAGCGCGCCGCACCCAGAAGCCTCACCCCAGGGCAGCCGCTTCGAGTTCAGCTGCACCGCCCAGATTTCACCACGGCGGCCCGGGTCTCGAAGGTGATCAACGAAGCTCTTGGGACACGGGTCGCAAGGGCTTTGGATCCGGGCAGTATCGAAGTGCAGATGCCGGAGCGCTTTGAGGGGCGACCGGTCGAGTTGATCGCCGGCATTGAGAACCTTCAGATTCAAAAAGATGCAGTGGCTCGGGTGATCGTTAACGAGCGCACTGGGACCATCGTCATGGGTGAGGGTGTCCGCATCAGCACCGTGGCGATCAGTCATGGTAATTTGGTGCTGCAGGTTGAAGCCGATCAAAAGGTTGTCCAGCCCAACGAGTTCGCCGCGGGTGGCACTGCGGTTCAGGCGAACGAAACGGTGACCGTGACCGAGCAGAGCACGGGCCTAGCCGTGGTCAAGCAGGGCGCGACGCTGGGTCGAGTGGTGCGTGCCTTGAACGCCTTGGGTGTGAGCACTCGTGATCTGATCGCCATCTTACAGGCGATGCGGACCGCCGGCGCGCTTGAGGCAGAACTCGAAGTCCTATGAAGACCTCGATGGCACAGCTCGCTGCCTATCAGCAGGCGGCGCGCACAAAATCGGATCCAGCGAGCGAGCTGAAGGCTGGCGGCGTCGAAGCGGCAGCCAAAGCCTTTGAGGCGATGTTTATCAAAATGTTGCTCGATTCGATGCCCGAGGCAGACGACTCCGCTGTCTCTGGCGGTTTTGGCGGCGGAGTTTGGCGCGACATGTTGCACCAAGAATATGCGGACCAAGCCTCGAAGCAGCAGGGTTTTGGTATCGCTGAAGCGATCGTTCGCCAGATGGGTGACCGAGTACCCACAGCGGATCGAGGCCCCCTGAACCCCTTATCAGGTGATCTGGTGCGAACCAGCGCGTATGGGCCTCGGGTTCATCCGATTACGGGTGTACATCACCACCACACCGGCGTGGATTATGCGGCGCCGACAGGAACCCCTGTGCGCTCAATCCTCAACGCAGAGGTCGTCTTTGCGGGACCAAAAGGTGGCTATGGCAACCTGGTTGAATTACGCCATGCTGATGGGACCCACACGCGCTACGCGCACTTGGACCGTATCGACGTTTCACTGGGGCAGCGGCTGAGCCGAGGCGATCTTGTGGGAACGGTCGGCTCGACGGGCCAAAGCACTGGCCCTCACCTGCACTTCGAGGTGCGTCAGGGCGGAAAACCCATCAATCCGGAGCCTTTTTTAGAATCTAAAGGCTTGGGTGTGGCGCTTAGCGGCCGTTGATTCGAAGAAATTAGATAAAGATCCGCTCGCTTTGGTTCGTTGTTAGGGCTGATGTGGGACTATTCCTACCTAAACGACCCTTAGGGTCGTGGATAAAAAATTAAAGCCGCCCGACCAACGCGTCGTTGAGCGGTATGAACATTCTTGCGCGGTGCCACGGAAGGCTTGGCGCATAGGAAGGAGGGGACGATGAGTATCGACTCCTTAGGAAAAACCACCGGGGTGCCTAAACCGGCATCTGCGGTCGAGCGTAAAGAGGGGCTGGCTGCCCCGAAAGCGGTCGAGGGTGCATCTGCTTCGCGTGTGGATCTAAGCGTGAAGCGGTTTGAGGGTGCGATCAAGGCAGCAACCAAAGAGTTGACTGCATCTGACGAGGCTCGTTTAGACGGACTTCGGCAGCAGGTCGCATCAGGATCTTATGCACTCAACCCTGCTGATATTGCACGTTCGATCATGGAGGATCGTGCCTTCTTCGCTGCGCTAAACAGCGAAAAGGACTGATCCATGCAGCCGGCCGATCAGTTAGCGGCCCTGTTGGTTGAAGAAGAAGCCGCCCTGCGTCGTGGTGACGCAGCGGCGGTGCTTCTTTTTGCGGATCAAAAAAGTGTGTTGATGGACGCTATGAAGGACCACCCCCCTTCGGAGGCGCAGCTCGTTGAGTTGATTCAGAAGAATCGAGCAAACGGTTTATTGGCTCGCAGCGGTCTATCGCTCCTCAATCAAGTCCTCGGCGCGAGCACTTCGTACGGTCAAGAGGGTGTGTCGCGCGCCGGCCAGATTCTCAGCGAGAGCGTGTAGTCATGAGCGTACGCGGAACGTTTACGACCCTGAGCATCGGCAGAAACAGCCTGCTGGCTCATCGAACGGCGCTGGATACGGTCGGACACAACTTGGCCAACTCAGGTGTCGAGGGATACACACGTCAGCGCGCCAACTACAATACGCTCCCCCCAACAGCGAGCGCCATCGGACCCCTCGGCGGTGGCGTCCGCATCGATTCCATCCAGCGTATGGGTCAAGGTCTAGTCGAGCGCCGCTTAGATCAAGATGCTTCAGATCAGCACGAAGCGCAGGCTCGACTGAACTTTCTAAGTCAGATGGAGGTGGTCTACACCGACGAATCTTGGGGTGTCTCATCAGGAATGACCGCTTTCTTTAACAGCTTCCGTGATCTGAGTCGCAACCCTGGTTCGCTCGTTCAACGGACTGAGGTTTTGGCTCGTGGAGAGGATCTCGCTCGGCGATTCGCTAGCGCCGCTGATCGGATTGAGACGCTGCGATCCGACCTTGACGCTGAGTTGTCGGCTCACGCCGCCGAGATCACTCAGTTGTCGGCGACGGTCGCTGATTTAAACCGTGAGATTCTTGACGTCGAGTCCGACGTGGGCGTGGCTAATGACCTACGAGACCAGCGTCAGCGTGTCGTGCGCCGTATCGCCGAGCTGGTTCAGATTCGTTCACATACCGACTCCCAGGGGCACACGATTGTGCAGATGAGCAGCGGACATACCTTGGTGTCAGGTCGGCGCTCGGGTATTCTGACTACTGAGGCGGATCCGAACAACAGCGGCCTAGCCATGGTCCGTTATACCGACGCAGATGGCACCAAGCCAGCCGACGTGACCCACTCGGTGATTGGCGGAGAATTAGGGGGCAAACTTAATGCTCGTGATAACATCTCGGGTGATGCGCTTGATCGGCTCAACCAACTGGCGTTCTCTTTAGTCTCCGAGGTGAACAACCAGCACCAAGCTGGATTTAGTTTGGCGGTAGGTGGCAATCCGCCGATTAATGCGCAGAACTTCTTCACCTCCATCAATGTGGTGAATGGTGCGGCTCAGGCGATTGTCGTTGACCCTGCGATGCTCGCCGACCCAAGCCTTATTGCTGCCTCGAGTACGGCGAACGGCTCGCCCGGTAACAACGAAAATGCGTTGGCGCTCGCTGCGCTTGAAGACGCGACGATTATCAACGGCAGCCGCCCTCACGATAACTGGTCGGATCAGGTACGTCAGATCGGTGACCAAGTGGCTCGAGCCCGTCGCGATAGCGACAACTATGACGCCCGAATGGAGCAGAGCACTGCGCTTCGAGAGGCGCTGTCAGGCGTGAGTGTTGATGAGGAGTTGGCTGAGTTGGTCAAAGTCCAGACAGCGTTCGAAGCCTCAGCAAAGGTGGTCACCACCGCCGACGAGGTGCTGCAAACTATCTTGGCGATGAAGAGGTAATCGATGGTCTTTCGAGTGACACATAGCGCTTCTCATATGCGCCGCGTCTCGGCGATGAACCGAACGCTCGCTGGGATGGACCGCGTGGAACGGCAGTTGAGCAGTGGCCGCCGTTTTGAGCGCCCTGGTGAAGACCCAGAGGGGGCAGCTCGAGTCCTTCGCATCGCTCGGCGACAAGGCGACATCGCCACCTACACTGAGAACGTCGAGGCGGGCAGAGGAATGCTCAGCCGTGCGGAGTCAGCGGTTGTCGGCTTGTCGGGGGTCTTAAACTCTGCTCGGTCGTTAGCGCTAAAGATGTCCGACAGCTTCTATGATGGCGAGCGAACCGGCCAGGTGAACCTCGCTGAGGGGCTGATCGAATCTGCGCTGGACCTCCTTAATACGACCTATGATGATATGTTTATCTTTGGTGGATTTGCTAACGACCAACCGCCTTACCAGATCGACGTCGGCGGTGTGCCTCAATACAATGGCGACAACGGGCTCATAGAACTCGACGTCTCTGACGGCGCTCGCTCTCGGGTCACGATCGATCCCGAGGTGCAGTTTAACGGCGAAGATGGGGGTGAGAACCTTCTGGATTTGTTGGTCGATTTACGAAACGCCATGGCGAACGACAGCCAAGGTGATGTGGCGGATACCCTCAATCGCTTTGAGAGCGCTGTAAGCCGTTTGAGTCAGACCACATCTGAGATCGGAACCTTGTACCAACGCCTAGAGGTTCACGAATCGATTAACGAGGTCCAAGACGTCGAACTTGAACGCCTCCGAAGCATCGTGGAAGATACTGATTATGCCGAGGCGGCTGCGACCATGAGTTTACGCCAAACAGCCTATCAAGCCAGCCTCGCCGCCACCGCACGAGTGCAGGGTATGAGCCTGCTCAACTTTATGCGCTGATCGGCAGTGGACCTTTGCCAGGATATAAGGTTAACCCACCCCATAATTTGATGAAATTAGACAACGACCATGCTCACCCTTAGCCGCCGAGAAGGCCACGCAATACGTATTGGTGATTCGATCCGTATCGTGGTCTCCGAAATAAGAGGCAATACGGTGCGTATTGGGATCGAAGCTCCGCGCGAGATGCAGGTCTTCCGAGAAGAGCTTTGGATTAAGATTCAAGAAGAAAACCGCGCCGCAGCAGACGGTCCGGATCGAGATGCATTGGATGCGTTCTTAGATTCGTTTGTTGGCAGCGGTGACGAAGGCGATCATGGCAGAAGCGGAACTGAAGATGAGTGATACCCTTAGTTTTACCAATCACCGGTTGGGCGAGATCGAGGTTGAAGCCGACGCGATCTTAAACTTTCCAGCGGGTATCCTAGGATTTTCCGAGTGTCGTCGCTTTGCGCTTTTGCCGCACCGACCCGGTACGCCATTTTTCTGGTTGATCCCGATTGAGCGTGAAGACATCGCATTTGTGGTGGTCAACCCAGAGAACTTCTTTCCTGATTATTGCCCATCGCTGACGCAGGACCAGCTCGCTCCGCTCTCGCTCGAGAACGATAAGGATCATAGCCTGGGTATGTTGGTGGTGGTGAGCTTTCGTGACGGTAAACCAACGGCGAACCTTCGGGCGCCCTTGATCCTTGATCTGGCGCAGCGTCGCGCCGTTCAGGCTGTGCAAATCGGAAAAGAATTCGATACGCAATCCCCGCTTTTTCAGGCGCCTACAAAATAATTTTGAGACAGGCCTAAACAAGGACTCAACCTGGGTCGTTGCTAAGGTTGGAAGGCAAGGATGCTTTCCAGGCGGACACGGATGTCCACGGAGCCAACCCAATGTCTTTAGTCGTCCACCATAACGTGGCGGCGCGCTTTGCCCGTTTACACCTGGATAGAGCCCAGGATGCGATCAAAGTGAGCACCGACCGAATGAGTTCCGGATACCGGCTCAATCGCGCTGCTGACGACACCACCGCCTACGCTATGTCGATCCGATTTGATTCAGACCTTGTCGGTCTCGAAACGGTCAACCGCAACGCTCGCAACGGAATGAACCTGATTGGCGCTATGGAAGGCACCAGCGGCGAGATTCTTCGTGTGCTGAACCGGATGCGTGAGCTGGCGACCAAAAACGCTACGGAAACGATGACCCAGACGGATCGCAGTGAAGCGCAGATCGAGTTCAACGCGCTGCAAGATGAGATCCAACGCCTGGCTCAGACGACCCACATGAATCGAGTTCAAGGCCTTGCGGTCTCGGACACGATGACTTTTCAAGTCGGTGTCGCTGGTGGCGCAGGAAATCAGGTCGTTCTCTCTTTACGCTCGATGACCCTCGCCGCTTTATCCCTCGATCACGGTAACGCGAACGTCAACACCATGACGGCAGCGCAAAATGCTCTAGACCAAGTGGGGATCGCGCTGTCTCGGTTGAACACGCGTCGGTCGCAGATGGCCGCTACCTTCACCCAGCTTCAGGCATCCTTTGATGTCAGCGCTAACGATCGAGAGGCGTTGCTCAATACATTGAACGTGATTCGTGATACGGATTATGCGGTGGAGTCGACCAACTTGGCGCAGAATCAGATTCGCTCGCAGGCTGCGGTCAGCATCTTGAGTCAGGCCAACACGATTCCACAGCTCGCGCTGCAGTTGTTGCAGGGTTAGGGAGGATATCATGGCTGGATTTAGTGTAGGTGGATTGGCGACAGGGCTTGATACCAAGACCATGATCGCTCAGCTTCTTCAAGTCGAGCGCTCTGCTCAGATTGGTCCCAAGCGTCGGAAGGTCCAAGCGGATCAGCGCAGCGCAGCCATGAGCGATCTGATCAATCTGATGAAGGAAGTACGCACGGCAGCTGAAGGGGTAGATACGGACTCCGAAGCAGCCGCCGTCACCGCCACCAGCGGCGACACCGACAAGTTTACGGTGACGGGCGACGGCAACGCGCTCCCCGGCAGCTATCAGCTCGCCATCGGACAGCTCGCCCAGGCGCAGAAGAACCGGGTGACCCTCGGCACGAGCCTCACGGATTCGGTCCGCACCGGGACCTACACGATCCAAGTCGATGGCGAGGACGCAGTCGACGTCGAGATCGACGGCACCAACGACACCTTGTCGGGGTTCATCACGGCGATCAACTCAGCCGAGGCGGGCGTGACAGCCTCCACGATCTTTGACGGCAACAACTACACCCTGGTGATCACCGCTGATGACACCGGTAAGGCGGTCAACTACACCTCGAGCGGGGGCGCCAAGTGGAGCAACATCGACGGCAGCAAGGCAGACTTCTCAGTCTACCAAGAAGCTCAAGATGCCATGTTTACGATCGATGGGATCGGGATCCAGAGCGACACCAACGAGGTGACCGACGCCATCACCGGGATCACGATCAACTTGCTCGAGACAACCGCCTTTGACGAGATGGGGATGCCCACGGAAGAGATCAGCCTGGAGGTCAAAGCCGACAGCGAGAAGACGACAGAGAACGTCGAGGCGCTGACCTCAGCCATCGGCAAGGTGCTTGGGAACCTCAAAGACAAAATGTCGTCCAGTGAGGATCGAGCGGGTGTCCTTGCCTTTGATTCAACAGCGAGAATGCTGCGTGGTTCGATTTCCAATGCTTTGATCAACCGTCAAAATGGCAACGAAGGCACCTACAACTCGCTCACGATGATCGGAATCGGTCAGGATCGCTACGGCAACATTTCCTTCGATAAGGATGAGTTTGCTGAAGCGCTCGCTAAAGACAAAGACGGCGTGATGAAACTGATCACGGATGAAGACGGATTAGCCGATCGCTTCAAAGATATGGCTGATGACTACACCTTCACCGATGGGTTCCTCACGATTCGTCAAACCATGTACACGAATCGCTCAAGCAACATCTCCGATGCGATCGCTCGCATGGAAGAACGAGTCGAGGCCTATGGTGATCGACTTAAGCGCCAGTTCGCTAAACTTGAGCAGATGGTCTCTGGTCTCAACCAACAGAGCTCTGCGCTCAGTAGCCTGCGCTGATTGGAAGCCCTATGATTCCCGCTAAACGCAACCCATACGCCAGCGCCCAGGTCAACTCAGCTAGCCCTGAGCAGATCTTGGTTCTGCTTTATGATGCGGCGCTTCGAGATCTCAAAGAGGCGATGGCGGCGCTCAAGGATGGAGACCGAGCGCGCAAGGCAAAGGCTTTGGACCATGCGGTGAAAGTCGTCACGGAGCTCGCAAACAGTCTGCGCCCGGAGAAGGCGCCGGAGATCGCTGAGAACCTCTCCAATCTTTATGACTTTATGATCGATCGAATGATTCGCTCGAACGCCCAGAACGAAGACCTGGATCTCCAAGCGGTTTACAATCTGCTTGGCGAGCTGCGCTCTGCTTGGGTGGAAGCCATCCGCATTAATCGAACACAACGTAATCACGGGGCGGCAGGAGCCTAGCCCTACACTTAGACGCCGAGCAAGGATGCGAGGCGTGGACCCATCAAGGAGGATACCGGTCATGCACAACAGCACATAGGGACTCAGCTCCCACGCCTAATCCAGGACATGGCGTAAAACGACCTGGAACCCTTTGAATCGAAATACCCAGACGGACCATTTTGGCTCGAACAGGTAGAATTTACCCTGAGCTCAAGGATGAGCTCTTCCAACTCGGCGGTCTTTGGAAAGAGCCCGCCGGCCATCTAAATCAAGGACGATACCATGGCCATCACTGTACGCAGTAACCCGCAATCGATTTTCTCTCAAACCCGACTGACTCGTACGAGTCGCGCACTAGAAAAGACCTTCAACCGTCTCTCGAGCGGCAGTCGTATCAACACCGCAGCTGATGACGCTGCCGGCTTGGCGATCTCAACTCGTTTAGAGCACAGGATCAAAGGTCAAGGCGCTGCGAAGCAAAATGCCCAAGAGGGTATTAGCTTTATTCAAACCCTCGAAGGTGGCGTCGAGCAGATCCTCGATATGCTCCACAGGATGCGTGAGCTCGGTGTTCGGGCAGCTAATGAAACCCTGACGGATACTGACCGCCAGGCATTGGATCTCGAGTACCAGCAGCTGCTCACCGAGGTCGACCGGGTCGGTCGAGCGACCTCCTTCAACGGTGGACCAGACCTCAACGGTTCATTGACCATGACCTTCCAGGTCGGGTTCTCAAACACCGTCAATGACCGTGTCTCCTTGACTCAGACCTCAGGTCTGTCGCTTGAAGCGCTCCAGATCAATGGCAGTGACGTCGACGACATCGCTGATGCAGCTAACGCGCTGGGTCAGATCAGTCTCGCGCTGAGTCACCTGAATGCCTACCGCTCTCGTCTAGGTGCTACTCAGAACCGCCTCGAGCGAGCGATCACCAACCTTGAGTCGGATATCGAGAACGCAACGGCTGCGAACAGCCGCATCCGGGACGTCGACTTCGCCGAGGAAACCAGCCAGCTGACCAGACTTCAGATCCTGAGCCAGAGCGGCACCGCTGTTCTGACGCAGGCAAACGCCATGCCGCAGGCAGCGCTCGCCCTACTGGGCGGCTGATCGGAAGGCTGAACACCCATGAATAAGATAAGCATAGCAAATAGAGGATCGCCCGGGCGTGCACCACCCGCACGCAGCCGAGGACCGACCAGGAACCACGAGCTAAGGCCTCACTGGACCTGGCACCAAGGCCGACGAGATCAACTCACTTGGGGACGAAACCCTTCGCGGGCAGGCCCCGCAGCGACCCAAGTGAGGCGTTCGAGTCACCGAGCTCATACCCGGATTCCCCCGGAGCTTGCCGAAGCGCAATATGCTCCGACCATCAGGAACCGCCATGGGCCAATCTCAACGAGGGACGGACCGACCCCAGGTCGAGCTCCGCCCCGAGCAACGGGACCTCCTTAAGTGAGGGCTCGGAACACGGGAGAATAGAGACAGAATTTTAAGTATAAATTGTCGGGACAAGGACGTCCCAATCGCCGGCTGGCGATACGAATCGCCGGCCACTAGTCATCATGGAGGATATAATGGCTATTGTAGTAAGAAGTAATCCGCAGTCGGTCTTTGCTCAAGTTCGATTGAATCGTACATCCAATGCGTTGCAAGACACGTTTCAAAAGCTCTCGACGGGCTCGCGTATCAACAGCGCTGGTGATGATGCCGCTGGACTCGCTATCTCGACTCAGCTCGAGCATCGGATCCGTGGTCAATCTGCTGCCAAGCAAAATGCGCTCGAAGGCATCAGTATGATTCAAACCGCTGAAGGCGGTGTGGAGCAGGTGCGCTCGATGCTTGATCGAATGCGTGAACTCGCTGTTCGCTCCAGCAATGAAACCCTGAGTGCGTCGGACCGTACGAACGCTCATCTTGAGTTCCAGCAACTCAAAGACGAGATTAGTCGTATCGGAAACACCACTTCGTACAACGGGAATAATTTGCTCAACGCGACTTCGAATTTGACCTTCCAAGTCGGATTTAATGACAATGCCCAGGACCGGATTACAGCGACCCTTACGGGTAACTTCCTAGTCAGCGCAGCAGATAGCATTATCGCGCTCACTAACGCTGAAATCGACACGGCAGGTTCAGCTCAAAGTGCACTCGATTCGATCGACGACGCATTGAGCCGGTTGAACACCTATCGGTCAAAACTGGGCTCGGTTCAGAATCGACTGGAGCGTTCAATCTCGAATCTGGAAGCAGATATCGAGAACGCGACGGCTTCGAACAGCCGAATTCGAGACGTGGATTTTGCAGAAGAGACATCAAAGATGACTCGACTGCAGATCCTGATGCAGAGTGGTACGGCTGTGCTTTCGCAAGCCAATGCCAGCCCTCAAGCGGCGTTGTCCTTACTCGGATAACACCACTAGCGGGATCAGCCAGAGGAGTGCCCGGAGCTTTGCTTCGGGCGCTCTTTTGGTTTTTTAACTCGAGCAAATTGAGAGATTTAGATCTGTATCGGAACAAATAGGCCGTGTTTTTAGGACGTTGTCTTGACTTCGTTCATGCGTCCCCTCATAATCCTATTGAAGATCCAACTGTCCCCAGGCGAACGAGGAGGTTTTAAGAGCATAATGATTTGGCGCTGGCGAGCGTCTCATCAAGCCGGGCAAACGCAACCGTTGAGCTTCAGCTCTTTGGATCCTTGAAGACCAACACAACCATACAGAACGCTCTCAAAGGATATGAGAGCAAGCCTATCCAAGGAGGAATCATGGCACTTGTAGTACGTAGTAACGTTCAATCTGTTTTCGCTCAGAATCGCTTGAATGCAAGCCAAACTCAGTTTGAAGACTCCCTCGCAAAATTAGCTTCTGGTAGCCGCATCAATAAGGCTGCGGATGACGCCGCTGGTCTTGCTGTGTCGACGACGCTCGAACACCGCATTAAGGCTCAATCGGCAGCACGCCAGAATGCCCAAGAAGGCATCAGCCTGATCCAGACCGCTGAAGGTGGCGTCGAGCAGGTTCGCTCCATGCTTGATCGCATGCGTGAACTCGCAGTTCGCTCGAGCAATGAGACGCTCAGCGCTTCGGATCGTAGCAATGCGGATTTGGAATTTGGTCAACTCAAAGATGAGATCGTTCGAATTTCGTCTTCGACTTCCTACAATGGAAAGACCCTCTTGAACGCCAGCTTAATCGCTACGTTCCAGGTCGGTCAGGACGATCTAGCTTCAAATCGTATCGCCGTGACGGTCACGGGTGACTTTTCGGTAAGCGGCGCGGACAGCATCATTCAGCTGACCAATGCCGAAGTTAACACCGCTGCATCCGCTCAGGCTGCGCTTGATCTGATTGATAACGCACTAAGCCGAGTCAACACGTATCGCTCGAAGCTGGGTTCGACCCAGAATCGACTTGAGCGTTCGATCTCGAACCTTGACGCTGATATCGAAAATGCAACCGCCGCAAACAGCCGCATTCGAGACGTTGATTTCGCGTCCGAGACGGCAGCGTTTACTCGGTCGCAGATCCTGATCCAGTCGGGTACGGCGATCTTGTCTCAGGCGAACAGCTCGCCGCAGGCAGCGCTGTCGCTGCTTGGCTAATCGGTTGATGCGTAGCAATTAAACGGAGGTGAATCATGGCTGATCCCGCAAGCCTCCAAGCTACACTGATGCCAAACCGTGCCCCGCGTTTAGGGCAGCCTGGTGCTGCTGAAGCAAAGGGTGCACGGGTAGGGTCCTCGCAACCTGTCGCATTAGATGCGTCAAAGAGCGGGGCTTTAGGCCCGGTGCAGTTGGAGCGCCTGAAGGTCGAAATAGCTGAGGTGCAAGCCCAACTAGATCGTCATGGGTTAGACATTCAAATGGAACCCCAAGATGGTTTAGATCCTGCGATCATCCGCATGGTTGATCGTGAAACGGGCGAAACAGTTCGCCAGATCCCCCGCGAGGAGTGGCTCGATATGAGGCGCAACTTGATGGAAGGGAAGGGGCTGGTTGTTTCCACCACAGCTTAGACTGAAAAGGCAAATGAGGATTCAGGGGCACCCACGGTGCCCCTGGGTCTTTTTTTATGCTTATGTCAAAGAGGTATCATGACTCAGACGCTGACGAAACACGACTATCTGTGCCGGTTGCTCGAGCTCAGCAATACCATGCTGACTGCCTTTGAGTCTGGCGACATCGATATGGCGAGTGCCCTTTACGACGAACGCGAACGCTTCATCGATTCAGTAACCCCGAGCGATGAGCCTGCTCCGGATGGATTGGTTGATCAGGTGTTAGCGCGTGACCAAGAGGTCATCGCAGCCGCCAGCGCATACCGACAAAAAATGCTGGGTTCGGCGTCGCGTCTGAACGCTGTAAAAGGCTATGCGAGCGGTTTGCCCTCGAAAGCTCAGGGCGGCGATTGGGGAAGTGGCTAAAGTACGCCCTACGGGCGTGTCGATGCACGTGGTGGAGGTCCCCATGGAAGTCTATTTTGACCAGAGTTTGTTGGGTCAAGCAGAAGATCCTGAAGCGTTGTCTAAACTCCTCGATGCCCCGCAGCTTGAACTGGTCGTGTGCACCCGGGTCGACGAAACCGATACCAACCTGGATGAACTGCTTGAGCTAAGCGAGTGGTCTGGCCAGCGCCTTGATTTGTATACTTTTGATGGCTGGATTGAAGAAGCCGGCCAGCGCGTTGCCGCCACCTTGGAGCGTTTGCCTAAGCAAGCGACCGAGGTGGCGACGATGATCAGTCATAAGAGCCCGATCGAATTAGTAGATGACCTGCTGGTCGTGCCCAAAGAGATTCTAGGTGAGCTGTCTCAGGTCAAGGAGCATTTGGGCGAAGAGCTTGCAGGAGTTATTGACGAGCTGTCTGCGCTCGCTCTGGGGGCTGAAAGTGTCGTCGTTCTAGCGATTCGCGATAAAGACTTTGTCCGTGTTGCTGATGCCCTAAGGTTTGAATGGAGTTTGTTACTCAACGGCTTGTTGGGTTTCCTGATCCCCGAAACCGAAGTCCAACTCGAAACGTTTGAAGCCGGTATAAGTCTTTCGGGCAGCGAACTCTATGAACTCAATCTTGAGGCCTTGGCTGCGCGCTATCCGATGATTGTATCGCAAGTCAGAGCAGCCTGGGAGGGCCGCGATCAGGACCGATATCAGATCGATGAGGGACCCGCAGGAGTGCGTGCGCCGCGCGTGAACAATCAGCGGATGTGGTCGATGATCTCACCCAGGGCTGATGCGCAGCGAATTGCCACGGGCCACATCGGTGATTCAAATCATTATCGATGGGATTGTGCGGGCACATGGGGTCTGTCTGGGCCGATAGCGTTTGAGATTTTAAGCGATGAAATGAAGGACCGACCGCAGATTTTTGTGCGACCTAACCTCGAGGCCTTTGCGGCAGAATTACACTGCTCTGACTGGCGAGAGCTGCTCGCCGCTGAACATACAGGCGTCTGTTTTTCGGTCGATGAGTTTCGTTGGACGCTGCGTAGTTGTTTTGTTCACAAGGACCGGATCCGGAGATTGAGTAGCCCGAATTTGTTAGCGGTCGACCCCGGGCTCTACACCGAGCTACATGAGCAGAGCGGACACACTGAATTATCTCTGAATATGGAGAGTCATACCGGCTTGAGCCGGGGGCGCCACTGGGTAGCTAATTCGCTTGAGAATACGGCGGTGCTGCTGCCTGAGCCTGATGCGCGGAAACTTCGAGGTATGGGTGAGGGACTGCCTGGTCTCTTGGTTGCGCCCGGTCCGAGCTTGAAGAAGAACATTCACCTGATCTCTGAGTTTGCAAAGAAGGGTGTGGTGGTTGGCGTCAGCCACGTGCTCGGCAAGCTCCAAAAAATGGGTGTTGACCCCGAGCTCGTGGTCGCCATTGAAGCCAACGATATTTCAAGCCATTTTGATGATACCGAACCGGAGCGTACGTCTTTGTTTATTCACGAATCAACGCACCCCAAAGTGGTCGGTCAGCCGGTCGCACAGCGGTGGGTTGTTCACGACAGTGAGATCGGCCGGCGCCTCAAAAACGACGACAACCTCAAGAGCATTGATATGGTGGCTTCAAGCTGCACGCACGTGGCTATGTGGGCGCTTAAAGAACTCGGCTGTGACCCGATCGTTTTTGTAGGATTGGACCTCGCGCTCGAAGACGGAAAGCAATACTCTGAGGGCTGCGAAGGGTGGACACCTACTCAACAGACCCTCGAGGTTGATGGTTATTACGGGGACAAGGTGCAGACCTTGTCTCAATACAACGTCTTTCGCGATCAGTTCGAACTGTGCCTCACGCACCGGTTGTTCAAGGGGCGTCAATACATCAACTCCACAGAGGGTGGTGCCAAGATTAATGGCGCAGACCAATATTCTCTTGCTGAGGTGCTGGAGCAACTGGCTGAGCGCCCTGATAAAGAGCGCTCTGGACCTTTCATTGCTCCGCCCGAGCATCTTCCGACCATCGATTGGTCGCAAGCCGCAGACTCTCTTGATGCAAGCGCTCAAGAGTTAGGTGAGGCGGAACGCAGCGCACGGCGTGGTTTAGAGTCCGCAAAGGATGCGATGAAATGCTTCAAGGCTGGCGACGAGCCTGGCATTCACAGGCGCGGGCGCGCGGCGTCAAAGCGTGCGCGACGCGCCAATGAGGTGCTGACCAAGGACCACATTCTCAACGGGCGTTGGATGGCTGAGCAAAATAAGCGCTCGCAACGCCTCGAGCGTGAACGGACCTATCTCGAAGACGATCCCAACGCCTTGATGAGGCATAACCTGACTCATTATCAACAGCTCCTGGCTTCGATTGAAGAGGCAGCGCAAACCCTCAAGCCTCTTTACGAAAATGCCGCCAAAAGAATTCGGGAGCGACACCATGTTTGATCAAGCGTCTCTATTAATTACTGGCGGAACGGGGAGTCTGGGCAACGCGCTCACTCGATACTTGCTCGATCACACCAAGCTTCGACGGGTCATCATCTACAGTCGAGACGAGCTCAAACAGCACGAGATGCGGCAACGGTTTGGCAACGACCCTAGACTTCGATTTTTCATCGGAAATGTTCGGGATTTAGACCGCTTGAGGCGGGCTTTTACTGGCGTCGATTATGTCATCCATGCGGCGGCGCTCAAGCAGGTCCCTGCAGCTGAATACAATCCGTTTGAGTGCATCAAAACGAACGTTCTTGGTGGCCAAAACGTCATCGAAGCGGCGCTTGATCGGGGGATCAAAAAGCTGGTCGCCTTGTCGACCGATAAAGCCTGCAACCCGATCAACCTTTATGGCGCAACCAAGCTGTGTTCAGATAAGCTTTTTGTCGCAGGTAATGCCTACGCTGGTGGCTCGGAAACACAGTTCGCCGTCGTGCGTTATGGCAACGTATCGGGCTCTCGAGGTTCCGTCGTGCCCTTGTTTAAGCGCTTGGCCCAAGAGGGCGGCGAGGTGACCATCACCGACGAGCGCATGACCCGTTTCTGGATTACCATCGAGAACGCTGTGCAGCTGGTGATGGATAGCTTTGAGCACATGGAGGGCGGTGAAATTTTTGTTCCGAAGATCCCCTCGATGCGAATTACAGACCTCGCCGCAGCGCTTTGCCCGGGGCAGCCTCTTCGTACGATTGGGATTCGCCCGGGCGAGAAGCTGCATGAAGCCATGATTGGCGAGGACGACAGCCGGTCGGTTATTGATATGGGCGCTCGCTACGCTATTCTCCCTGAGTTTGAGTGGTACCGCTCGAGTAGCGATCGCGGTCAGCGGGTTGCTGACGGGTTTTGTTACACGTCGGATCAAAACGATCAGTGGCTCAGTGTTGATCAACTTCGAGAGCTAGCGGGCGCATGATTCCCTACGGGCGGCACGAATTAAGACCTGAAGATCGCCAAGCGGTGATGGATGTTTTGGAGTCAGGCTGGCTTACTGGCGGGCCATCGGTGCGCGAGTTCGAAGCCGACCTAGCGGTCGTGTGCGGCGCGCCTGAGGCGGTCAGCTGCGCCAACGGGACGACCTCTTTGCATTTGGTCGCTGAAGCGATCGCTGCGCCGCCAGGGTCGTGGTGGATCTGCACCCCCAGCACTTTTGTAGCGAGCATCCAAGCAGGTGTTTATGCCGGTTACCGGCCGGTGTTTGTCGATGCTGACCCGAAAACCGGGTTGATCTGCCTAGAGTCGCTAGCCGGTCTGCTTGAGGCCGCACGCGATCACGACGCTGTGGTCGCCGCGGTGGTTGCGGTGGATCTCAACGGTCACAGCGCCCCGATCAACGAGCTCGCCGATCTGCTTGAGGTCTACGCGGTCCCGATCGTTCGAGACGCAGCGCACAGCCTTGGAGGAGTCGATGAAGACGGTCTTCCTGTGGGCGGCAACGAGCGCGTCCTAGCCACCTCGCTAAGCTTTCATCCGGTCAAGCTGATCGCTGCCGGCGAAGGCGGCGCCTTGGTCGGTCACGACGAAGAATTTATGGCTAGATTACGTCATTTAAGAAGCCACGCCATGACCCGTCAGCCAGGCACGCCAGCCGACTATCGTGTCGACGCTGTAGGGTATAATTATCGCCTCTCTGATCTTCACGCCGCGTTAGGACGAAGCCAGCTGGCCAGAATCGACGAAAAGCTTGAGCGTCGTCGTGATATTGCGGCCTTGTATCAATCCGAACTAGCGAGCATCGATGGCGCTGAAATGGTGACCCCTCGACCGGGAACAAAGTCGGCGTGGCACCTGATGAGTATTTTGGTCGATCCTGCTCGTCGATGGGAGTTGATCGCAGCTCTTCGCCAGGCGGGCATTGGCGCAGCGCATCATTATCCAGCCGCTCACTTGCAGCCGGTTTATGAAGAATTGCTCCCTGGCTTAGCCGGAACCTGCCCCGGCGCTGAGGCTTATTGCTCGGCTCAAATCACTCTGCCGATGTTTGAAGAACTTTCGGGTTCCGAGGTGATTAAGATCACTCGAACCCTCAGCGATCTGCTGTAGGATCAAGGACCCGTAGGGTCCGCTTGGGCTTTTCGGGTTGAAAGCTAGGGCTCCTTGAGCCATGCACAAAGTCGGAGTGATAGAGCATGAGCAATCAAATGCTACAGGTTGGCGACCGGGTGGTCGTGGTTCCGCGATCCGGTAGCATGGCAAGCGTCCAGATTTCTGGCCGTGTGCTCGCCGCCAAAGGAAGCGATGCGTTGCGCGTCTCGTGGGACCTCGATGGACGCAACCCCTTTCAAAAGGGCGATGAGTTTCTGGTGATCGGACGCGATATCCGGCGGCGCGGAATGTACATGAGCGGCGACATGACCAGCGCCAACCTCGTGTTGCGTGAGGCGGCGGGAGACGGCCGCTCGAACCGACGCTTCGCTCGCGTCGAGAGCATGCTCAAGTTCTCGTGGCGCAGCCTTCATGCCGGTGAGGTCGATTCGCTCGAGTTTAAGGTGCGCGACGCGGTGGGCCTTCGCCAGCGGGTGAGCACCGAGAGCGCAGCGGCGCCGAAGACCCAGCTTGGTGATTACCTTGAGAAGCGCCTGAGCGTTCTTGAGGAGCTCTTGAGGCAGGTCCTTGACCGACTCGAGGCTCAAGACCCATCCGACTCTGAGATGACCGAAGGTCTGTGTGACCTGAGCGGCTCTGGGATGGTCTTTCCAGTGGATCATGGTCACTATAAAGTGGCGGTAGCGTTCACAGCGATCAGCCCAGTCGATCAAGAATCGATCGTTCGTTACAACTTTCAGGTGGAGCGCTCACGACGGCGCAAAGCGGTCGAGGGTGAAGGTCAGCACACTGAGTTTAGTGGGGAGATGCCTGCGCTTACGCTCAGCGAGCGGAAGGACTTAGCCCGTTGCCCCCTTCAGGTGGGTGACTTCGTGGAGTTGTCCTTGACGCTTCCGCTTGAGGTCCCCGCTGAGATCCGTGTGGTCGCCCGAGTGGTCCGTTTAGAATCTGGCGATAATGACTGACCCTCTGAGAAGTTATCGCTTATGAAACTCGATCATTTGGGCATCGCCGTGCCCGATCTAGAGGCAGCGCTTGAGTTTTGGCGCGACGCGCTGGGTCTTAAGCTCGTCGATATTGAGGTGGTGGAGTCAGAGGGTGTTCGAACGGCATTTTTGCCGGTCGGAGACGCCAGCATTGAACTGCTGGAACCGATGGATGAGACGGGTGTGATCGCTCGGCATATCGAGCGTCGCGGCCCAGGAATCCATCATATTTGTATGAAGGTCGATGGCTTACAAGAGCACCTCGATGATCTCGAAGGTGCCGGTGTACGTTTGGTCGATCGCCAGCCCCGACCTGGGGCGCATGGAAAAAATGTAGCCTTTATTCACCCCAAAGCGACTGGTGGGGTGCTTTTGGAACTCGCCGAGCCTGGAGACAAGGCATGACCCGTGGTCTAAGTTTATGTGTTCTTTTTGTTGCCGCACCGGGCTTTGCCCAAGAAGCGGATCAGCCCGCCGAGCCTGCAAAGGCAGAAGCTGTTGCGGGGGATGCTGCCGCAGAGGCGGCGCCTGCCGAGGCGAACGAGGAGTCTCCGAAGGAAGCCGAAGCTGCAGCTCCGAAAGCGGCTGCAGCGAAACCCGCGCAAGACGCCATCGACCTTGAGCGGCTTAAGAGCGAGCTCAAGCTTGAGTTGCTCGAAGAGTTGTCGGCAGGTCGCAGTCAGGGCGCTGGGGTCCCAGCCGACTGGGAAGAAAAGACGCTCAAAGAGTCGATCAAACCCGCCCTGCGGACCCTCGAGCTCAAAGGGTATTTTCGGACGCGTATGGATTACATGCGAAATCTAGATCTTGGCACGGCGCAGTTCAATCGGACGCGTGGGGGCTGGGATGGATCGTCGAATGTACCGCCTGCCTTATTTTGGGACGGCGACAGCGTCTCTGAGCTCTCGTCAGCGAACATGCGACTTCGTTTGGATCCGACCTTGAACTTGAGTGAGACGGTCCAGATCCACAGTCGAGTCGATGTCTTTGACAACGTCATGATGGGCGCGACGCCAGATTCGTTCCCTGGGTTGATCGACAATCCGTCGTCCCCATTGTCTTTGTTCTCCGCTTCGTCGAACCCACCGCAAGCTGGGGTTAACGGCCCCTGGAGCAGCCTGGTCGTTAAGCGAGTCTACGGCGATGTCTTACTGCCTGTAGGCCGTTTGCGATTTGGCCGTATGGGCTCCAACTTTGGTCTGGGTTTGCTGTCAAACGGTGGCGACGCCGATCAAGCCGATTCGGGCGACAACGCCGATCGGATCATGTTCTTGACCAAACTGAGCGGTCACATTGTTGGCTTGGGCTGGGACTTCGCTGCGGAGGGACCCTTTGGAGCAGGCGGCGGTAACGGCGCAGCGCAACCTTACCGCGCCGGCGAGGGGCGTCAGTTCTACGACCTGGCGCAGCGTGATGACGTCGAGCAATACGTGGCGGTGGTGGCGAAGGCCGATCGCGGCGAAGCGCTCAAGCGTCTCTTGTCTGAAGGCAAGACCAGCACCAACTATGGCGCCTACGTGGTCTATCGTACTCAGGCTAAGGACTTTCCTACCGAATGGTATGGATCCAACTATCAGGGCTCGTTCCCGATTCAGGTTCCTACCGAGGACGGTGGACGCGAGCCGCTTGGCGCCGTCAGTCGTGACGCCCAAGCGACCATCGCAAGCCTCTGGTTTAGACGTCAAAACAATCGCTACCGTGTCGAAGCCGAGGCGGTGACGATCCAAGGCTCAGTGGGCTCATTCGCCACCAAGGCCGAAGACATTGGCAACCCTGCCGTTGAGGATATTGAAATCTCGCAGCTTGGCGTGGCTCTAGAGTCTGAATACAAACTCGCTAAAGACAAGCTCACGGTGGGTCTTAATGCCGGCTACGCTAGCGGCGATGATTACCCTCGCTGGGGCTTGCGTCCCGGCACCGGTCAGGTCGCCGCTGGTGATCGTGAGACTGGCGACACCCGCCAGTTTGGCTGCCCAGTCGCCAGCGAAACCAACACGGCAAACCCCTGCTCTGCAGCGCTTGATAAGACCATTAGCAACTTCCGCTTTGACCCGTCTTATCGGGTCGATCAGATCCTCTTTCGTGAGGTCATTGGTGGGGTGACCGACGCTTGGTACGTCAAGCCTCACGTCGCTTATGCGCTGAACTCCTCCGCTCAGATCAAAGCGGCGGCGATCTACGGCCAAGCTGTTCACGCCCAGAGCACACCAGGCGGCGAGACACCGCTGGGTCTCGAGTTTGACCTAGGTTTAGATTTAAAGCTCAAAAACCGTCTCGGGTTTGCGCTTGATTATGCGCTGCTCTTTCCCATGGCTGGTTTGAATTACGTGATCCCTCAAGGCAGCACCGTGACCGCGAGCACCGCTCAGCGCGTGATGGGTACCTTGATGCTGCGCTTCTAATCGGGAGCCGGTCGTGAGTCAGTACAGTTGGGGTGGGCGATTTGCTGAGGGTATGGACGCCCTGGTCTCACGATTCAACGCCTCGGTTCGTTTCGATCAGCGGCTCGCTAAGCATGACTTAGCGGGCTCGCGAGCACACGCTCAAATGCTTCAGGTCCAAGGCTTGATCAGTGATGATGAGCTCAGCTCCATCGAGCAGGGTTTGACGATAATTGAAGCGCGGATTGAGGCGGGTGACTTTCCTTGGAGCGATGAGCTCGAAGATGTTCATATGAACATCGAGGCGGTCTTGGTTGAGACCATCGGCGCGGCGGGTAAGAAGCTGCACACCGCTCGGTCGCGCAACGACCAAGTGGCGACCGATATGCGCTTATGGATTAATGAGGCGGGCGCAGAGCTTATCGCTGCGCTTGCGACGCTGCGTTCAGCCTTGATCGACCGAGCTCATGAGCATCAGGCGGTGCTGTTGCCTGGCTATACGCATTTGCAGCGCGCGCAACCGGTCCGGCTCAGTCATCACCTGCTCGCTCACGAGGCACATCTAGCGCGTGACGCGGGGCGTCTTAAGGACGCTCTGGCGCGTCAGAACTATTCACCGCTCGGCAGCGGAGCTCTTGGGGGAACGCCTCATCCCATCGATCGTCAATACGTCGCCGACACACTGGGTTTTGATGGGGTGACACAAAACAGTCTGGATGCGGTGGGCGCGCGTGATCATATGCTCGAGCTGCTGGCAGCCTGTGCGATTGCGCAAATCGGTATGAGCCGGCTGGCTGAAGAGCTTGTCTTGTGGTCGAGTCAAGAGTTTGGGTTTTGCACCTTGTCTGACGCGTATTGCACCGGCTCATCGATGATGCCGCAAAAGAAAAACCCGGATATGCCAGAGCTGGTGCGCGGTAAAGCGGGTCGGGTGTTGGGTGATTTTGTAGCCTTGGCGACCGTCGTTAAGGCGCTGCCGCTGGCGTACAACAAAGACCTACAAGAGGACAAAGAGCCGCTGTTTGATGCGGTGGACACCTTGCGCGACTGCGCCACGGTGATGGCTGGTACCATCGCCACCGCCACCTTCCACGCCGACCGGATGGAAGCTGCGCTGCGCGACGGGTACGTCGAAGCCACTGAGCTTGCCGATCTGCTGGTTGAGCAGGGCGTTGCCTTTCGTGAGGCGCACCATCGAGTGGGTGACTTGGTCGGCGATCTAGCGACTCATGGGCAGCGTTTGGTCGATGCCACGGATGAGCAGCTCACGACCCACCTTCAGCTTCCGGTCGCGCAGGTTCGAGACCGCTTTGATCTCGAGGCGATGGTTGAGCGTCGCGATCAACCTGGAAGCCCCGCTCAAAGTCGGGTTCGACAAGCCCTCGAGCACGCCCGTGCGCGCCTGGTTAACCCATGAGGGGCGGCTGGCTGCTGATGAGTTTGATCGCAGCCTGTGGCGTTAAGGGTCCGCCTATGCCACCGCTAGGGGCGCCGGCGATGTCTTCGCAAAACCTGGAGAGCAACGATGTTGAGCGCACAGAGCCTTGAGGGCACGTATACGGCGTTGATCACGCCATTTACCGAAGACGGTCAAGTCGACTTTCAGGCTTTTTCGTCGTTGGTTGAGCGTCAAATCGAAGCCGGAATTGATGGCTTAGTACCCTGCGGGACCACCGGCGAGTCCGCGACGATGGCGCCCGCAGAGCAAGCCGCGGTCATTGCGGTTTGTGTCGAGGTCGCCGCGGGACGAGTGCCGGTGATCGCTGGGGTGGGTTCGATGAGCACCTCGGTGAGCGCCACGCTCGCCGCTGGCGCTAGCGCCGCCGGTGTCGATGGTCTGTTGTTGGTGACGCCGCCCTACAACAAGCCGCCTCGGGCTGGCTTGGTGGCGCATTTTCAGGTGGTCGCCGAGGCAGGCGGTGGAAAGCCGTTGATCTTTTATAATGTCCCCGGACGCACCGCGTACGATGCAGGCGTTGAAGACATCCAAGCGGTTGTTCAGGCGGTCCCGAGCGTCGTCGGGGTCAAAGAGGCGACCGGCAGCATCGAGAGAGCGACCCAGCTCAAAGAGAATTTTGAACACAGCCTCGCCCTTTTGAGCGGCGATGATTTTAGCCTCTTACCCTTTTATTCGGTCGGCGGGCGCGGCGCGATCTCGGTGGTGAGTAATATTTTGCCGCGAACGACCGCCTCAATCTATCGATCCTTCAAAGCTGGAGACGTCGAGGCAGCGCGGGCGGCATTCGCTGCGATTCGCCCCTTGTCGAGTGAGCTCTTTGCCAGCACCAACCCGATCCCGGTTAAAATGGCAGCGTCGGCGTTGGGGTGGTGTGAACCGAATTTTCGACTACCGCTCGTCCCCTTGGATCATGTCGATTACAACGCTTTGTGTTCGGTGCTCGAGACCTGTGAGGAGCTTCGATGATTCGTCTGGGAATTCACGGCGCCTCGGGGCGTATGGGCCGGGCCGTTGAGGGTTTAGTTGACGAACGCTTTGAGGTGGTCGCCAGGCTCGACGCGGACAGCGACGCAGCAGCCTACCAGTCGGCGTTAGCGGCTTGTGATCTGGTGATTGATTTCAGCACTGCGGCTGCGATGGACGCCTTGCTCAGTGCCTTGGACGCCACACCGAAAGCCTTGGTCTCTGGAACCACCGGTATGAGCGACGCCCAGACGCGTCAGCTGCACAGTTTAGCCGAGCGGGTGCCCGTTTTGTGGGCCTCGAACATGAGCTTGGGGGTGACCGTGCTCAAGTCTTTGGTTGCGCAAGCCTCAAGGCAGCTTGCGGACTGGGACCTAGAGCTTGTCGAAACGCACCACCGCCATAAGATCGACGCGCCCTCAGGCACCGCCTTGACCCTCGCCCAAGCGGCCGCTGATGAGCGCCCGGGCAGCAGCGTCGTGTGCGGGCGAGCAGGTGAAGGCCGGCGGCACCCTGGTCAGATAGGGGTGCAAGCCTTACGCGGTGGCTCGGTCGTTGGTCATCATGAGGTCCATCTGTTCGGTCACGCGGAGCAGATCACCTTGGCGCATCGAGCCGAGAGCCGAGACCAATTCGCTCGCGGGGCTCTGCGGGCCGCCTACTGGCTGTCTGGGCGCGAGCCGGGTTGGTATCAACTCGAACAGGTGCTCGGCTTGTGACCGGCATTTATCTCGGGCTCGGTGGAAATCAGGGCGATGTGGCTCACACCTTTCGCCACGCGCTTCGGGTTCTCGAGGCCGACAACTGGTTTGGCGTTGAGCGAGTTAGCGGTCTTTGGAGATCTCCAGCGTGGGGCTTTGAAGGCCCTGACTTTCTTAACGCCGTCGCCGAGATTCAAACTCATCACAAGCCCCAGAAACTGTTGGCGGCCTTGCTCGATTTTGAATTGCGATGCGGTCGACAGCGTCAGCAGGGCATGTCGAGCCGTCCCATCGATTTGGACCTGTTGGTCTGGGCAGACCGACAGGTTGATGAACCCGGCCTGACCTTGCCCCACCCTGGGACCCCGACTCGGCGTTTTGTGCTCGAGCCTTTGTATGAGCTTGAACCCAAGCTGGTCTTACCTGGCCTTGGCCGCATCGAGGACCACCTCAAAGTGCAGCGCCTCGCGGACCCGCAGGCCTGGAAGGCTCAAGAGGGTAACCGTTGGCTCAACCCCGCGGAGTCAGTGCAGCAAGTCAGTCTCTAAGGGCAAGCGCGCCACTCTGGGTCGTTCTCTTCAGCTTCGCAGGTTCCCGAATCACCGCACGAGTCGCTGAGGCAGTTGTCGTCGTCTTCGCAGGGCTCTCCCAGCGCGACTTTAGCCACGCAGATGCCTTCATTTTGATCGTTCATCTCGCAGTTTGCAGCCAGGACACAGCCTGTCATGATGTACGCCTGACCGTCCAACTCCATGCAGCTCTCGCCGATCGCTTTCGCCGGAGTGCATTGCGTCATACCGCCGCCGGTGTGGATCGGGCAGACCAAGTCGCCTTCACACAACACGCCGTTTGAACCGCAGGCGTCACCCGCTTGTGAGGTAAACTGCGCCTCGGTGCACGTGTCGTTAACGCAGATGAAGTTGTTCATCATGTCGCAATTCGAGACGAGGTCCGTTCCGCCTTCGGAGTCACAAGCCGTCCCGGCGCCGCCTGCGTTTGAATCGTCGTCTTCGGCGCACAGGTTGTTTTCATCGCAGTCGAGACCGGGGCCGCAGTCCGCCTGTTCGCAGGACTCGCCCAAGCCCGCATCAGGAATGACCGGTCGGACGCTGCACACACCGCACTGTGCCTCGTCAGCGCTGCAGGACCCTTCGCCGTCTCCGTCGGCGCACTCTTCATCGATAAAGCATCCTCCGCCCGCTTCGACGGTGCCTTCAAACATTCGATCACAGGCGCCATCACCTAGGCTGGCTTGGCACGAAGCGTCCCTAATGATGGTGCGACAAGCGGCATATTCGTCCGTGTTGAACACGACCGTCTCAGCCTCCAGCGCAGCTTGGATACGATTGATGCTTGCGCCAGGTCCGTTCATCATCTGTTCGCACGCCGCGGTATCTAGTGTCTCGACGCCGAAACTCCGTCCGATCGCGCTGTATGCTCGGCTGGATTGGCAGCGAACAAGCCAACCGCAGACTAGACCAGTCAATGAGCTCGCAATCTCGCTGGGGGTACCCACAGAGCCGCCGCCATTACCGCCACCTCCACCACCGCCGCTGTTTGCGCTGGGCGGACCACAAGCGATCAAAGCAAAGCTAGATAAGGCGATCAGTAGGTGTCGATTCATGGGTGCGCTCCTTGCGTGGGCGAGAGGCTAGTCTGGACCTCAGCGCTCGGCAAGCCCTACAGCGAGCAAAAAGCTTTAGCGCAGTGAGCCGTGCTTGCTGCGAAACGACTCGTAGTCACCGGGGTAATCGACCATGCCTTTTGGGGTCAACGCCCAGATCCGAGTCGCAAAAGCGCTGATCAAATCTTGGTTGTGCGTTGCGACGATGCAGGTGCCCTTATATGCGGCGAGTCCCTCACCGAGCGCGCTGATGCTCTCGAGGTCCAAGTGATTGGTTGGCTCGTCCAAGAACAGCAGATTGTGCTGCAAAAGCATCAATTCCGAAAAGAGCAGTCGAGCGCGCTCACCACCGCTAAGGTGGTCGGTCTTTTTAAAGCACTCTTCACGGCCAAAGAGCATCTGTCCAAGGCAGCCTCGGACGGTCTCTTGGCTCTCCGCAGGCCGTTTGTTGTGCAGCCACTCGAGCAAGCTTGAGCCCGGTTCAATGGCGCCAAAATTGTCTTGAGCGTAAAATCCGAAGTTGACGTTGTGACCTAAGGTGACGCTGCCACTGTTCGGTGCCAGCTGACCGGCTACCAGATTCAATAAGGCGGTTTTGCCGCTGCCGGATGGGCCAACGATGGCGATGCGCTCATCACGTCCCACATGAAGCCCTGCGTTCTTAAGTACAGTGATCGCAGGCTCGTGCGGACCGCGTTCAGGAAAAGCGAGCGACGCCTCTTCAATGCGGACCACGTCTTTACCCGGCTGCTGTTCGACCTTGAACCGGATGAAGGGCTTTTGGATGTTCGACTTCTTAAGCTCGGTCGGCGTGAGCTTGGTGACTTGTCGTTCACGACTCTTGACCTGGCTGGCTCGAGAGCCGGCTCGGAAGCGCTGAATAAAATCATTGAGCTGGTTGATTTTTTCAAGGCGCTGCTCTTGGTCAGCTTCCACCCGTCCGCGCACCGCCATCTTGGCTTCGACCATGTCGTCGTAGTTGCCCGGGTAAGGGATGATGGTTTCATAGTCGATGTCGGCGATGTGGGTGCAGACCTCATTGAGGAAGTGCCGATCGTGACTGATCACGATCAAGCTGCCTTGATAGCGGCATAAGAACCGCTTGAGCCAGTCGATGCAGTCGAGATCCAGATGGTTGGTCGGCTCATCCAGCAGGAGCACTTGTGGCTCACCAAACAGAGCCTGCGCCAGCAAGGCGCGGACCTTGATCGAGGCGGGAAGCTCACCCATCGTCGAATAATGCAGTTGGTCTTTGATACCCAGGCCAGCGAGCAGCTCGCCGGCGTTGACCTCGGCCATGTATCCATCTTCTTCGGCGACGATCATCTCGAGCTCGGCTAAGCGCTCGCCGTCGGCTTCGGTGAGCTGATCTCCTTTGGCGTAAAGGACCTCTTTTTCTTGGTTTACCGCCCACAGCCGCTGGTTGCCCTGGATCACCGTGTCCATGACCGTGTACTCGTCAAAGGCGTGCTGGTCCTGACGCAAAATCCCGACCTTGTCAGGGAGCCCTATGCGCCCTGAATCGGCCTCTTCATCGCCGGTTAGGATGCGCATAAAGGTGGATTTACCCGCTCCGTTTGGCCCGGTCAGGCCGTAGCGCCGGCCCGGCGAAAAGGTCATGTTCACCTTCTCAAAAAGGGTCGTAGCTCCAAAGCCTTTGCTGACGTCGGTTAAGTTGATCATTGGGCGGTTTCCAAACAACGTTTTCGGGGTGCGCCTAGCAAACCCTTCGCCCCCTTTCCATGAACAATTCTTCACGCGTTGCGGCGCAATGTTTTCAGTCGCGCCGAAACGGCGCTATCGTTCACGCCACGGACCTTGGTTATTGGAGGCTTTATGGGGCGCGCCCTTCTGATTTTGTCTTTGTGTGCTTGCGCAACGCCGCAGATTAAAAAAGGGGTTCCGGGGTTATCGAGTCGAACCTTGCTGATCAACGGCATGCCGCTGTCGGTCACCCTCAACGAGCCCTCGCTGAGTAAGAGCGCTGTCGATAAACTCTTCAAGCAGCTGCAACGAGAAGCGACGCTGATCGATAACGCCTTCTTCGCGACCGGCTCACTCGAGCTGATCAACAACCAGCTCGCCAAGGGTAAGGGGCCGATCGCTATTCAGCCGAGGACGGGTCGTATGATCGCTGATGCGATGCGCGGCTACGAGCTCACCGGCGGCGTTTTTGATCCGACGGTCGGACCGATCGTGAAAGCTTGGGTGGACATGCGCGGCGAACAGCCAGCGCCTGGCGCCATTCGAGAAGCCTTGACCCGGGTGGGCGCCGAGAAGCTTATTTTGAGCAGCGATTATAAAGTGCTCCGGACGCGTGTCTCGGGGATGCGCCTTGAGCCCGGCGGTTTGCGTGACGGCTGGGTGGTCAAACACATCTCAGAGATGCTCTCGTCCAGGCGCTTGGTGAACTACCTCATCAATTTTCGGGGTTCGTGTTGGTACGGTTCGGGCAATGGACCCAACGATCAACCGTGGCGCGTCTTAGTCAAAGATCACAACACCCAGCGCGCAGGTTTTGTGGCGTTGCAGAACCAGAGCTTGTCGGTGTCGGTGAGCTTAGTTCCTCGTCCTGATGGGCGCCCTGGGCGTAAGGGTCATATTGTTGATCCGCGCAATGGCTTCTTAGTCAGCGAGAGCCGCAGCGTGGCGGCGCTGGCGCCGAGTCCGCTCGACGCTGAGATCCTGTCCACCGCTACGGTCGTTTTGGGTTCGCAGGCTGAGCGCGCAGTGAGCAGCATTGACGGCGGCAGCGTGCTGATCTTTTACGGCGAGAGCCGAAAGCCTTTGATCCTAGGCGTTTCACCCTCGTTCCAGCGGGTCAAAAGCTTGGATGAAGGGACCTATTTCCAGGCCGATCGAGCGTCGCGCTAAGCGCTTGTGTCTTTGCGGCCCTTGCGCGTCGTTCGTGCACTTGCGAAGGGTCTGAGCATGCGAGCAGCGATTATTTTAGCAGCAGGGCAAGGAACGCGCATGAAGAGCGCGCTGCCTAAGGTTTTGCACCCCATTTTGAATCGACCGATGGTCCAATGGGTCGTCGACGCCGCTCGGTCTGCCGGCGCTAGTCCGATCGTGGTGGTGGTCGGCTACGGCGCGGAGGACGTGCGCGCGCACTTCGCGGGACAAGATGACGTGGTCTTCGCTGTTCAGGAGCAGCAGCTCGGAACCGGAGACGCCGTGCGCGCTGGGCTCTCAGCGCTTCCTGACACCGTCGACTCAATCTTTGTTTTATGCGGCGACGTCCCGCTGATCCCTATCGATGAGATGGACGCTTTGGTTCGCCAGCAAGAAGGTCATGCGCTCTCGGTGCTGACTTTTAAAGCGGCGCCGCCTCATGGCTATGGGCGGATGCTTCGCCAAGGCGAGCAGCTGGTCGGTATCGTCGAAGCCAAAGACGCGACGCCAGAGCAGCTCGCTGGCGATGAATGCAATTCCGGAACCTACTGCTTTGATGCGGTGTTTTTGCGTGAAAATATCGAGAATTTGAGCACCGACAATGCGCAAGGTGAGCTCTATCTGACCGATCTGGTCGCCGCCGCTTCGGGCTCGGCCAGAGGCGTCGTCGCCGCCGACCCAGCGCGTCTCGCCGGCGCCAACGACCGAGTGGACCTCGCCGCCTTGACCAAGCGGGCCCAAGGGCTCGTGAACGAGGCCTTGATGCGCCAAGGCGTGACCTTTGAAGACCCGGAGACGACCTGGGTCGACGCGGGCGTTTCGGTGGGTCAAGATACGGTGCTAGCGCCCGGAGTTCGCCTTGCGGGCAAGACCGTGATCGGTTCGGGCTGTCGCCTGGGTCAAGGGGTCGTCGTTGAGGATTCGAGCGTTGCGGACGGCGCCCAGATTCACGCCTACTCGGTCCTTGAGTCTGCCCGCGTCGAGAGCGCCTGCTCGGTCGGCCCCTTTGCGCGTCTGCGCCCAGGCGCCGAGCTGCATGAGGGCGCTCGAGTCGGCAACTACGTCGAGGTCAAGAAAGCGACGCTAGGCAAAGGCGCTAAAGCCAATCATTTGGCGTATATTGGTGACGCTCGAGTGGGCGCGGGTGCCAACATCGGAGCGGGCACCATCACCTGCAATTACGACGGCGCCAACAAGCACCTCACGCAGATCGGTACCAACAGCTTTGTCGGCTCGAACTCGACCCTCGTGGCGCCGGTATCGATCGAGGACAATGCTTATGTGGGCGCCGGCTCGATCGTGACGAGAACCGTACCTGAAGGCGCCCTAGGCGTTGCCCGCGCCAAGCAGCGAAACATCGAAGGCTGGGTGGCTCGCGCCGCCCCTAAGAAAGACAAATAAACTCATGTGCGGAATTGTTGGCTACATAGGGTCTGAATCGGCTGCTGAGGTTTTGGTCGAGGGTTTAAAGACGCTCGAGTACCGTGGCTACGACTCGGCGGGCGTTGCGGTGATCGGCGCGGGCGGGCTGGATCGCCGTCGCGCCGAGGGCAAGCTCAAGAATTTGAGCAACCGCTTACGCCAAGACCCGCTATCGGGCAGCCTCGGCATTGGTCACACGCGCTGGGCGACCCATGGTCGCCCCAACGAGACGAACGCCCACCCGCATCGCTCAGGCACGGTGGCGGTGGTGCACAATGGCATCATTGAAAACTACGCCGAGCTGCGCACCGAGCTCCAAGCCGGCGGCGCGGTCTTCCACTCCGAGACCGACACCGAGGTGGTCGCCCACCTCGTGGCGTCGCTGCGCGCTCAAGGGATGGACTTAAAAGCCTCGGTCGAAGCGGCGATCAAACGTCTAGAGGGCGCCTATGCGATCGCCGTGGTCGACGAGGAGTTCCCCGACGAGTTCGTCGCCGCTCGCTTAGCGAGCCCGCTGATTTTGGCGTTAGGCGATGGCGAGAACTTGGTGGCGAGCGACCTGCCGGCGGTGCTGCCCTACACTCGTGATGTGGTCTTTTTAGAAGAGGGCGACTTAGCCCATGTGCGCCGCGACGGGGTGACCATCTATCACCAAGGTCAGGCGGTTGAGCGCGTCAGCAAACGCATCAACTGGTCGCCCGCCGCGGCCCAAAAGGGTGGCTACAAACACTTCATGCTCAAAGAGATTTTCGAGCAACCTCGAGCTATCGGCGACACCTTGAGTGGTCGCTTGGGCCCTAAAGGTCAGGTGCACTTAGAGCATTTTGACTTTGCTCGCGCCGAGGGCGTTGAGCACATCTCGCTCGTGGCTTGCGGCACCTCGTGGCACGCGGCGCTGGTCGGGCGTGACCTGATCGAGAACATCGCCGGGATCCCGGTCAGCGTTGAGTACGCTCATGAGTACCGTTACCGTCGCCACTTGATGGGTAAAGGCGACCTGGTGATCGGTATCTCTCAAAGCGGTGAAACAGCGGATACGCTCGCTGCTTTGGGTGAGGTGAAGTCGCAGGGTGTACGCATCGGCTGCATCACCAACGTGCTCGAGTCGGCGGTGGCGCGTCTGAGCTCGGACAGCCTAGGCGTGATCTACACGCATGCCGGCCCAGAGATCGGCGTGGCGTCGACTAAGGCCTTCACAACCCAGATGGTGAGTCTACACCTCTTAGCCTTAGGCTTAGCGCGGCACCTTGGGCGCATCAGCGAGGCGCAAGCCGAGGCCGAGATCGAGGACTTGCGCCACCTCCCGCACTGGATGGAGCAAACACTTGAAGCAGCGAAAATTATCGCTGATTTAGCGCCGTTTGCGAGCGAGTTTGATAACTACTTATTCCTCGGGCGAGGCACCTTGTTTCCGGTGGCGCTCGAGGGCGCGCTCAAGCTCAAAGAGATCAGCTATTTGCACGCCGAAGGCTACGCCTCGGGTGAGATGAAGCACGGACCTATCGCCTTGATCACCGAGCACTTCCCGACCGTCGCCTTGGTGGGCGATGATGCGCTTAAAGCCAAAGCGGTGAGCAACATCGAAGAGATTAAGGCGCGCGGCGGTCCGGTCATTTTGGTGGCGAGCGAGGGCAGCGAAGAGCTCGCTCGCGTCGCCGACAAAGTGATCTTAGTACCCAAAGTCCCCGAGCGCTTACAGCCGGTGATCTACAGCCTGCCCATGCAGCTGCTCGCCTACCACGTCGCCGACCACCTCGGCACCGACGTCGACCAGCCAAGGAACTTAGCGAAGTCCGTCACGGTGGAGTAGTTTCCAACGGGGGCAAGTTCCAATAGCGACCGCTAATTGCAATTCCAAGTAAAGTCCCATCGGTAGTCGATGAGATCATCCGCTCCGCTATCATACGTTCGACTGATCCGATTTCCGTCGTTGTCGTAGGTGTTGGTATAGCGGTCCTCGACAATTCCATCAGGTTCTCTGGTGATGTCTTCATCGACGATGTTGCCACGAGCATCGTGCGTGTACACACGGTATTTATCGATGGTTTCGTCTGCTCCATCGTCTCTTTCTGAGCGCACTCTCCAACCTTGGTCATTATAACGATGCGTTGTGACCCTATCGATGACTTCGTCAATATCCAGATCGAACTCTTCTCGCTGGAGTTGGTTACCGTTAGCGTAGAAGTAGGTTGTTCGAGCATCTGGAATTCCATCTAAAGCGGACCCTTGGAACCCGCTGCCTACATCAACATCTTCGGTTTTTTTGTTGCCCTGATCATCATAAGTAAGCGTCGAACGCATATCAGGGATGCCATTATTGTTGGTATCGTTTTCGATGGTCGTGAGTACTCCAGAGTCATCATAAATATAGGTTATCTGATCCATCAGTTGACCCTCGGCATCACGACCTTCTGCGCTCAGTAAAATGCATTGATTAGCGTCCTCTGAAGGAGGGCGGTTATTGTTGTCTTGCGACGTGTCAGGCGGACCACAACCAACGCCCAACGGGAGGACACAAAGCAGCAAAATAAAGAACAGATAACGGCGCATGATCATAACCCCCAGCACGCCCTGCTTATCGCCTGCTCACCATTTAGAGAAGGGATTGGGAAGTTAGGCGGGCTTCATCGCAGCCAGCGCACCTTCAAGGGCATTGCCCTTCAATATCCAGCAGGATGTCTTCGGGATTATCTTCCAGCAAGAGTCCGACGGGATCTCCTGGGTTCCAAGTTCGGCTGTCTAATGTGATCGGGGTAAGTCCGCCTGCTTGGGTTAGGTGGGGCTTTCCTCGTTTATGGACACGGAAGAAGCCGTAGCGATCTTGGCGTTCTAGACTGATCGCCCATTTGGCGTGCGTAAGCAGTGATCCAGGGGTTAGATTATTAGAACAAACGCTCGTTTGTTTGTTTTTCGTCCCTTTGGTTGAGTGCTGCTTGGAAGGCATTCTTTCTTCCTGTTTGGCTTTGCCAAGTCTCTGCCTTGGGCATCACACAGGTCAACCCATCCAAAGCGATCCTAGGCTCTGAACTCGTTCTCTAAATGATGATTTGGCGATGTGGGGGAGTAGCTTCAAAGGTCACGGGAGCAGTGCTCCATCTTTTCACAGCTTTGGAAAGGGATTAGGTTGGCTGTGCACGGGTTAGTCATTTAGAGAGATGTTAAATGGGTAATAAGATTATTTGGGTGCTTAATATCTGCATAGTCCTCGCAATGATTCGTTATGTAAGCAATCAAGGAGATAGCGAGGATATCAGCGGTTCAGTTTCACAGGCAGCGCAGCCTGAACAGTTATTGAATAAAAAACCCTCTAAATATCAACCAGGTAAAATCAAACCCGAACCCAAGTCTTTGGAAGGACTGGATCGACTTAAAGGGTCGGAACAAGTTAATAGACGACGGCAGCCGCCTAGACGACGGCAGCCCCCTTGCGATGCTCGTAGAGCGATGCAGGTTAGGAACATCGCTAACGCTAGATGTAGTCAGTATTCTATCGAGAATTGTTCTCGTAATGTGATGCGAACAGGCGTGCCCTATGAAGAGTGTATCGATAAAGGCAGGGATTGTTTCCCAGATGCTGTCAGAGAGTTGGGCTGCGCTAACAGTAGGTTCTTTAACTGATTAATCAGGTTTTAAAACCCTCCTCTAAACAGCGTGCCTGCGATGTGGGGGAGTGGCTTCAAAGGTCAGTTCAAAGTGAGACAGGCTCGTCTCCACTTCGGCACCTAATCGCAGCCTTCTTGCCTTGCCCTTCTTCAAGACTGAATGAGCGTGAGCACCCGTCCATTGTTTGCCTCGTGGGGTGGTGATGCCTTGGTCGTTGAGTGCCTTGGCGATCTCGGTCCATTTGAAGCCTTCGGAACGTAGTTGGTCCACCTGGGCAAAGAGCGATTTTTGTTTGGGTGTGTAGGGACCACACCAGAGTGCTGAGGTCAGGATCTCTAACTGAAAGCAAAGAAAGACCGACATCCTTTGGGCGG
>JBDQPD010000007.1:0-58680 GCA_040260805.1 Myxococcota bacterium | reverse complement strand
TTATCGACAACGAAAATCTCAACTCGGTGCCTCGGCGCTGCCACCAAAGCCGAGGCTAAGCAGTCGCGCAGTTCGTCGGCGACGTGATAGCTGACAATGCTGATGGTCAGATCGGGTAGAGCACTCATTTCAAATCTCGGCGTTCAAAAGTCCAGCAGGCCGCAGCAAGCATAACGCCGATATAAAGAAGTGCATAAAGAAAGAGCATGCCCACATGACCACCATCTGGAAGTTCATTGTGAATCAGCAGATTCATCGGATCCAAACGTCCTAAATTCGGAAGCACCGAATATGCGGCATTCATCGCCGCGGCTAAGCCATCGTTCTTCGCGAGCACGGCGAGCTCTTGGAGCTCAACACTGAGTCGACCAATGACCCAGAAACAAAAGCTAAACGTCGCAGAAAGCGTAGGCGTCGAAAATGCTGAAAACACGACCGAAATGGACAAAACAATCAGCATTTCAGCGTAAATCAGGCAGAGACTGACCATAAAATGCTCGAAAGCAGGATAATTACTGATCATCAGGACCACTTTGACGAGTAAGCCACCGATCAATGTGTTGATCGCCAAGACCGAGGCTAAGCCGAGGTAGCGGCCGACCACGAAAACCCAACGGTGGATCGGACGACTCACAACCGTGTAAAGGGTCCTGCGCTCCACTTCATGAGCGATCAACCCGGCGCCGAGAAAGACCGCGAGCAAGTTCCCCACGACCGCAAGAACCGTGAAACTCACGCTGTGAATGACCCGCTGATGTTGACCGATCGTCAAGCCGGTCATCAATAAACTCACGCCCACCATCAAGGCGGCAAAGACCGCCAGATTGACAAAAACGCGTTTGCGCAGCGCTTCGCGCAGCGTCAGCTGGGCAATCGCGAGGACCGCTCGGATCATGGCGAGTCCTCCTCGGAGACATCAAGGAAGAACAGCTCCTCTAGGCTCCGGCGTTCACGTTGACAGCGCACGATACTGATACCGGCTTCGCTCAGCGCTCGAACGGCGAGTTGCGCAGCCTCTTCGTGCTCACAGTAGCAATGATAACCCTCTGCCGTTTTTGTCCATGCACCGGATGCAGGCTGCTGCCGAACAACCAACTCGAAACGCTGACCCGATAGCAACGACTCGATGGTCCCCGACAACACATTGCGCCCCTCACGAACGACCGTGATGCGATCAGCGACTTCTTCAACATCGTTGAGCACATGCGAGCTAAACAGGACGGTTTTACCCTGAGCCTTCAACCCCTCCATCAGACGCCGCACATCGCGCCTGCCCACAGGATCCAAGCCAGACATAGGCTCATCAAGAATGACTAAGTCTGGGTCATGCAGGACCGCTTGAGCCAAGCCAATTCGCTGCAACATTCCTTTTGAAAATCCCCGCAAGGGGCGGTCTTGAACCCCGGGAAGACCGACCAGACTCAAAACCTCATCGATGCGCGTGGGCAATGCCTCGCGGCGCATCCCTGACAGTTCACCGTAGAAGGTCAGGAACTCCTCGGCACGCAAGAAGTCATGAAAGGTCGGAAACTCGGGCATGAACCCGAGGATTTCGCGCGCTGCGGGCGTCCCGACCGGCTGACCTGCGATCTTCGCCGATCCTGCAGTCGCTTGAATAATCCCGGTTAAGATTTTGAGCGTGGTGCTCTTGCCGGCGCCATTCGGTCCTAAGAACCCAAAAATCTCATTCTTTTCTACCGATAAATCAAGCTGCTCAAGGCCCACCACCTCACGCCTCAAGAACGGCGAGCGATAGACCTTCCGCAGCCCTTCAATCTCAATCAAACTCATTTGATTATCTCCGCAAAACCCGGTGGGCCGAGTTCGCAACTGTCACCGATCTCATAGGGAGCACCGGTCGGACTTCGAGGGATTTGAGTCAATCGATTATCGATTAATTCACTCAATTCTAAAGGGCATCCCATCTCCTCACCGCGACGCTGGCGGTAACGAGACAAAGCCTGATTCAGCGACTGAAGATCGAGCTCCATTTGCAGCGCGCCCAAGCGCTCTTCAACGCGCAGCTTGAGCATCGGGTCGGTCGTGTTTTCAACCAATCGAGCCAGCAGCTCAAAAGCCTCGCTCGCTCTCGATTCGGCTTTGAGGTGTCGGCTCGCAAGAAGCCCTAACCACTCTGGGCTCTCGGGCAAGGCAGCGGCGGCGCTAAAGCCCTCTGCCATGCACTTTTGATCCGAGGTATGCTGCAAGCAATTGGACGCTCGAATATACGGAATGCGCCAGACGTCTGGCCGCGCAGCCTGACCACGCTCAAGCAAGTCGTTGGCTTGCTCTATATTTTCACCGGTCGGCCCGACAGCCGCTACGCCGCCAAAACGATAAGCATACTCGAACAAAGGGTCGAGCGCGACCACTCGATCTAAAAAGGGTACCAACAAGCGAAAGTGACCATCGTTGAGGTTCCGCTGCGCCCCAAAGTATTGAATCGCCGCAAGCCACATCATATCCGACGCAAAGTGACGAAAACCCAAGGAGCTCAACTTGAGCGCTAGCTCGGGCGGGGGGGCAGGCCAAGGCTGCTGTGCAGCTCGCTGCGCCTCACGCGCATCGAGATCTGCATGAGCCCATAAGGTGCACGGTACCAAGACCAACAACAGGGCAATCCAGGTGCGACTCGATGCCATCAGTTCAGACCTGGCCAAGGCGCTAGAGGCGGTCGCGGATAGGAGGCGAATCGCTCGAGCAAGGGCAAACGATCTTTGGCTTCGGTGAGGTCACCCAATAGACGCAACTCCAAACGGGTCATGACCCGCCTGAGATGGTTTTTGCACTCGGTTGCGGGGTCTGCGCAATAGCGCTTGAGCATCCGTCCGCGGATCGCTGCCGCCCTATCGAGATGCGTCTGCGCCTCCAACGGCTTGAGTCCGGCGATTGCGAGATGCGCGACGCGAAAATTCGGCTCAAGTTTTAGAGCCGTTTCAAGAGCCGCGCGCGCAGGTCTGGCGTAACCCAGACCTAAGGCGGCTTGAGCAAAGCTAAAGCGGTCAACGGCGTGCATCGGCTGCAGCTGAATGAGCACCTGAGCGTGGTGCAATCGCCTGAGCGCAGTCGCCGTATTTCCAGCACCAAGAGCCATTGCGCGTCCGTAGAGCGCCAACGCCTGACGCCGCAGTTGAGGTCGGGCCGGGGCGCGCACAATCGCCTCTTCTATCGCATCAAACGCCTGGCGCCACTGCTCCGAGCGAGCTGAAATTGATGCCAACGCGCTGAGCGGGTCTGGATCGAGACGATGCGTCTGCGCAGCTCGTTTTAGCAGCGACACACTCTGCGGGTTAACCGTGCCGCGACGCGACGCTAAGCGATCGTCACGCAAGGCGCTGCGTTCAAGCCACTGGGCGTAACCGACCGGAGCTGCAGCCAAGACCCACACCACCAAAGGCGCCATCATAATATGGGCTGGAAGTCTCCATGGTAACGCGACGCCCTGTCGCCAGAGCGCCATGGCGTGCACCAACAAAATCAAGCGCACCATCTCGCTTTGCCAAGTTCCGTCCACGGCGGCGTGAACCATTAAGCCAGCGAAGGCTAAAGACTCCGGGCGAAACCGAGGCCGCCACATCGTAGCGCCGACGCACAAGAGCAATAAGGCGAAACCCAAGGGGCTGTGATCAACGGTAAGCTGAAGCCACTCACTATGAGCCGACTCGCCCGCTTCACCGCGCAGATAGCGATAAACCGGTGCTTGAATCTCAGCTCGCTGTCGTAAGCCATACCAACCAAATTGGCGTGTTCCAACGCCCGCCGGATGGTCTTGGGCCACTTGCCACGCTGCGCGCCACCACAGCGAGCGGCCATAAGCATGAGGATCTTCGGAGAGTTTCGAGAGCCTCTGACCCGCAACCGGGACCAGCAACAAGCCGACTGCGAGCGCGCCCAACCAAACCTTTCGTTGGCCGCGATGCAGTAGAATCCCCACCGCAGTCATCACCACCACCGCCAGCAAACCACCACGCGAGCCGGTGGCACCGATTCCAAGCAGCGTGACGGCCGCCAGACCGAGCCGCTCGGCACGCCGGTTAACCACCAATACGCAAGGCAAGAGCCCTACCAGCACCGCCGCGCTGACATTCGGGTTGGTAAAGATAACCGACGCGCGAACGACTCCAGAGAGCCACTGAGCAGCATGAGCAGCCCCCAACAGCGCGCCCATCCAGGCGAACACGCGCAAAACGAGGGTGCGCTGGTCCGGTCGACGCGCCACCACACATGCGGCAAGCGCTGGAGGTCCCCAACCCAACAGCCACGCCCAAGCACTAGCTGGGTCCGCCACCCCATAGCTGTCCACCCACCACAACAAGGCGATCGCGAGCGCTGCGAGCCCTGAAACGGTAAAGCGTGGAGGCTGAGCGAGGTGCTCCAAGCGCACAACAAAGCAGGCGCACAGGAGCCAGGTTGCGCCGGTCACAGCGGTCCCAAGCTCAGCGCTCAATCGAGCGCTGAGCAAGGTGATCACCAAGGATACGGTCAACAAGATGGCGGGACGCGTGATCGTCATAACAATGCAGTCGCTAGCTTGAGCAAAAAAAGCAAACCCCCCGGCGTACCAGGGGGTTGCTCGACGTTAACACAGGCGCTCGAGGATCACCCGTGCGTGCCTGTCGTGACGATTAAGCGCAGTCGTTATCGTCGTTAGTCAGGCTGTTCGCGTCGTTCATGCGCCAGGCATCGACATCTTCGTTGTTGTCGATGTTACCGGTCGCACAGCTCGTGAACATATCGTTCGCCGCTTCAGCCGTTGTATGGGCTGGCGCTGTAGTACAGTTGTTCTGAGTCACACCGACGCCGTTGCACATGGCACGCGGGAAGCCGGAGTTCGAAGCAGGACCCTGCTCGCACGGACGGCAATCAGCCGGCGTGTTGCAGTAGGTGTAACGATTACCGGGTTCGGTATCGAAACCAATGGTGTTCAGCGCAGAGTACTCATCGTACTCAGCGAAGTACGACTTCTGAGCTTGGAAGAGCGCTTTCAAGTTGCTCTTAGCTTCAGACTGCTTGGCGCGGCACTGGAACTTGATAAAGTTCGGGATGGCGATCATCGCCAGAATACCAATAATCGCAACCACGATCATCAGCTCGATCAAAGTAAAGCCTTTTTTAATTTTCATGTTAGGCTTCCTTCCTTTCATGGACCTTATAAACAGTCCGGTGTGAGTCCTCGATGCCCACAGCGGACATCGCTTCAATGCTACGGTTATCTATTGAGCAAATGGCGTGCCAACTTGTGATAACCCATAAAAACAATAACTTACTCAAATATCCCTATCTCGAACCGACACAAACTGACCAGAATTGGCACCTCTTTGAGCAATATCACCTCGTCATAGTCGTCCCGTGTCACCTTGTGTTTTAGTCATAACATTCGTCAGGGTAAAAAAAATAGACAGAATGGCCGACTGATCAGGACATGAATACCCATCGCCCACACTCGCTCGCTGTTGCGCTCCCCTTGCTCTTGGGGCTGATGCTCTACGCACCTGCCTTCTTCGGTGAACAAGCTTACAGCTACGTCCTTGGTATCGATCTGCTCGCCGCAGAGGGGATCAGTTGGCAGCAGCCATTAGGTGGGCTGGCTCAGAGCCTGCTCGATACCCTGGCTTATCTCAACCCGACCTCGCTGCGTTTGATTGGGCTGGTTGGATTGGCAGCCGCCTCCGCGTTGCTGGTGGCGGGTCTTGGTTACGCCGGTGTTCATCCAGCTGGTGCTGGCGTCGCGGGTGCGATGCTCATCGCCCACCCCGCTTCGATCGCTGTGGTGATGAAGCTGGACAATACGGGTTTGGCGATCGCGTTGGTGCTGCTGGTCCTCGCAGTCAACCGTTGGGCTAAAGCGGGCGCCGCTGCGCGCTGCGCCCTACTGCTTGCGCCAGCGCTCGCTCATCCGATGGGCGTGTGCGCCTGGTCTTTGGTTTGGTTACTGCAAGATGAGGACGGTCAACGCGAGCTGCTTCGCCCGATCAACTTGGGTCTCTTCGCGCTCCCCGTCATGATCTGGGCGGCGCTCACGCCGGTTGACCTACCCCATCTGTTGGCACTTGCTGGGCAGACTTGGATCAATCTCTTCTCGGGTTGGCGAATTGGTGAGTTTCTTCCGTGGGCTCCTGAGATCGCTGCTGCTCGTCTTGATCTAGCTGGCGTATCCGGTCTGCTGACCGCTTTATTCTTTGTCTTTACGGGCGCCGTCGCGCTGCTCGAGCGCTTTGGTAATCTCTTAGCCGAACCGATGCGACGCTTTCTGCCGGTCGCCGTCGTCGCTCCCCTGACCACCGGGCTGATGCCGATCGTCTCACCAACCCACGCAGACCCCGCCTTCGCCTTACCCCTGGTCATCGGATTAGCCATCTTGGTCGGTCAAGCCGTCGGTCCGCTCGCTGGGCGAGCGATGCACGAGAACAACTTGGTGACGGCGTTGATCCGAACCACTGTGGCGGTGGCTTTAACCAGCGGCTTGTTCTTTGCTTCGGGCACAGATCAGGTTCGAATCTTCAAAGATGGACAGGTGTTTTGGAAGACCCAGCGTGGGCGCCATGAGGCGGCTCCGCAAAGCCGTTTAGGTTACGCCCGAGCCACCCTCTTTCTCGGGAGCGATCCACGGCTGATGCGTGAGGGCCGAGTCGAGCTCAGACCGGCGCTCAAAGCTGCAGAGATTCTCGACAATCTCTTTGAATCTCTTGATGACGGTCCGGGTTTGCCGCCCGACCAAGAGGCCGAAGCCCACTGGCTTTTTTCGGTCGCGGTCACGCCGATCTTCGCCAACGAGTTCACCTCGGCGATCGACCACCTAGAAAAAGCGATCGAGTTGATGCCAAACGAGCCCTTTTATGCCGAAGCGCTTGAGCGCGTTCAGCGCAAGCAAGTCGACTATCAAAAGGTGATCACCGGGTGCCTAACCGCCGACGAAGTGCAGCTGCAGGCGAACCGAAAAGAGCTCATGAAACAGGCTGAAAGCCTAGCAAAAGCTGGCTTGATTCAAGCAACAATCGAAAAGTATCGGGATGCGGTGCGCTGCGCTCCAGCCCACCGTGATGGCTATCAATACCTGAGCCGCTCGTTAGCATCGGTCGGGCGTCACCAAGAGGCGATCAAACTCCTCGATGAACTGCCGCCAGAGCTTCAATCCGATCTCAGCCTGGTCGAACAAAAAGCCTTTATCATTCAAAATCTACCAAGCCCTGAAACCGCCGAAACCAAAGAACGCTTGGCGTGGCGTGTTCAGCAACGGGCGAAAGCCCATCCGATCTGGCTCGAGGTCGCGAAAAAGGGACCAGAGCGACCGATCGCGTGGCTCAACCTTGCAGAGAACGCACTCCTCGACGGCTCGGGAGCAGCCCTCGCCAGAGCGTATCTGAACAAAGCCGTGGCTGACCGACCGACTTTGGCTGCCAAAGGTCGCGTTCGCCAACTCAAAGACAAGATCGACGCGGCGCTCAAACCCGATGCGGTGATCCCCGAGATTAATCTCGGCGCCACCACAGATTCGTCCGATGCCGGACCTGCAGACGTTGGAGCCCAGCCCTGATCGAATCCCTCCCCAACATTTTATGGGCTCAAGTCGCCTTTGCGATCATCTTCTTTTGCATGGGTGCGAGCATCGGTTCGTTCTTGAATGTCGTGGCGTACCGCATGCCGCTTGGGCGCTCGGTCGTCTCTCCGGGGTCGGCATGTCCTCACTGCGAGCAGCCGATCGCTTGGTACGATAACCTACCGGTCCTCTCGTGGTTTATCCTGCGCGGCAAGTGCCGTCACTGCGCGGCGCCCTTTAGCCTTCGCTATGCTGGGGTCGAAGTATTTTTTGGGATCTACACCTTAGCGGTGATCGTACGCTGGGATCTGAGCGTCCATGCGATCACTTGCGTAGCGGTTGGCGCCGTCTTGCTGGCGATCGCTTTAATCGATCATGACCATTGGTTGATCGATGACCGAATGAGCGCCAGCGTCGCTGGGCTTGGGCTGGTCGGCCATACGGCAAGTTTAGTGATCGATACCGGCCTTGAGTGGGGACCTGCTCTGGTCTCGACCGGGACCCATTTAGGCGCAGGGCTCATCGCCTTTGGGATGCTCTATGGCATGGGCTTTGTGATGGGTAAGGCGCTCGATAAAGAAGCCCTCGGTGGCGGCGACGCGCCGCTTTTTGCGGCGATCGTCTGCTGCACCGGCTTTGCCGGGCTGTTACCGATTCTTATGCTGGCATCGATTCAGGGCTTAATCGGCTGGGCGATCCTAGCTCGGCGCGGCGGCATTGGAAACCGTGAGGTTGAGCATGATGATGGCTGGCAACCTGAAGACGGTGCGCTGCCCTTGGGTATCTTTTTAGCCTTGGCGGGCTTGGAGGTCTTGCTGATCGGAGAAGGGCTCACCGATGCCTACCTCAACGCGCTGCGTGGGCTGCTCTAGTACAGGCTAAAAGCCGTACTCTTTGATCTTATAATGTAATGACCGAGGCGAGATCCCAAGGACCTTGGCCGCCGCGGTTTTGTTGCCGTTGGTGCGGACCAAAGCGCGCTGGATAAAGGTGCGCTCGATGTGCTCGGTCGCATCGGGAATGCTCAGATCAATGCTCTCGTCTTCGGTACCAACAGCTAAACGCTCAACGGTCGCATCCCCCGCCACCTCGGTCATGAAATTCGGCGGCAGATGCGACGAATCGATGACCAAACCACCGCACAAAACGGCGGCAGCCTCGAGCACGTTGTGCAGCTGGCGGATATTGCCAGGCCACGGATGCTGACGAAACAAAGTCCAGACCTGAGGATCTAACGATAAGCTGTCGCGCCGCGAGGCGCTCGCCAGCTGTTCGAGCTGCTGCCCGACCAGGACCTCTAGATCCTCTTGGCGCTGTCTAAGCGGCGGCACTTGAATGGGGAAAACATTGAGTCGGTAAAATAAGTCTTCGCGAAACTCGCCACGCCGCACCTGCTCTTCAAGGTTTCGATTGGTCGCAGCCAGGACCCGAACATCGACCGACACTTCTCGGTCGCTACCGACCGGGCGAACCATCCCTTCTTGCAATGCGCGCAGGAGCTTGACCTGAAGGTTTAGAGGCAGCTCACCCACCTCATCGAGAAATAAGGTCCCACCGGTGGCCTCTTCAAAGAGGCCCTTCCGGTCGCGCACGGCGTCGGTAAACGCGCCCCGTTTGTGACCAAAGAACTCGGACTCAAGAAGGTTCGCAGGGATGGCGCCGCAGTTGACCGCAACAAAGGATTGGTGACTGCGATCGCTCGCCGCATGGATGGAACGAGCGAGCACCTCTTTACCCGTCCCTGATTCACCGCTGAGCAACACCGACGATCGGTGAGGCGCCACCCGCTCAAGGGTCTCGGTGATTCGCTGCATGGCAGGCGAAGCATTGGCGACCTTTTCAAACCCGGACTTTTGTTCAACGACCGCACGCAGGCGGACGTTCTCGGCGCCCAGCCTCCAGCGCTCGATAGCGATCATCAAACGCAGCTTCACCTCATCGGGCTGAAAAGGCTTGTTCAGATAGTCGACAGCGCCCGCCTCCAGCGCCTGCATCGCAACCTCGATGTCGCCGTAAGCCGACATCACCACCACCACGGCGTTGTGATGCTGCTGCAGCAACCGGCGGGTAAAGGCTAAGCCGTCAAGTCGCGGCATACGGATGTCCGTGAGGACCGCATCGTGGCGCTCAGGATTAAACCGCTCGAGCGCTTCAACGCCATCGCTTGCGCAGTCCACCTCAATGCCCTGACCCTCTAGCGCCAGAACCAACAGATGACGCAGGCTGTCTTCGTCGTCGACGACCAGCACACGGCTCAGCTTATTGAACTGACTCATTAAGACTCCGACATGGCGAGCGCCATACTGACCTCAAAGCGTGCGCCGCCCAAATCGCTTTGGTGAACACTCAAATCAGCATCCCACGACTGCACGATACCCTGACAAACGGATAAGCCCAAACCTGTGCCTTTGCCCACCTCCTTGGTGGTCACGAAAGGCTCAAAGAGCGTCGCAGCGACTTGCGGCGAAATCCCTGGTCCTGAATCATCGACAGCCAGGACGACTCGGCCGTCTCGTTTGGCTGCACTGACCACCACCTGCGAGCCCTCTTGATTCTGACAGCTCTCCGCAGCGTTAAGGCATAAATTCACCAGCACCTGGCGCAGCCCGCCTTCGTCACAAAGGACCTGAGGTAGCCGCTCATCGATCTGCATATGGATCGCGACGGCGCGAAAAGACTTGTCCGCATGAACCAGCGCAACCGTCGGCTCGACCACGCGATGGACATCAACAGCCGTGAGCGTAGGCCGTGCCGGGCGTGCATAGGTAAGCAAACCGCCAACGATCCCTCGAATACGCTCCAACTCTGACTCCAAGCGGTCGAGGACTTCGGCTTGTTTGTCCTCTGGAATGCGTCCCGTGCGCAGCAGCTGAACAAAGCCGAGCAGAGCCGAAAGGGGGTTGCCGACTTCGTGGGCGATGCCTGCGGCTAATCGCCCAACGCCGGCTAGATGCTCTGCGCGCTGAGCCACTCGCTTGGCTTTGAGTAGGTCATCATGAGCGTCTTGCAAGGCGGCGTGGCGCTCGCCGAGCTCGACGCGCTCATGCTCTGAGCGCAGCCTCATGCGATCGATCGCTTTGTGCAAGGCAGCAAGCTCGGAGCCCGCTTCACCCAATGGTGGCAGCTCAGCTGCGTCGGTTTTGACCAACTCAACCGCCTCGATCAGGCGCGCCACCGGTTTACCGACGCTGCGGCTAAGAAGCCACCAGCTGATCAGGCTCACCAACACCACACTGCCGAGGATCAAACTGAGCAACAGCTCGGTCAGTGAGCGCACCGCCTCTTGACCCGGTGCGTTCGCCATACGCAGCACTAAGGTGCCACCACCCGCCACCGCCACCGAGGCTTCAAGCGGTTCATCACCGACATCTTGCTTGAGCTGCCAGGCGATTTGTCCGCCGACGCTTCGCACCGTCAGCTCGACGGCGCGCCCAGCGAAGACCTCTTCGGCGAGAAAGCTCTGCCATAAAATACGATTATCGGGATGATCTAAGCTGCGCCCAGAGACCCTCATGCGGCTGACCTGCGCAGAGAGTGAACTGGCGAGCTGCTCGGTCATTTCGCTGCCGTTATTGTGCAGTAATTGCTGAGCCGCCAGCAGGGTCGCAAACCCCACCGCAATCATGCTCAGGCTCACTGCGGCGATCAAATCCACAGCGATCCGTGTTCGGACCGTCCAGCGCAAAATACACTCTCCCGGCCCGAGCTTACGCCAGAGACCTAGAAGGCGCCGATTTTTAGCTCAAATAAGTCGTCCGCTGATCGACTCTTCTAGAAGGCGAAGCCGATACCCCAAGCGAGAAAGCCGAGCGACGCCGAGACGTTATCCGCGCCATCTTCAGACGTTACATCTAAGCTGAGCAGCTCACCGTAGCTGACCTCAGGCAACAAGGTGATCCCGCCGAGTTTTACTCGAGCTGACACCCCCACCAAGGGCTTAACCGCAGTCTCAGTAGCCGAATCGCTCGATAAAGAGCTGATCATCACGCCACCCTTAACCGTCACGGTTGAACCGCCGAGCGGTAAGTCTGCCAAGCCAACAACCGGTACAAACGCAAGTGAACCCCCCGAGGAGCTTAGGTATTTAGCGCCAGCATACAGTGAGGCCGCAAAGCCTCCTTGCCCAGGTACGCCGACCACCTGATAAGCGACACCGAGCTCAGGTAAGATGCTGGGATCGGTTTTGATTTGAAAATCGAGGTTGTTGCCCAAGCCTGTGCGATAGGAGAACGCAGCCCATGGAATCAGCGCTGCGCCGCTTTCCGAGTCACTCTCCCCCTCAACGGTCCCAGATGCAGTGGCTAAGAATCCATTTTGTCCCACGTGAGCGACGATCTCAGACTTACCCGCAGGCAAGACCTCGGCGCTTCGCATGGTGTGCACACTAGGGCAGCCCAGCAAGGTGGTTGAAGCGGCTAAAATCAAAGCATGCATCCGATTCATGGGAACTCCTTTGCCCGACAGGCATCTGGTGGGTGCTGTGGTCTAGTTGATGGAGCGAGCACTAGGCAAGCTCGGGCAAGGTCTAGGGGTAGAGGTTTAAACGCTCGCCGTTGGCAAAGCCTGCCAACTGGACCCCCGCTTTTCTGCAGGTCGTCACCGCTAAATCCGTCGGCGCGCCGACGGCGACGAGCGCCTGAACGCCTGCAGCCCAAGCCTTGGCGGCGATCTCAAACCCTACCCGGCTGGTCACCGCCAAGAGCCGCCCGCTCGGCGCCAAAAGGTCGCGGCGCAACGCTTGTCCCAAGACTTTGTCCACGGCGTTGTGACGACCGACGTCCTCAGCCATCGCCAGCACCCCACCTTGAGCGTCGAGTAAGGCTGCTCCATGCAGAGCGCCCGTGAGCTGAAACACCCGCTGGAGGGGGCGCAGCTGGGTCGACGCTGTCATCAACACCTGCTCCTGGATCGGCTCGGCTTGAGCGACCACAGGGAACTGCCGTGCTAGGTCATCGATCGCCTGGGTACCGCACACGCCGCATGCCGACGAGGCGATCACCGCGCGCGGCTTCGGCAGCGCATGGCCGGCCGAGAGCTGGATCCGAACCAAGCTCTCTGGTGGGTCGGCCTCTGGGCAGTGGGCGAGCCGCACCACCTCGCTCGCCGACCGAATCACGCCCTCAGTAAACAAGAGCCCTAAGGCTAAATCCAGATCGCTGCCGGGTGTGCGCATGGTCGTCAGCCATGGCGTGTCAGCAAAGCTAAGGGCTAAGGGCGATTCAACCACCACAGGGTCGAGTCGCTCCTCTCGGCGCTCAGGAAAAATACGCACGCAAGGGACCGGGCGAGATTGGTCGGGACCTAAGTCGTCGATCGCCATGTCAGCGCTTCCAAACCAACTTCCAAGGCTGCTTCCTGAGCTCATGCAGGAGCTCTTTGAAGTCTTCGAGCGGTTCGGGGTCGTGGATGAGCGCGCCGACCAAGCCCTCTCGTCGATCAATCGCGCTCAGGACCGACTTGACGCTCTTGGTCACGCCGTTAAGCTCTGCGACCACGCCGAGCGCTTTTTTATAGAAGTCCTCAACCTTGCCTTGGTCATCGCCGAGCAAGGAATTGATCGAGCCCAACGCGCCGTTGATTCCAGCCGCCGCCTTGTCGATCTCTTTGGCGGCAGAGCCCACACTGGTCAGCGTGCCGTCTAAGCCGCTTGCGACCTTGCTGATGTCCGTTGCCATGCGCGGCACGTCGGTGGTGATCGACGAACTTGCGGCGCGCAGTTCGCGAATAGCTGCCGCTAAATCCGAGCCATCGCCTACCCCTCGAGCCACGCCATTGCCGGCGTCACTCAAGCCCTTGATCAACTCATCGAGCGACTCGCCATTACGCACCAAAACACGATCTAGGTTTCCAATGAGCCGCCCGGTGTTGCGGAACAGGTTCTTGAGCGCGTCGGGGTCCTCATTAATCACCTCAATCACCCCATCGACCAGGCGCTGAACCGACGCCAAGACCAGGTCCGTTCGCGGCTGGTCTTCGCCATCGATCGAGTGACTCGTCGACAAAGGATCGTCGCCCGGCGGACCAGGGATGACATCGACGTAATGCTCCCCGAGCACACCGCGGGTGGTCACGACAAAGCGCGTCTTGCGACCGATCAGATGGACCGCCTCAGGGCGAATCACCACGCGCACCTCGAGCAAGTGCCCGGGGTCATCGCTGCGCTCGCTCTCATCGAGCAAACGAACCGCCGAGACCCGACCGATCGTCTGACCCGCCATCCGGACGCGTGCGCCCGGGTGCAATGGGCCAGCGTACGAGAAACGAACACGATACACCTGACCATTTTCAGGCAGCCAGTCCGCCAGATAAGCCAGCAAACCGAAGAACAGCAGCATACTGACCAATGCCAGAATGACGACCCTTAAGCGTGTGGCGATCGTGCCCATTTATAAGGGTCCTTCCGCTCGACCAGCCTGGAACTGCTGCCAGATCTCATCGTCATAGTTCATCAGCTCACTCGGGGTGCCTTGCACCCGAACGCCGCCAGCGTACAAGAGGATCGCTCGGTCGGCGACTTTCTTCATACTTTCTAGATCATGACTGATCACCAAGGCGCTGACCCCCTCGGAGCGCACCGCGTCGGTGATCGCTTCATCAACGACCATACCCTGAATCGGATCCAAGCCGGTGGTAGGCTCATCGAGGATCAAAGTGGTCGCGCCGACAGCGAGGGCTCGAGCCAGCGCAACGGCTTTGGCGATCCCAGGCCCGAGCCCTGCGGCACGCTGCTTACCCATGTGGCGAAGATTCAAGGCGCTGAGCAGCTCGGTCGCCCGGCGGTCGCCCGCTTTGGTGGACATGCCGAGCGCATGGCGAGCGGCTAAGGCGACGTTCTCGTGAACCGTGCGCTCTTCAAGTAAAGCGGGCGTTTGAACGACCAAGGCCGTCTGCCTGCGCCAACTCAGCCAGTCGGGATGACCGACCTCTGGGATCGGCTCGCCGTTCAAAAAAATCGCCCCTTGGTCCGGCGCTAAGAACCCCAAAACGCACTGACTCAACACCGATTTACCGGTCCCGGAAGGCCCGAGGACGTACAGGATCTCTTGATGAGCGAGTTCGAGGTCGATCCCCTGCAGCACCTTGAGGTCACCAAAGCCTTTGTGCAGATTTCGAATGGTGATCGGTGCGCTCATCAGCCTAGCCTTCCATCGCGCAGCATCGCCACCACCGCGGCCACCAGCAGATCGATAAACAACACCGCCACGGTCCCATGGACCACCGCTTTAGCCGAGGCTTGCCCGACCGCGCCTGAGCCACCTCGAGCGGCTAAACCTGCTCGAGCCGCAATGAACGGAATCACCGCCCCAAAGAGCACGGCTTTAACCATCGCGCACATCAAGTCCAAGCCGTCGAGATGACGAAAGAACAAGAACTCCTCTTGAGGTACATCAAACCAGAGCGCCACCGCGAGCGTCCCTGAGAGCAAGAAGCTGGCGACGCCAATCGGGACCAACAAAACGCAGCCAACGACACCCGCCCAGATCCGAGGGATCACCAGGTCACGCTGTGCTCGCCCACCAAAGACCTGATAAGCGGTCGTCGCTTGGCTGACCGTCAAGTTCGCAATCTCAGCAGCGATCCCGCTGCCGACGCGCATGGTGAGCATGAGCGCGGTGATCACCGGACCCATCTCAGTGACGGTCAGGCGCATGTATTCGGGGCCTAAGACCTCGACCGTACCAATGATCATCTGAGCCTGGATGGCGCCCTCACGCGCGAAGGCGACCCCGGCTAAGCTCAGCGTCACCACGATCAAGGGCAGACTCGACACCGCCAGATGGTCGAGATGCAGCCATCCCTGACCGACCAACCACGGAGGCTTAACCCCTGTTTTTCGCTTGGTTTGAGCTGCCATTAGAACACCCACGTGCAGGCAAAATTTGCGGTCACGATGCCCACGGCAGAAGCCACCGCCGCGTTGTTGACCGCTCGACCCACAGCGGAGGACCCGCCAGACGCCTGAAGACCCTCATGAGTGCTCAACAACCCGACGATCAAGGCGAAGATCCCAGCCTTGGCTTGGCCTACAAAAAGATACGATAAGCTCGTCCCGTCATGGAGCGAGTATAAAAAAGGCATCAGCTTTAAACCGCTCGCCGTAGTGACGCCCAAAACAGCGGTGACCAAAGACGCGATCGCAGCCACGCTGAACAGCGCAACACCGGCGATCGCTGCGGCGTAGACGCGAGGAGCGATCACAATGGGCATCGGGTCTAAACCCAACGCCTCGAGGCCACGAATCTGATCGCGAACACGCATGTCGGCGAGCTCCGCCGCGTTCATCGCGCCGACTCGACCAGCCAGCAACAGTCCGGTCAGCAAGGGGCCGACCTCACGTAAGGTGGCGTAACCGACTGCCCAGCCGGCGAGCTCGCCAGCGCTGTAATTGGCGACATAAGTGGCGGCATGCACAGCGACGATACCGCCCACGGCGCAGCCGGCCGCAATGACGATCAAGATCGATTGATAGCCAAAGTGCTCAAGTTGATAAATGGTCTCACGAAAATCTGGCCGAACCCCGACCAATCGCCGCAACAGCCGAGCAGCGGGCAGCAGCCAGCGAATCGGAATAAACAGCCCATTAAGTAGGTTCACCATGGTCTGTGCCCCTCGCAAAAATCGAGGACATCGCCGGCGAGTACCGCGGGCAAAGGACCACGAGCGAGACCACCCGAGATCAAAATCACGCCTTCGACATGAGGTAGCGCAGGGCGAATATCATGAGTGGTCACCACCCCGGTCGCGCCGCGCTGCTCTAAAAGGCGAGCGATCATCTGCAACGAACGAGCGGAGCTCACCGGGTCCAAACCTGCGGTGGGACCATCAAGGATTAAGAAGCGCGGATTATGAATCAGCGCTCTCGCTAACTGCATTCGAGTCAACATGCCGCCGCTCAACTCACCAGGCTGCTTATTCGCCGCCTCAGCGATTCCAAGCTCTTCGAGTAAAACCATGGCGCGCTCGTCACCTTCGGTTTGGTCGCAGCCACGCAGATCCAAGGGCAAGCGGACATTCTCTAGCACCGACTGATCAGGAATGGCGGCGTAGGTATCAAACACCATACCGACCTCATCACGATGCTCGGCATCTAAGGTTGAATCCGGCGAATACAGGACACGACCATGAACCGCGACGAAGCCCGACTCCGGCTTTTGCAAGCCTGCGAGGCAGCGCAGCAGCAAGGACTTGCCCGAATTGGTTGGACCCAGTAGCGCATAAAGCTGGCCCTGAGGGAGACTCATCGTGAGGTCTCGCAGTGGCCCAAGACATAAACTCTGAAGCTCGATCATCGCTCAAGCTCCTGACGGCGTTTGGTCGCAAAACGCTCACAGTCTTGATCACCAGATTCGCTGCACAGCTTCATCAATTCAAGCGCAGCCTGGCTTAGGCCGGCAAACTCAGCGTGTCCAAAACTGGACAAGACGCCTCGATGCGGCGCGAGCGCTCGTTTGAGCCAGACGATCTTTTGACTCGAGTCCGGAGCGGCTTGAGCCAACGCAAGCATCGCCCGGCGGCCGCGCACCCCGTCAGGATCTCGCTCGACCGTGGCTCGCCACAAACTCGGTCGATCGACGAGCTCAGCCGACGACGCACGACCGATCAGAACGGCAGCATCCAGCCGCACACTTTGCCCCTCAAAGGGCTCAAAGACCTTCAGTCGTTCGGCATCTCTTGAGCCACCAAAATACCGCTCAGCTAGCTCGAGCGAATGCGGCTCGTCCAAGCTGAGTTCGAGCGCCCTACGCAAGGCTGGACCGGGATCTTTTGACTCAGTCTCGAGGCACAAAAATGCTCGCCGGGCGGCTCGCAGTCGCCACGACCTTTGATTTTGGGTTTGCTCGCTTCGGGCCAGCCACTTCGAACAGGCGACGTCGCTACTCGCTTGCGACGACCACGACGGCCGCTCGGACTTCACCTGGGGCGCTGCGCAAGCACCAAAACACAAAGCAAGACTGAGGAGCCGTTGCGAGGCCATAGGTTCGCATGGTGGGCCCCTTCGGGGCTTGGCGCAAAATCTAAGTCACCCGAAGGTTCAGGACTCGATGCGTCGAAACGCAGTCACCCGGAGTCTCGCTTCGGGGTCGAGCTCCCAAAAGTCATCACCGCTGGTGCCCCGCCAAAAGGGCTCTATTCTGACCTCCGCCCGCGCCGCAGCGTCGATCACTCGCTCTTCCCAGAGGGCTCGCGGCACGCCGCGGCGGTTGAGCAGGGCTAAAATCCAACCTTGAGGTTCAAGCAACACGGCGGCGTGACGCACCAAGAGGGTCCAAGCCTGTGGGTCCCCCTTTCGCTGGCCAGGCAAACGCGGCGGTGGATCCAAGATAATCCCACCCACCTGACGGCGGCTTCGCCTGAGCCAGCGCAAGCAGTCGGCTTTCATGATGTCTCGATCATCGATGCGCTGATCATTGAGTTGATGATTCCGCCGAGCGCGCTCGAGCTGAGCGGCTTGGAGATCGACTTGAACGCAACCCCTGGCTCCGCCAGCTCGCGCCGCAACACCCAGCGAGCCGGTGTACGCGAAGGTGTTCAAAACGGTCCGATCATGGCTGTGCTCACGCAACCACTGCCGAACCGGTCGAGCGTCAATGAAAATGCCGAGGTTCTGAGCCGAGAGCGGCTCGAGCAAGAAACGCAAACCCGCCTCGGTCACGACGTGACCCTCATCGGCGACTTCACCGCGCAACAGCTGTCCTCCGGATTGACCGAAGCGTACGCCTTTGTGGACAATACTGTCGGGCGCGTAACGGGCATTCAGCCAATCGATGACCACCGCCAGATCATACTGGTCGGTTCTCATCTCCCAGATCACCGCCATACCAGCGGCCCAATCGATATTGAGCCCGGGGAGCTGGTCGCCATGTCCGTGCACGAGCCGGTATAGGTCCGTAGCCTCACGCTCGGCCAAGCCTGCGCGGCGATCTCCTGCGTCGTTGAGACGCTGGATTAAGGTTTCGGGGTTGATGACATTGCGTGAAGAGACCATGACCGGGCCATGATCGAATTATCAGCATATGCCAAGATCAACCTCCATCTGCACAGTCAGCAGCGACGCGCAGACGGCTATCACGACGTGCAGACTGTATTTTGTCATCTCGGCCTTCACGATACGGTTCGCTTGTCGAGGAGAGACCGAGACATTGAGTTGGTCTCCGAGACCGGCTTGAGCGTTTCAGAGGATCTCGCTGGACGCGCCGCAACCCGTCTCAAAGAGGCGATCGGCGACCCGGCACTCGGCTGCCATATCGAAGTCACCAAACGCATCCCGGCCGGCGGAGGTTTAGGTGGAGGATCTGCCAACGCCGCTGCGGTCTTGCGCGGCTTAGCGAGCTTATGGGGTCAAGGGGCGGATAAACTGCATACAGTCGCCACCAGGCTCGGCGCAGATGTTCCCTTCTTGCTGCACGGTGGGCTCGCTTTAGCCACTGGAATCGGCGAGCAGCTTAGCCCCATCAGCACCGTCGCCAGCTCCATCCCGATCACCCTATTGTTTCCCGGTGTTCCCGTCGCCACCCCGGACGCGTATCGATGGATGGATGAGGCCGGCCTGGATTCGGACCCTGAGGGGCCTGAACACCTCCGGGGGTTGCTCGATGCCCTGCGTCATAACCCGGCAGATATTATTAAATATGTTTACAACTCATTTGACGCGCCAGTGCGCCAACGAGTGCCCGGAGTTGATCGTGCATTTCGAGCCGCTAGCGAGGCGGGTTTAAGGCCCCTTCTCTGCGGCTCTGGATCAACAGTCGCCGCCTTTGGAGATGCCGAGCTCGACCACCCTGCGCTGGTCCCGTTTCGCCCGCTGCGCACCCAACTATTGGGCTTGAGCTCCTCTTACTGAGTCACCGGCTCAAGGTCCGCTGCGGCAGACTTTTTTCCGTGCCCAAAGACCACTCGGCCGATGTCTTCAAGTACGAGGTAAACGCTCGGTACCAAGAACAAGATCACGAAGGTGGCAAAGAGCACACCAAAGGCCAGACTCACCGCCATCGGGATCAGAAACTTCGCCTGCATTGAGGTCTCAAGGAGCATCGGCAACAGCCCAAAAAAGGTCGTCATTGAGGTCAAGAAAATGGGACGAAAGCGCCGGATCGCAGCCTCTACAACAGCCCTCTCAAGATCCTCTTCCTGTCTTCGGTACCGATTGATGAAATCCACTAGGACCAGTGAATCGTTCACCACCACCCCCGCCAGCGCGAGAATTCCCATCATCGAGATAAAGGTGAGCGGCATGCCTAAAACATAGTGGCCCAACGCCGCTCCGACAAAGCCGAAGGGAATCGCTGACATGACCGCCAGCGGCTGAAAATAACTTCGAAACGGGATCGCGAGTAAAATGTAGATCACCAGCAACGCAATGGCGCCTGCTTTGCCCAGATCGCGAAAGCTCTCTTCACGCTCCCGGCGCTCACCTTGGAAGCTGTAACTCAGGCCCGGAAAGTCAGCGAGTATGGCGGGTAAAATCGTCTTGCGTAAATCAGCGTTCACTTCATCGGCGGTCACAATACTCGCCTGAACCCGAGCCGAGACCGACAGCACCCGCTTACTTTCTTTGCGAGTGATCCCCGAGTATGCGTTTCCTTTTGAGATCGAAGCCGCCTCGCGCAGAGGCATCTCGCCTCCGTTCGGCGTTCGAATCATCAACTCGTCGAGGTCGGACATGTTGGCGCGTTGACTCTTGGGCAGTTTGACCATCACCCGGACCTCATCGCGATCCTTTTGCTGCCGCACCGCCTCGGTCCCAAACAGCGCTGAGCGCACCTGACGAGCCAGGTCACTTTGACCCAAGCCAGCGCTTCGGGCGCCTTGAGTGAGCTTGAGATCCATCTGCTCTTTACCGCTGCTGCGTCCATCCTCGATGTCGGTGACCCCACTGATCGATTCGAGCTCTTGACGAAGTCGATCGGCGGCTTCCTCAAGCTGCTCAGTGTCAGCGTGCGAGAACTGAATCATAATCGGCGCGCCAAAGTCAGGGCCTAGGCTCGAGCGAAAGCTGACATTGACAACGCCCGGCAGCTTACCCACCGCTTTGCGCCAACGGCGCTCAAAATCGATGGTTGAGAAGCCCCGTATGTTCTCTTCTTCGAACGAAATTCGGATCGACGCTTTGTGGCTGACGCCCGACCCACCAAGGCCAAAATCTCCTGGTCCGCCCCCGCTTTGGCGATTCCCCAGCAAGGCATATATACCCCGAGATGTGGGCTGCCCTTGCTCGGCATCGTATTCAGCGATCAACTCTTGAGCCTTAGCGACAACGGTCGCCATGATGGCGCGAGTCTCTTCGGCAGGAACGCCTTCAGTCAGCGAGATGTTGGCGTTCACCCGATCGCTCTCGATCGGCGGAAAGAAGCGAAACTGAATGATCCCCCCTTTGATCATCCCTGCGGTCATCAAAGCTGAGAGCATCAAGAAGGCAATAGTCGCATAGCGATACGAGACAGCGACCGAGACCGCTCGACGAAAGGGGCCCTGCAAAAATCGCTGTAAGATTCGATCAATACCACCTTGGACAAAGTGGAAGGGTTTGACCCAGCGGGCATCCTTAGGCTCATGGTTGAGGTGAGCAGGCAGGATCAAGAGCGACTCAACCAAACTGCAAAACAACACGCTGACCACGACCACCGGAACGGCCCACATGAACTTACCCATCATGCCACCGACGATGGCGAGCGGGCTGAAGGCTGCGACGGTCGTTAGAATCGAGAAAATCACCGGATGCCCGACCTCACGCGCACCCTCGATCGCCGAATACTCGATCCCGTGACCGCGCTGCCGATGAGAGTAGATATTCTCGCCCACGACGATCGCATCATCAACCACCAGCCCCAGCACCAGTATGAACCCAAACAAGGAGATCATATTGACCGATGCGCCCATGGCGGGGACGAGCAAAAAGGCGCCCGCAAAGCTGATTGGGATCCCAATTGTGACCCAGAAAGCGAGCCGAATTTCTAAGAAGAGTGCCAACACGATGATCACCAAAAGTAATCCGGTCGCGGCATTTCGTGTCAGCAAGTCCATGCGCGCAGACAACATCTCCGAGCGGTTCATCCAGGTCGCAACTTTGACGGATGGTGGCAGCTCAGCGAGTTTCTTCTCGGTAAAGGCTTGGACCGCACTGGCGACGCCTTTGGGGGTCTGCTTTCCTGTCCTTGATACGGTGAGCATCACCGCCGGAGAGCCATTGAACGTGGCCTCGGTAAAGGTCTCGGTAAAGTCGTCGCGCAAGGTGGCTACATCGCGCAGCATGACGCGAGTACCGTCCGGACGAGACAAGACCGTCAGGGCACCATATTCGGAGGCTGAGAAGCGCTGCTCTTTGGTTCGAACCAAGATCTCGCCCGAACCCGTTCGCAAACTTCCCGCAGGCAGATCAATGGATGAGGAGCGAATAGCCTGCGCCAGCTGCGACATGGTCATACCGTAGCGACGCAAATCCTCACGGCGGACCTCGATCACGGTCTCGTAGCCTCGCACCCCGGACAGCGCGACCTTAGAGACTTCGTCCAGCGCCAGCATCTCGTCGCGCATCGTCACGGCGCTTTCACGCAAGGTGCGCTCGTCCAGATCACCATAAATGACCATCGAGATCACCTGCGCCTGAGACGCAGGCAAGCTGACGATCGGTCGCTCAACGTCGGCAGGGAAGGTTCGGATACGATCGATCGCCGACTTCACCTCTTGGAGCACCTTGTCTGCGTCCACGCCGGTTTGAAGCTCAAACCAACCCGTCGCAGAGCTCTCGCCTGCGTTGCAGTGGATCCGCTTCACGCCATCCACCCCGCGCACAGCCTCTTCGAAGCGCAAGCAGATGGCTTGCTCGGTTTCTTCGGGACTTGCGCCCGGATACACAGCGGTTGCGGTGATGATGTCTAACGAGACCTCGGGGAAGATCTCCTGCTTGATCCCGCTGCCGATGAAGGCGCCGGCGATGAGCATGAACCCCATCAGCAAGTTGGCGACCACTGAGTTACGAGCCATCCACGCGATCGGCCCGCTGCCGATCTGTTTGGGATCCATCATTTGGTGTCACCCCCGCCCTCGGTGGACTTTGGCTTTTGATCCGGTTCGCTACCGGCTCGCTTGACTTTAGTACCCACCAACGGGTTCCGCAGACGCGAGATGACCAGCTCATCACCCTCGGACAGACCGTCTGAGACGTAGGCGACGCCTGGCACTCGATGCGCTATATCAACTTTTCGAGCGTCCAAACGGTTCTCGCTGTCGACGACGAAGACGCGCCCATTGTTGAAGGCTCGGTCAGGAACAACGAAGACGTTCTTGAGCGGCACACCGGCGATTTTGACCTGCACGAAGCTGCCCAAGAAAAGAGGGGTATCCTCGGAGAGCGGCTCATCGATCCGTACGGCAAGACGCGCCAGCCGCCCCAGCGGCTCAAGCTCAGCCTCCAAGCGGTCGATGCGAGCTTTCCAGAGCGCCTTATCGCCTCGCCCGGTCGAGACCCACACCTCTCGGTCGGTCATCGAACCTCCCGCCTGTATGAGTTTGAGCTTGTCTTGACCCAGGGACAAAATGACTTCGTACATGCCGGTACCGGCGACCGCTGCGAGCATGCGCCCAGGACCCACGTTATCACCGACCTCCACCTGCCGCTTGCGCACAACGCAGTCATAAGGTGCTCTGAGCGAGGTTCGATCCACCGCCAGTTGCGCCAGCCGCTGACCGGCTTGGGCGCTCGACAAGGCAGCTTGAGCTGCGCGCAGCTGAGGCTCATACTGCGTCAAGGGGTGCGCCTCTTGACCTTTGCCCACGCCGCTGCCCGCATATTCGGCTTGCGCCACCCGTTGGCGCTGCTTCGCCATCTCAAATTCCATCTCGGCTCGCTGAACCACGGCTTGAGATTGCACAAGGCGCGCACGGTGGTCACGATCATCGATCTTTAGGAGCACTTCACCCTGAGTAAAAAGACCGCCTGTTTTGAGTTTCGGGCTCAGCCGCACCACTCGCCCAGCCACCTGTGCGCTGAGTGTGGTGTTTTGGACCGCTTGGACGGTGCCTTCCGCGTGGATAAAAAACGGCGCATCGCGTCGCTCCACGGGCGCTGTCTGAACGGCAACACTGCGCTCACTGGCAGGTTTTTTCTTCGGGGCTCGGTCACGACTACCCAGCGCTTTGACGGCGACTCCGCCGAGCACCAAAAATGCGATCGGCAAAATGATTTTGAGTTTGTTCATGGCCTGTTCTCTCCAAGGCTACCGGCGGCGGCTCGTAAAAGCCGTATCCGTTGACTCCAGACTTGCCGGCGTGCGCGGATTAACGCTTGATCCACGCGCAACAAAGCCAGCTGAGTTTGCAATAAGACGCGGTATTCAGTGAGACCCGCTTGATAACGATCTTTCGCAGCATTGAGCGACGCCTCGACAGCGCGGCGCTGATCCTTGAGGCGATCCAAATAGCTGCGTTGCGCCTGCTCGCCAGAGTGGCTTGAAACCACCTCATCAAAGGCTGTCAAAACAGCCTTTCGGTAGCGCTCAACCGCAGCCTCTCTCCCGGCGCGAGCCGCAGCGATCTGCCCCTTGACGGCGCCGCCTTGGTAGATGGGCTGAAGGAGCTGCACCGAGAGCTGCCAGGCGAGGTTATCTGCTGGGTTCTCAGCGACGGTGTCGTAGGCTTCCCCTAGCGACTCGGACAGGCTCTTCGCGGGCTCTGTATTGCCGCCTACCGTTGTTTCTGCAGCGCTGCGCCCTAAGAACAAGAACCCCGCCGCTCCATTAAATCTCAGACTCGGCAGGCGAGAAGCCAAGGCAGCGGCTAATCGATGATCTGCCGAATGCAGCTTTTCAAAGGCGCTCGCTACGTCTGGTCTGCGATGCACAAAGGTCGCTGAAACGGCTTCTGCCCACGGCGCCGGCAGGGTCGGAAGAGCGGCTCCCTTCGGCAGGCGCTGAGTCCCAGAATGTCCACCTGTCAACAACGACAAGCGGCGACCTGCGGCGGCGATCTGCTCGTTGAGCAATGGGCGCTGCGCGACCGTGGTCGCAATCAGCTCGTCTTGCTGGCGCAGCTCGAGGACGTTGGACAGACCCGCTTGGTAGCGGCTGATCACGAAGTCACGCTGTTGCCGTAAAAGCTTCTCGTTGGTGGCGAGCAGCGCCAGCTGCTCTCGCCCTTCAAGTACCGTCAGGACCATCTCGACGACTTGAGCGGTGCTCATCAGCTGCATCGCTTGCAGGTCTAAGGCGGCGGCTTTGGCGTCTCGCAGAGCGGCTCCCGCGTTCGCGCGGACCTTACCAAACAGATCGGCCTCATAGGCAAGATTGAACTGCGTCTGAATCGTCGCTTGCGCCTCGGTGTCCGGGTCTTGGTTCATTCCAGGAATAGGAAGCACAAAGGGGGTGTAGGGCTGACCGACAAAAGAGCTCGCAAAGCTCAGCGATGGATACCGCGCAGAGCCGCTGACCTTCGCCATCGCTTCCGCCTGGCGCAGCACCGCCTCAAAAGTTCTCAAGTCAGGGTTGTTCGCCAGCGTATCGGAGACCAGCGCGGCGAGGGACTCGTCGGGTAAGACCCCCCACCAATCGCTCTGGGCGAGATCGTCGCTCACCACCTTGGGCGCGGGTAAATCCGGCGCGACGGCGGTCCGAACACTGAGCGGGTGCAGAGCGCAACCGCTCAGGAGGATCAGTGCGCTGCAACGCATCATCGGCCCCCCATCCCAAACCAGACGGTCTTCACGAGATGCTCAGCGAGCGATTCGCTCACCGCTTCCCCGCGCGCCAAACGCACCAACATCGCACCAAATACCATATCCATCACCAATTCGAGTGGCGTCTCCGCCGGCAACTCACCACGCTTGACCGCACGCTCAAGGACACTCCGAGCGCGCTGACGTCTGGGGACCACGATCCGCTCATGAACAGCCTTCGCTAGCTCCGGATGACGTACTCGCGCCGTCATCATGGTCCCAAACATGCATCTCGTCTCATTATTCAGCCCGTAGGTGCGAATCATATGCGCCATCTGCATTAAATCGCCCAAACCGGTCCCAGAATCGGGCATCGGCAACCCGTACAAATTGTGATCTAGAGACGCTAAGACCAGCTCCATCTTGTTCGGGTAGCGGCGGTATATCGTCGCTTTAGAGACGCCCGCCAGCTTGGCTACACGCTCGACGGAGAGCGCATCATAGCCATATTCGCCCATCAAACTCAGGGTGCTGCTATGAATCACTTTGTTGCGCTGGGCATCCAGCGGCCGTCCTCGGCGCTCATCGCTCATTGAATCGTCCAATCCGCTTGCTTGGTAGCCGAGGCCCATGCGAAACGCAACGGTATCGTATCGGAAAAAATGAGGACGAGGTGAAGTGAGAGCAGCTACTTCTTGAAGGTGATCAGCTTGACCTTAGCGCAACGCTTTAGAAAGGCAGTCAAAGCGTCGCCATCAAGCTCGATGCCCGAATCAAAAATCGCCTGAGTGGTCTGCTGGCCATTACATTTTCTCAAAACACCTTTTTCCGCTGCGCTCAGGTCAAAACCGCGCGGGAGTCGCCCGGGGTGAGCTAAGGGTCGAACCCCTGCGAGCTTGGGCGCGAGGGGCATGCCCTGGGGTGAGGTCGAGACCAGCGGTTCAGCTCGACCAGCGTGCATCGGTTCCGGTTCTGATTCGGGCTCAAAATCGAGTGATGCGCCGGGCTCATCGAGCACAACCACCATGGTCGACGCGCTGGCTTCTGAAGTCGCTGAAGGCTCATGAGCAGGATCTGTCTCGGGCGCTTCAGCCGCTAAATCGACCGACTCAGCAGCAGCTTGGATGATCGAATCCATGTCCAAGTCACCCAGATTCATTGCCGGCGCCGCGCTGGCCTGACCAGGCTCGTCAAAATCGGCGAGGGTGATCGAGGTTGCGTCGTCATCGGGCGCGTCAAAAATCACTTCTTCTCGGGTCGGTGAAGGCTTCGCAGTGTCCTCAGGTAGAATAGACTGCGGCGCGGGCTTGAGGGGAGCAGCTTCCTCGACCGGCTGCGGCTCTTTAGGTGCTGAAGCTGACGGCTCAACCCACCCCACAAAGCTCCTCCAGTTGGGCATCGCCTCCACGCAGGGCATCAGCGATCCCTGCTCTACCTGTTGCGCAGGTTTCGCCGCTTGCCTCGCCTTCCATGCCGCCACAGGGTCGAAATTAGGGTCCTTGTAGCCACAGCCCGCGATCGCCGGCAGGTCCTCTTGTTCGGCGCTGCGCTCTCGCTGCAACGGTTCGCCGATCTCTACGCTCATCTACGCGGGCTTACCTGAACCAGGGCGCTGCTGAGCGAGCCGCGCATCATCAGGCCCTTTAACCGTCGCCATGCGCTTTCTAAAGTCCATCTTGTTAAGCGCCTTCTCAATCCCCGCCTCCACTGAGATTCGACCGGCTTCGACGTGATCGTAGAGGGCTTGGTCCATGGTGATCATACCCAAGCGCTTTCCAGCCGATATGTAACCGCCGAGCTGGTGCGATTTCCCTTCACGGATGAGATTAGGCAGCGCCGGCGCCGTGAACATCACCTCTACCGCCGCACATCGTCCGCCCCCGATACGCTTGAGCAGCTGCTGAGCCACGACGCACTGAAGACACTCTGCCAAGACCGACCGCACCGCCTCTTGTTCATCGGTCGGAAAGACGTTGATGATCCGATCCACTGTCTTTGCGGCGGAGTTGGTGTGCAAGGTGCCAAAGACCAACAACCCAGAGGCCGCTGCGTTTAGCGCCAGACTGATGGTCTCCAAGTCACGCATTTCGCCCACGAGCACCAAGTCAGGGTCCTCGCGCACCGCGGCGCGCAGAGCGTCGGCAAAGTTGTGTGCGTGCTGACCGATCTCACGCTGTGAAATCACAGCCTTTTTGTGCTGATGAACAAACTCGACAGGGTCTTCAATGGTGACAATATGCATGGACTTAGTCGAGTTCATACGATCGATAATTGCCGCAAGACTCGTCGACTTGCCCGAGCCTGTGGGGCCGGTCACCAGAACCAAGCCCGATCGCAAATCAACGATCCGGTTAAGCACGGTCGGAAGCGCCAACTGCTCCATCGTTAAGATGGTGGTTGGAATCGTCCGAAACACAGCACCAAAGCCATGTTCTTGCATAAACAAGTTCACACGAAAACGCGCTAAACCTGGCACTTCGTATGCAAAATCAAGATCACCACTCGCCAGAAATCGCTGCCAATAGCTCTCGTGCGGAACGATGGGCTCCATCATGGCGACATAATCTTCGTTAGTGATGACTCGGTAGCGAAGCGGATCGATCTCGCCATTGAGACGAAACATGGGAGGCCGGCTGACACTAAAATGCAGATCAGAGGCGCCACGCTCGACCATGAGCTGCAAGAAGCGATCAATGCGATTACGACGAACGATACTCATAATCAGGCCCCTTCCTTCTTGTCTTTGCTCGCACCATCCGAGCGCTGAGCCTCTGCCAAGAAGTCCGAACTCACTAAGTTTTCAAACAAGGATTTCTCCTTCGCTCGAGTGTAGGCATCCTCGGCGCTCAGAAGGCGTTTTTCGACCAGATCCTGCATCGACATATCGGCGGTTCGGTTCCCCTGAGTTTTGCCCATCTGCATGGCAGCGCCGAGCTGGAACGTCTTATCATCACGGATCATATTGCGCACCGAAGTGGTCGCCAAAAGGATCTCAAAGCAAGCCACCTGACCTTGTCCATCCATCCTCGGCAACAAGCGCTGAGAGACAACAATCTGTAAACTCTCACTGAGCGCTAGCCGGACCTGCTGCTGCTCGTTCGGAGGGAAGGAGTCGATGATTCGATCGACCGTCTGCGGCGCTGAGGTGGTGTTGAGCGTGCCGATCACCAAGTGACCGGTTTCGGAGGCTTCTAGCGCCATTCGAATCACCTCGGGATCACGCATGTCACCGACGACGATCACGTCGGGGTCTTCACGAAGCGCTCCGCGCAACGCATTGGCAAAACTCTGCGTATGTTTACCGACCTCTCGTTGATTGACCAACGACTGCTTGTTCAGGTGAACAAACTCGACCGGCTCTTCAAGACTCAAAATATGCGCACGCTTCTCTTCGTTGAGAAGATTCACCAAGGCGGCAAGCGTCGTTGACTTTCCTGAGCTCGCTGGCCCAGCGACGATGATCATGCCCTGGTGGAAATCCTTCATCTGCGCCACATGATCCGGCAAGCCAATGTCTGAAAAGGTTGGCACAACCCCAGGGATCACACGGAAAATTCCTCCGTAACCGCGTCGCTGGAGGAAGAGGTTTGCGCGGTAGCGCCCGACTTCGGGTACTGAGTAGCAGAAGTCGAGCTGCAGATCCTTGATCAGCGCCTCCTTCTGGCGAGGCGTGAGGATCGAGAACAAAAGCTCTTTGACCTCATCCTCTTCCATCCCGCCGCCAGGCGCGCGCTCAAGCGCACCCCCCACACGCATCAAGGGAGGTAAGCCCACCGCGATGTGTAAATCCGAGCCTCCTTGGCGCCGAACCTCAATCAACAAGCGATCCAAACGATTGGTGGCATGTTCACCACCCTTTTGGCGCGCCATCGTCTCAAGCTGTTTTCGGTCGGTGGTCTTTCCCTGTCGCGCAGCGATCGTTCGCACCACCTCGACGCAACGATCCCGGACGATCTGACTGTCATCGTGTTTGAGTCGGTCGGTGAGTGCTTTGAGTACTCGAGGGTCTTCAAAGCTGGCGAGTGAGTCAATCGTCGCTAAGCGCACGGGAACAGCATCGTGTTTGAGGAAGCGAGCTAGAGGCCGAATGGCCTGTTCATCTCCGAGCGCGCCAAGCGCCTCGATCACTGCCCATTGGCAATCCTGATCATCGAGCATCTCGATCAAGCGACCCACGCAGCGCTTGTCGCCGCTCCGACCGAGCGTCTCAACCGCGCTCAAGCGGGTCCACCAGTCTTCGTCATCGAGTAAGCTCATAATCGGCTCGACGCATCGAGGGTCCTCAAAGCTCGCCCCGACCAACAGCGCCATCATGCGGATCTCGCGATCTGAATCCCTCATCAGCTCTAAGATCGGTTCGATCAGAGTATCACCGAAGGCTTTCAGGCTATCCAGAGCGCGATCCCGCATCCAGCCAGCGGCGCCCTTGGTCGCGTCAAGATACGAGCGGACGACCTGGTGGGTGTCGGGAGCCTTGGTCAACAAATCGACCGCGGTCGAGCGCACCGCGTGCCGACCATCACTTAAGAGATCCATCAAAGCATGCATCATCGCTGGATCACTCTCGATCACCCGCTTTTCAATGTGACTAGCGACCTGCTTACGAATGGTCGGGACCGAGTCACCAAGACCTTGTACCAAAATGAGATCAAAGTTCTCACCCGTCAGGCTTGCAGCCAACTCATAACCAGCCTTGCGAAGATCGTCGGTCGGGCTTTGCGCCATGCTGGCGATCGCCTCTGCGCCCAGACCGATCGAGCGAAGCATCGCTGGGTCTTCACGCAAGCGCGAGATGGCGGCGACCCGCACCTCGCCGGTTGCGTCGTTGGCGAGCTTGCTCAAGGCGCTTTTGACCTTATCAAAAGGCGCGTAACGAATCAGATAACCAAGCAAACTGCGGCTGCGACGATTGTCGCTACCTTGGAGCCACTCAAGAACCTCTGTCACCGTATCCTGATCGAGTTCACACGCAGACTGAATCAGATTCTTTTGTTCGCCCTCTGACTTGTCACGAAACTCCGCGATCAAGGTCTTACCCAGCTCACCTCCGCTGCGCTTGAGCACTTGGATGCCCATCCGGCGCAACTCTGGACGCTTCGATGCCAACGCCCAGGCGACATCTTTACCCCGAACGCTCTCATCGCTGAGCACCTCGCGCACCAAACGCTGCTGGTCAGCGGGGCTGAGCTTCGTGTCGGTTCTGAGCTGATCAAGCGGTGTGCTAGGAGCGGCTTTTTTGCTGCTAAAGATCGCCATAAAACGGACTCCTCAACGGCGAGCATAAGGGGTCAGCACGGGTTTGGCGAGGGAGGCCAAACAATCGGTTGAAAACTGGCTCGAGAAGGCACCATCGCCGGGTAATAGATCCCATCAATCACCCAAGCGCTTTGGCAGATGCTCGCAACCAACTGGACAGTTTGACCTGGCCGGGCTTGAGTGCTTTGAGCCGAACCCAAGCGGAGGTCCCATGGACGCCCAGAGCATGATCGACGGCAGCAAAAAACACTCGGTCTTCACGTGGAGTGCTGGCCGCGACGTTCACCCCTTGCCCTTAGCGTCAGCGCAGGGAAGCTGGTTGACCCTTGCAGACGGGCGGCGGCTTCTGGATTTCAACAGCCAGTCGATGAACGCAAACTTGGGCCATAAACACCCTCATATGATCGCTAAGTTGAAAGCTCAACTTGATGCGATGCCTCATGCGGCGCCAGCCTTTGCGACGGACATCAGAGCCACGGTATCTCAAGCGCTGAGCGCGACCTTCCCCGAAGCCATCGACAAAATTCTGTATTGTTTGAGTGGCGCCGAGGCGAACGAGAACGCCTTTCGCGCCGCGCGCCTGTACACCGGCCGGCAAAAGATCTTGAGCAGTTATCGAAGCTACCACGGCGGAAGCGCCGGCGCGATTGCCGCAACCGGTGACCCGAGACGATGGGCGAATGAGCCGGGACCTCCGGGGTTTGTCCATGTGCTCGGACTGCAGCCCTACACCTACTCCTTTGGTGAGATGGATGACCGTAGCGACGCCCATCTGACCTATCTTGAAGAGGTGATCCGAGGTGAAGGCGCCCAATCCATCGCTGCGATGGTCGTGGAACCCGTGGTCGGTGCGAACGGGGTTTTGATCCCGCCTAAAGGTTATCTCGCTCGGCTCAAGGACCTGCTCGGTCGCTACGGCATCTTGATGATCTGCGACGAGGTGATGAGTGGCTTTGGGCGCTGCGGCACCTTTTGGGGCTTTGAACGCGACGGCTTTGTGCCGGATTTAGTGGTGATGGCAAAAGGGATGACCTGTGGCTACGCTCCAGGTGGAGCGGTCGCCTTTCACGAACGGATCAGCGCACACTTCGAGGAGCACAGCTTCGTAGGAGGCCTGACCTGCAACAGTCATCCCATGGTGCTCGCGGCGGTCGCTGGCGTGCTCGAGATCTTCGAGCGAGAGGACATCATGGAGAACGTCCGGGTGCGCGGCGAGGAGCTCGCGGCGGGATTCGCTGCGCTTGAACAGGATCACCCGAGCGTCAGCGAGGCGCGCTCGATCGGGTTGATGGGGATGCTGGACTTGCAAGATCCTCAGGGGCGATTACTCGCCAATCTATCCGGCAACCCAGCGTCGATGAAATACCTCAAAGCGGATCTCCTCGATGCCGGCATCTATGCGTTCATGCGCTGGTCTCATCTGTCGGCGTTTCCACCGCTCAACATCACCCAAAAAGAGCTCGCGTTTGGGCTCAAAGGTTTTGACCACGCCCTGAGTCAGCTCGATGCCCGTCTGGGCTTTTAGTCGGCGCGTACGAGCATAAACGACTCGCCGCGATCTTTGCCGTTGGTGAAGGCTCGACCGACGCTGACTCGGTCCGAGACCTTGCGCATATAGTCTTGCATGCCGCCGTAGACGAGCTTGGCGATCCCTTTATCGTTCGATTTAGGCGCAGGCCAGCCGTCGATACTGCCCTTTGGAATGCTGCGATAATCAATGAACAGGGCAGGCTCGTTATCAGAGCCCTTTTCATGAACAACGAAGGATCCAGGTCCCGTTAGCCACGCAAAGGTCTGGTGATTATAACCCCAGATCTCTGCGGGGTTTCCCGTGGCTCGAGCGAAGCGTTTCTCGAAGTGACGAAACGCAGGGAGCGTGTTGACCCCCATATGGTGAATGGCGACGCCTTCATCGCAATCAGCCGGCACCAGATGATTTAGGTCGATGGTTTCGCCGGGTTCAAAAACCGTCCAGCACCTGTGCACAAGCTTGACGGACAAGGCCCGCACTTCCCGCACTTGATCCGAGCCTGACAAGCCGTTGAGGTGTTCACTAATCGCCGCTCGGTCAGGGGCGTCATGCTTCAAAAGGTCCGAAAGCGTCATGAGTTGTGCTCCAAAATATCCTCGGCGACGACGCGAGCCATCGCCATAATTGTGTGTTGTGGGTTGACCCCTAAGTTGGTCGGCAGAAGCGCTGCATCAGCGATGTACAAGCCGTCATAACCATGCGCCTTACCGCTGCCATCACAAAATGAGGTCTTGGGGTCAGCGCCCATCACCGCGCCACCAAAGAGATGCGAGATAATCACGGTGTACGCTTTGGGACTGGTCGAGACGGTATCGAATCGATGGAGCTCATCGGCTGTGAGTTTGTAAGGCAGGCCTTGGATACCCGGCAGCACATGCGTCGCGCCCATCTCAAAATGGAGTTCAGCCGTCTTCTTGAGTCCGCTGCGCAGGCGATGCATATCGGGTTGATCCATGATGTAGTCTACCGCCGGTCTGCCACCAAAACTGTTCTTCACGCGCCCTGAAGAGTTGGCACGACAGGCTGCTACCCAGACCCCCATGCGCGGCAGCTCCTCGATTCGCTCCATCAACGCGGACCCGCCGCCCTTGAGTCGCACGGCTGCGAGCTCGAGCGGCAGGTTTAAGGTCTCTAGTTTGTAACCAGGCGTGTTGCGAAACTCAACGCTCGCCCACCCTTGGGTCGCTCCAAAGTCCATCCCCACAGGGTCGGGATAAACGCCAGGAATAGCGCAGCCTGGATGCGCCCTAAAACCGTAACCTAAAGCCGGTGACTTGACCCCGCTGCGCTGCAAAATACAGGGCGTATGGGTGCTCGATGCCGCGACGAGCACCCCTTTGCGCGCCCTGACGGTAAAGCGACCGCCCTTGCGGCGCGAGCGTGGGTGTCGAAACCGCCCCTCCACCCCGACGGCGCGGTGACCCTCCATGACGATACGCTGAACCGGGGCGCAACTTAGAATGCCCCCACCGCGCTCGAGCACCTCAGGGACCCATTGCAAATTGGTGCTTTGCTTTTTGCCGTGCCGGCAGCCCTGCAAACACCCTGCGCTGCCCAGACAATCCTTGACCGAGCGACGCATCAAGTGACCTTCAATGCCCATCTTCTGAGCGGCTGCAGACGCAAGCTCTGAGCTACGACCCAGTCGATCAGGGCGAGTCGTTTCGACAAAAAGTTCTTCTTCGATGCGATCTTGATGCGCCCAAACCCGCTGCGCCAGCGCGTCGCCGCCGACGCCGTGCTCACGCTGCCACTGATCAAATATATCACCTGGTGTTCGGACCACGATCGCCGAATTGATGACCGTTGAGCCCCCCACACATGAGCCTTGGATGATCGGCCAGATCGCCTTGCCCCGAGTCACGGTCGTTCCCCACCGATCAAACAGATCGCGAAAGCTGCCGTACACGCTCGCAGGATAATCGCTCGGGTCACGCCAAGGCCCCGCCTCAACCATCACCACTTCAGCGCCACCGCGAGCCAACTCAGATGCTGCCGCTGCGCCACCGGCGCCGGTTCCAATCACCACATAGTCAGCGTCCCATTGGATGTGCTGCTTGGGCTCAAAAGCTTGATGCTTCATGACATGCCCTTCCAGCTTCCGGGGTCCTCTGGATAAGGCGCCATCTGATAAGCAGCGCGCACTTCCGGGTCTTGACCCCAGGCAATTCCAGCCACCTGCTTGAGCACCAAAGAAACCTGCCGGACCAAGTAAAACGACGTGCTCGTCAGCCGATCCGTGTGGAGGTATTTGAGCCGCTTGGGCAGCATGATCGCAGGCAGCGGGATGAAGACGGTAAAGATCGGCGTAAGCAACCAGAGCCACACCGCAAGGTTGAGCACCAAGACCATCTCAAAAGGTGCCTCACGCCGAAGCTCAGCGACCACGATCGGTCCACGACCGGAGGCCGCCAAGCCTGGCGCTCGGTCGCTGCCAGGAATCACCGCATCGAGCGCTCTAAGCGTTAACCAACCCATCATACCTCAAGCTCCTTTCGAACCCGCGCCAGACCCTGCGCTTCAAATACCTTAACCGCCGAGGTCATGGCGCTCATCACCTCTGAGCGCTGGCCAGGAGAGCCCAACACCATCCGCAAGGCGCCAAGCAGCGCCTGGTTTCCGATGTGATGCTCGTGGAGTGGCCCCATGAAGGCATCGACGATCTCCGGGCGCGCTCGAAAACATCGCCTCAGGCTCTCGTTGAGTAAAGGAACGACTCGATTACCAGCTAAACGGATGAAGAACCGCTCAATATCATGCTCTAGAGCTTGGTAGCGGAGTGGGTCTTCAAGCGCATCGCCTTGGGCGTCGACCAAAATCTCAAAGCGCTCGAGCTCGACCGCATTGAGACCATCAAGCGCTTGTTCAAGAACGTGCAGAGCCACCGTCCGGCGCAAGCCAACCAGCTGCTCGATCACGAGCAGCGCCTCTTGAGCGTCCAGCTTATCGTTGGCGAGCACCCATGAGATCCAGTCGACCGGCGCGCTGCTCAGGTCGTCACGAACACGCGTCCCAGAGCCCTGGCGCGCTTCCACTAAACCCTCAGCTTGAAGCTGAGCTATTCCACCGCGCAAGGAGCCGCGTGATACCCCAAGCTCCTCGGCGAGACGACGCTCCGGCGGCAGGGTCATACCCGGCTGCCAAGCGCCTTCGGCAATACGCGCTCGCAACTGCTGAGCAACTTGATCGCTGAGGGTGACGGTTTGATCCATGAACGGCTGCTTTTAATTGGTTGGACCAAATGGTTGGACCAATTTTACCGCTCAGGCAAGGCCAAGCGCTCGGGCGATTGACCGAGGCTTGTTTTTTAGAGCCGCCCCTCGAAGCCAAAATTGAGACTCAAAATACCACCCGTTGCGGTCCAGTCGCCTACCGGATCCACCGGACCAAGCGTCTTCTCTGCCCTGCGCTTCGCCAAGTGATTCCACTGACATGAGAAGCCTAACCCTAGCGGTTTGGTGAACACGCCAAGAGGATCGATCACCTTCCAGATCAGACTCATGCTCAGCACATGACGATCCGGATCCACCAAATTCGTGTGGTGGATCTGATCCGGTATCGGGCTGGGTATAAAGCTGTAACCAGCCTGAGTTTGAAGCCCGTTACGGAACGAGAAACTACCCCCCAAACCCACGCTCAACGTATCTCTAAACCCCGGGCTTTGGCGCGGCTGCCCCTCAGGGTCGGGTGCATCCAAAGCTTGCCCAAGACCCAAAGCCTCTGCATCGCTCCCGCTGATGTCTAAGCCTGCGTCGATGGATGGGTCGCGAGCGCTTGACCACTGTTTCCATTGCGCCGCGAGCTCAAGGCTCCAGCGCGTGGTCCGCCATTCAAGACCTGAGGCCAACACGGTGGGTAGCATGTGGACGACCCCAGCGAGCTCAAGCCGAAGTCCGGCGTCGAGGTTGTTGAACGCCAGATCGGCCGGGGTGGCGAAATCCATGGCGAGCGGCGAGCGATAGACCAACCCAAAATGCCAATTCTTGTGGTAGGCTTTAAGGCCCACGGTGGGCCCGAGTTGTCCGGTGAATTCGAAGTCCAGCTCGCGCTGAGTCCAGGTGTTGGTCGCAGCATCGAGTTCAAGGGTTACCCGGCCCTGTAAGCCCGTATTGTTGTGGACACCTACGGCGAGATCGAGCCCCTCAAAAAACCGGATCGCCAACGCGACCTGCGAGACGAAGACGTCAGGATAAGAATCGTACATGAACCAATGGGGTCGGCGGGTATCCAGAGCCCGTGCACGCACCAGAATTCCATTGGGAACCTCAAGCACAGCACCCAAGCTCGCCCGACCGGCCAAGCGCCCCGTGAAGGGCACCGCGAACCCCAGGCTTGTGTTTTGATAAACACTGGGCTCTGCGGGCTCAAATGACGGGTCCTCTCGGCTCATCTCGAGCGCCACGAAGGGCGCGTTGATCTGGTGCGCCAAGCCAAACTCGATGGATTTAATATCCATCAAACCCGCCGGGTTATAAAAAGTCGCAAAGAGATCGCGCGCACCCGCAACATTCGCCAAGCCTCGACCCGCACCCGATAAGCCGATGCCATAAAGCTCTAGAGGACTCGCCAAGGCTGCTGCGCTCATGAACAAACTCAGGACCATCAGGATGGTTCGCATTGCATCTCCTCATCGAGCAGGCCGAGCCATTGCTCAAAGACGCTCTGGACTGCGCTCGATCGCAAGGTGTTCAGCAGCACGCGCAGAACCGAGACCGTCAAGAAGGGCTCGATCGCTGCGTTGAGCGGTAAGCGCAAATCATCTCGCTGCGCCAAGGTCAGCGTCAGGTCATGAACCACCCGCATCACATCGCTGCGTTCCTGATTGGTCAGCAGACCCTGCAACGAGTCCACCAGCTCCGGCACGTCGAGTTCATTTCCAATCAAAAGATCATAAGCCGTCCCGGCGACTGCCCGTTGCGTGTCATGCCGCTCGGTGCAGGTGACGACAGCCAACCAGTTGGCGCGTCTCCTGTCATCGGCGAAGACATCACCCATAATCTGAATGAGGCGATCCAGGCGCAGCAAGGAGTCCTCGGGCAAGCGCTGCCCAAAAGCGGTCCGTAAAAGGTCTTGGGCTTGAGCCACGTCAAAACCGGCTTGAGCGCTTGAGCTCATCAAACGAGCGACGAGCAAGCTAAACGCTTTACGCCCTTCTTCGCCTTCAAGCGTAAGTTCACTCAGAGCCTGATTAAGCGCAGGGTCCCTCGCCAAACCCGACAGCTCATCGAGCAAACACGATAAAGCCTCTCCACAAGCCAGCTCGGTCCCGCTCATGTCCGCAAGCGTCTGCGCCAGAGGGCGCCCTTCACCGCAATCGGTCAGCATCTTTCGCAAGGGATCCACCACAGCTAAGCGACCAGCGTCTGCCAACATGAACTCAATGATCGAAGCCGTGGTTTGATCACTCGATGACGCATCACCCACCAAGCGAGCCAACACGCGCAACAGAGGTTCCGGCTGCGTTGAGCGGACCAAGGTGAGTAAAGCGCCCAGAGCCGGTCGCAGTCGATTGCCCCCTAGATGCTCTTGTACCGACTCAGGGTCCTCTAAAAGCTGCCGCAGGCCAGGCGCTAGTTCCCCCTTGAACAGCATGGGATCAAGCATCCAGCGGATGGGCTCGAACTCCCCTTCGGCTAAGGCCTCTTGAGTGGCGACTAAGGTCTCATCAATCTGGGCACAGGCAGCCTTTGGAGGGGGCGGAGGAGCTCGTCCCTCACCCAAGGCGCAGGAGATCATAATGAGCAGCAACGATACCCTGCGCATGTTGTCTCCAAAGCCCCGATCGCACCATAGGGTCAAACCGGTTTCGCAATCCAGTCTGGACGGCGCAGTCGATGGGCGCCTAATCACGTCCTATGGATCAGCAAGCCAGCAGACCGTACACCCTCTTATGGGTCAGCATCCCGCTGGCTGCTGCCATCTGGCGACTGGTGGAGTGGTGGCGCCTGAGTCACGCCAGCGAATGGGCTTACTACCTCGGCGAGCCCGCCCCCATTTTCTGGTCGGTTATCGCAGCGCTTTGCGGCGCTGTTCTCATGCGGCCCGTACGCCATGGGTGGCTGCGCGCCGCCCTCTTCATCTTCTTGGTCGTCTGCTACGGTCTTTTGCCGACACAAGCCGGCTCGATGGCGGCGCATCCTGACTATTTCCTCGAAGAAGCCATCGACCGAGTCAACGACACGATTCGTACCGCCCGCAAACAAGGCAAGCTGCCGAGCCACCCGGTCGATCTACGCAAGGCACTTCAGATCGAAGGGACGCTCCATTATCGGCGCGGCGACGTCCTTAATGTTCCGATCCAAGTCCGCCTCCACCCGGGCGCCACGGGGCCGTTCACCGACCCAGGACCGCAACCCGGAATCATTCACGTTGCGATTGAAGGTCCGAAGCAACGGATCTGGGTGAGCGCAACCGGCTTGGGCTTTGCGCGCTTTGGAGAGCCGGTCATGCTCCCTGACCGTCAAGGCAGCGGACAGGTCGTGATTGAACATCCCGCCTTGCCTTTGTTAGGTCCTACAAAGGAGACCCCGTGAAGCCCTTTGAATCGTTCGAGACATTCTATCCTTATTACCTCAGCGAGCATCGCGACGGGACCTGTCGACTGCTGCATTTTATCGGCACGACGGGGGTCATCGCTGTGGCGATCATGGCAGCGCTCAAAGGCGACTGGCGCTACCTCTTGCTCACCCCGGTGATCGGTTACGGCTTCGCGTGGGTGGGTCACTTCTTCTTCGAGCACAACCGACCTGCGACCTTTACGTATCCGTCATGGAGCTTGCGCGGCGACTTTGTGATGTTCGCCGACATTTTATTGGGCCGAGTGCCGCTCTTAGGCAGTCTACCTGAGTCTCATTTCGCAGAGCAAATCCGACCTTATCAGCTGGATCAACCGACCTCGGACTCAGGCGCTTAATTCGCCAGCTCTTGTTTGGCTCGGGCAAGCAGCGCGCCCTGTTGGTTTCGAGTGGGGTCTTCGGTTACCCAGTCCAATAAGATCGCCAGCAACGGACCAAGCCATGGTCCCGGTGCGCGGTCGAGCGCTTGGCACAGGTGCGTGCCATCAATCGCTAAATCATGACGGGATAAGGCAGCACCTCGCGCCAGCTCCGATCGCAAACGCGACTCGATCGCCTCGACCCCAACCAGCAGGTCATCAACATCTTCAGTCCCTTTGGCTCGAATATCCGCGCGCTTGAGGCTCAAAAAATCATCCAGACGTTCAGGTCCTATTTTCCGCAGCAACCGCCGTATCGCCGCGTCGCCCCACTCGTCATTAGGATGCAGCATATGCGTCGCCACCAAAGCGCTGATCAAGGCTCGTCGTGCGCCTGAAAACCTTAAGCGCTCAGCGATGACCTGGGTCAGCTCAACGCTCAACTGCTCATGACCAAAGAACCGATATTCATCGGGACGGTCTGGGTGCTGTTCAGCAGATGGCGGCTTACCCAGGTCGTGCAACAAGGCAGCCCAGCGGACGTTGGTTTGACCAGCAGGAACCGCATCCACCGCAGCGAGCGTATGATCCCAACAGTCGTAAGCATGAAACCGGTTTTGGGCTTGACCCACTAAGGGCATCAGCTCGGGTAGAACCTGCTCAATCAGTCCGGCTCGCAACCCGAAGTTCAAGCCCACACTGGGTCGCTCGGCGCGCTCGAGCAACAAGGAGAGCTCACGTTCAACTCGTTCAGGAGCAATCAAAGCCAAGCGATGAGCCTGGGAACGCATCGCCTCTTCTAAACCGGCAACGGGCATCAGATAATGGGTCGCAGCAAAGCGCATGGCGCGAAGCAACCTCAAGGCGTCCTCACCGAACCGATCTTCGGCGCGACCGACGCAGCGCAGCGTCAAGGTCTGCAGATCGATCATCCCATCAAAGGGGTCTATATAGCGATCCTCAATTGGGTCCCAAGCGATGGCATTAACGGTGAAATCTCGTCGCTTAAGATCCTCTTCGATACGATCAAGAAAGGTGATTTGATCGGGCCTTCGTGCATCCGAATAGTCCCCTTCAGTCCTGTAGGTAGTGATCTCAACGGGCTGATCGGCGACGACGACGGTCACCGTCCCGTGCTTCAAACCCGTCGGGTGCACTCGATCAAAGAGCGCCATGACGTGTTCAGGGTGTGCTGAAGTGGCGAGGTCTAAATCGCCCGACGGTCGCTCGAGCAGCTGGTCTCGAACCCAGCCACCGGCAACGAATGCAGAATGTCCGGCTTGCCGTAGTTGCTGACAAAGAGCCCGGGCGAGGGCTGCACTCATTTCGGGAAGAGTTGCTCGGCGCGTTTCTTGAACTGGTTGAGCATGGCCGGGAAGGTCAACTCAACGAGCCGCTTGGTGATCGCCTTAGGGACAAAGACGCCAAGTCCAACATCGACTCCGTAATGCGCTTCAATGCGACCATCGCCGAGGTCTTTAATATCCCAACCGCCGTTGTTGTGTTTGAACCACTTGCTCGAATGCAGAGTCCACTTGAGTTCCGTGTGAGGCTTGCCGACCAAATCCAGCGTGTATTCGATCGACTTGACCACCTTGATGGTGAACACGACTCGCGCCGAATCGCCGTCACGAGAGGTCACTCGAATAGCGTCCACGTCGTTGCAAAACGAAGGATAAGCCTCGAAATCAGCGACCACCGAGTAAAACTCTTCGGGGGTCACATTGATGATCAAACTACGAGTGGCGCCAGCCATAAACTACTCCAAGGGACGACGGGTAAAGTCGTGCACGGTTTCAATACGCCGAATAGTGCCTGACCTGCTTCGTAAAACCAAGCTGTGCGACGTGGCACCACCACCAAAGAAATCAACGCCTGGGAGCATGGGGCCATTGGTCACACCCGTAGCGCAAAACATGACATCGCCCGAGGCGATCTCTTCGCATGACCAGACTCGAGTCAGGTCATCTTCTGAGAAACCCATCTCTCGAGCCCGTGCGATCTCATCGTCATTGCGCCATGCCATGCGCCCCTGAAAGTCTCCGCCCAAGCAGCGCATAGCCACCGCTGCGAGCACACCCTCAGGCGCCCCCCCAGTCGACATGAACAGATCAACACCGCTGTCCTCTTTGCAGGTCGCGAGGGCGAAGTTGACGTCACCATCGCTGAACAACTGCACCATCGCGCCCGCCTCACGGATCTCCTCGATCATCGCTTGATGGCGGGGTCGCTCGAGGATGGCGACGGTCAGATCTTCCACCTGGCAGCCCTTAGCGTTCGCCACCGCCTTCAGGTTTTCAGTCGGGCTCTTGTCCAGGCTGATGCAACCTTTACCCACTGGCCCGACCGCAATCTTTTCCATGTACGAGTCCGGCGCGTTCATCAGGCAACCCTTTTTCCCAATGGCGATCACCGCCAAAGCTCCAGGCTTGCCAAAGGCGCACAAGTTGGTGCCCTCGAGGGGATCTAAAGCGATCGACACCTCAGGGTCATCAGGACCAGCCTTCCCGACACGCTCGCCGATGAAGAGCATCGGCGCTTCGTCCCGCTCGCCCTCACCGATGACCACCTCACCCGCAATGCTGATTCCATCAAAGGCGCGACGCATGGCATCAACAGCAGCTTGATCAGCGGCCTCTTTATCGCCCTTACCTGTCCAGCGAGCGCAAGCGACCGCTGCACGTTCCGTCACGCGAACCATCTCTAAGGCAAGGTTTCTATCCATTAGCTCAACTCCTCAATGAGGCCTTTTCGATAGGCATCAAGCGCTTGATACAAAGCCTTAGGCCAGGGTTTAAGGCGAGCGGTCTCTCGATCAAGCACCGCATGTTTGGTGCTGCCGCTCGCCAACAGCTCCTCATCGCGCCGCAGGCGATAACCAAAGCTGATCGATGCTCTACCTAGACTCTCAGTCCAACAATCAATCTCAACCAGGTCATCATATTTTGCGCTGCGCTTATAGCTGCAGTTCACATCCGCTACCGGCAACATCATACCCTGCTCTTCGAACCTACCGTAAGGCATGCCCGAAGCGCGGATCCACTCGTTACGGCCGATCTCAAAAAGTCTGAGATAGTTGGCGTAGTACACGACACCCATCTGATCGGTGTCACCATAAATGACCCGATAGGTCGACGTAATGAGGTCGGCACCAGGTTCGCTCATTCCGGGATACGAACCAAGTCTCTAAAGGCGTTGTAGCGCTCTGAGATCTGACCTTTGTCCAAGGTTTTGAGTCGATCCAAACTAAAATCCTGAACCGCAAAGCTGGCTGTGACCGAGCCGGCGACTGCCGCTCGCCGAATTCCTTCGGCGTCCACACGACCACTGGCGGCGAGAAAACCCATGAAGCCACCCGCAAACGAATCCCCTGCGCCCGTCGGATCAACCACCGTTTCAAGCGGCATAGCGGGCACCGCAAAGATTCCATCGCTCGAGAACATCAAAGCGCCGAACTCGCCGCGTTTGATGACCACCGTCGAGGGGCCCATCTCGCGGATACGCTGAGCGGCTTTGACCACATTAGACTCGCCACTGAGTAGCTCGGCCTCTTTGTCGTTCACGAAGAGCAGGTCAACACGCGAGATCACCGCCTCAAGCGCTGCGCGTTTGCCCGGGATAATGTCTTCAATCCAAAAGTTCATGGTGTCCAGCGCCACCAACCGAGGCGCTCGAATTTGGTCCAGAACCTGCCCCTGAAGGACCGGATCGATATTCGCTAAAAAGACGTAATCACTGCTTTCAAAGCCTGATGGCAACTCAGGCTTGAAGTGTTCAAAGACGTTGAGTTGAGTGTCCAGCGTCGTCGCTTCGTTGAGGTCATCGTAACGACCTTCCCAGCGGAAGGTCTTTCCCGCTTGTCGCTGCAAGCCTGCGGTGTCGACGCCGCGTCCCTCAAGTTCAGCCACATGATGCTGGGGAAAGTCCTCACCGACCACCGCCACTAAGCGAACCGGCGAAAAGAACGACGCCGCGGTCGAGAAGAAGGTCGCCGACCCCCCTAGGACCTCTTCGCGTCGACCAGCATGGGTCTCAACAGTGTCAAAGGCTACCGAACCGACTACTAACAAACTCATTTGCTACTCCCACGTGGCAGCGAAACAACCCCGACTCGTTACCGCTCGTTGAGCGGGACAAAGGCGCGGTGGTTGGGTCCCGTATAGATCTGGCGCGGACGACCGATCGGCTGCCCCTGTTCACGCATCTCTTTCCAGTGAGCGATCCAGCCGGGCAATCGACCCATGGCGAACATCACCGTCATCATATCGGTTGGGATCCCCAAGGCGCGGTAAATAATGCCGGAGTAGAAATCGACGTTCGGATACAAGCGTCGCTCGACGAAGTAAGGATCGGCGAGCGCTGCCTCTTCGAGCTCTTTGGCGATCTCGAGCAGCGGGTCATGAATACCCAGTTTGTCGAGCACCATATCCGCTTTGGATTTGAGGATTCGAGCCCGCGGGTCGAAGTTTCGATACACGCGATGACCGAAGCCCATCAGACGGAACGGGTCGTTCTTGTCCTTGGCCGCCTCGATCGCCTTTTGAACGTTGCCGCCAGCGCTGCGCACTTCTTCAAGCATCACCAACACGGCTTGGTTGGCGCCACCATGGCGCGGGCCCCAAAGAGCGCTGATCCCTGCGGAGATGCAGGCATACAATGGCGCGTGACCCGAACCGACGAGACGAACCGCCGAGGTGGAGCAGTTTTGCTCGTGGTCAGCGTGCAGGATCAACAGCGTGTCTAGCGCATCACAAATGTCATCGTCAGCGAGCCACTCTTCGGTGGGGAACGAGAACATCATGCGCAAGAAGTTGGCTGGGTACCGAAGCGAGTTATCAGGATAGATAAAGGGCTGGCCTTGGTTCTTCTTGAAGGCAAAGGCTGCCGCCGTGGGAAGCTTCGCGAGCAAACGACAGATGTCGGTTTCGACCGCTTTCGGGTCTTCCGTATCACCGTCTTGATAGAAGGTTGAGAGCGCCGCCATCGCAGCCGACAAAATGCCCATGGGGTGCGCATCTTTGGGGAATGCATCGAAGAATCGCTTGAAGTCTTCATGCAAAAGCGTGTGCTGATTGAGCTCTCGACGATAGCCTTCAAGCTGTGGCGCACTCGGCAGCTCCCCGCGCAGCAGAAGGTAGCAGACCTCTAAAAAGCTGCAGCGCTCTGCTAAATCTTCGATCGCGTAGCCACGATACCGCAGAATACCGTTCGCACCGTCAAGGAACGTGACCGAAGACTGGGTTGATGCGGTGTGCTTAAACGCAACATCCAGGCTCACCATACCGGTTTGATCACGCAGCTTTGCTGCGCCTAGATCCAGTCCTATTTCACCCTCCGAACCGACAACTACTGGAATGTCGATATCGTGGTCTTTATACGTCAGTTTAGCGTGGTCGCTCATGGCTCTCCAAAACGGGCGCGTAGGCAGTCCGCAATCGGTGTTAGGTTAAGGCCTTCATGTCGTCTACCCCAGGCCCTCTAAACGGTCAGGTTTTTAGCTATTTTCACTCGACGCAGTGGCAATCGGGCCGCACTGGAATGGTCAGCGGGCGCCACTCTCCCGTCATCAAGTCGCCTTGCAGCAAGGTCCCAAAGGGTACCTCTGTGCGCCCCACCAAGGTCAGCAGAGCCCACTGAATCATCATCCCAGCGACGCTCAATACAGCCCCAGGCAAAACGCCATCTGCGTCGCAACTTCGCCCCCCATCAGGCTCAGACTCAAAAAGACAACGATAGCATGGCTTTCCCCCGTTTTTCTGCGCTAAAAGCTGCCCTGAGTAACCACTGACAGCGCCTGAAATGAGGGTCTTATCTAGGCGCACGCAGGCATCGGCGACGGCGAAGCGGGTCGTAAAATTGTCCGATGCATCGATGACCAGATCAGCGCCTTCAAAAAGTCGCTCGAGTTGACCTTTAGCAGCACGCTCATGATGCACAACAAGGCGCGTGGCGGAGCGGGCTTGGACCGAACGCGCAAGAACATCGACTTTGGGCTGGCCGAGATCGGCATGAGTAAACGCTATCTGACGGTGCAAGTTGCTCAACTCGACGCGGTCGTGATCCACCAAGGAGAGTGAACCCAAGCCTGCGCCCGCCAACCCTAGGGCAACCGGACAACCCAAACCGCCGCAACCCACCAGCGCAACGTGACTGGACATGATGCGCTCTTGACCGCGTCCGCCGATCGAAGGCAAAATAATTTGCCGGCTAAACCGCTCTAAATCCGATGCGCTTAGAGCCACGGCAACACCACGCTGCCGGCTCGCAGCACCTGCGGCGGGTCAACCAGCGTATCCACGAGTGTACTCGGTAATTCCGAAGCACAAGCGCCCGCAAGATAGCCTGCTAACACGGACGAAAACGGTGTCAACTCTGCGATGGTTTGAGCCGGCTTTTGACCGGTTTGATTCAGACTCGTTGCGGTGAGGGCTGAGCCATACCGGTGCGCTAACGCTCGAGCCACCGAGCCGTCCGGAATCCGAACGGCGACCCCCCCAAGTTCAGAAACGATCATCGTGGGCAGACCAGAAACCGCCCTGAGCACCAACGTCAGCTCCCCCGGCCACGACTCGGCGCAGCGGCGAGCAGCCTGCGACCAATCTTCCACCAGACGGTCAACGGCTTGTAGATCTCCGGCGATGAGCCCGACGGGGTCACGACGGTCTGGCTTGAGGCGGCTCATCACCGCCTCGGCTCCGGCTAAAAAGGGATCGAGCGCGTAGCCGTAACCGCAGGCCGTGGGAAAAGCGACGGCTTGCCCGGAGGCGATCCGCTGACAGGCTTCCTCGATAGACAGCTCTGAGACGTTCACTGGCAGTTGTTAGCGGTCCAGGACAAAGGCGTTGGCGTCGCATTGCAAAAGACCTCAGCGTCGAGTCGTTCACGAGCCTTGGACATCCCTGTCGACGAGACCAATCGAGGCGTCGCAGAGAGCGACCGACCTTGATCGTCGACCAAAGCCACCGTCAAATCCGAGTTCGATAAACCAAAGCTGAACAGCTTACTCGAAGAGGTGCGCAGCACGTTGCCTTCGGTCACCCCGCTGAAGTTTCCAACTGCAAACCCGTCACCTACCAACAGGATAAAGCCTCCTGCGGCGATCGTCGTGTCTTCTGGGATATCAATCCTTGAGGCGCTGCCGATACGCTGAACCTGCCAACCGCCGATCTCGATCGCTTCTTGGCCGAAATTAAACAACTCGATGTATTCACCCGAGTTGTCCGGATCTCGCCCCGAGGCAGCCAGCACTTCGGTGATCGCAACATCGGGTAAATCGATGGTGGTCACCTGCAGGTCTTCGCTCTCAAACGCATTGAGCGCCAAATCTTTCGAGCGCAGGAAAAAGGTCAACTGCTGACCAATGCTCAGGTCGGTTAACCGCACCTCGTGGTCGCAGGGGTTCCCGACGCAGGCGACGCCGTAAAAGCTTTCGTCAGATTCGCCCATCACCACGACTTCGGTGCTGCTCGCCTCATCGGTTTTCCAGCGGATCAAGACGTCGGTTTCGCCCGCTACAATCTCGGGCTCTCCGATCAAGACCGGCGCTTGAGTGTCGGCAGCCGCAGCGGTGCTAAAGCTCAGCCGGTTCTGCTCCATCACGTTGCCTTCGTTGTCGCGCATGTTCTCAACGATGAGCGCGTAATCACTGGATGGGCACAAGTTGTCCGCATCGTCTCCTTCAAGGCAACGACCGCTGTGGTTTGCGTCAGCGCCCAAGGTCGGGAGCGTCACCGAGAGGATCTTTCCGTTTAAGGTCGCTGGCAAGGTCACGCTGGCGAGGTTCTCACCTAAGACCAGTTTGACATCGCCGCTCGACACCGACGCCATCGAGCGATCAAACTCGAGCCGAGCGGTGCTGCGGTTCGTCGGCACAGGGCCGGTCGGCAACTCGGTCGTGAATCCAGGCAAATCTGCGCCGATAACCGAAGGCGGCCCAGCCGCACTTTGATAGACACGAAGGACATGCGGGAGCCCGTCACCAGCCTCTTGCTCTGGCGTGGGCGGCGAGCCGAGTCGGTTGCCTGCGGCGTCACGAATCACGCTGGAGAGCACGATCATGTATTCCGTGTTAGCCCGGAGCCGCTGCATCGGTTGGACCAAAACGGTCTGGTCATCATCGAGTAAGGTCACCCGAGTCTGTACGCAGCGGGCAAAATAGCTCGCCGCGTCTAAGCCGTCATCACCCGCATTAAGATCGGTGATCATCGACGAGCTCAAATTCGATTCGGGCTGTCCTGAGTCATCGAGTTCAGGGCGGCCATCGCCGTCGAGTTTGTAGCGAGTCATCAGCAGCACAGTGCCTGACTGACCACCTAGGGCAGGTTCGATCGTGGGGCGCGCCAGCGGCTCTGAAAAGACCAGCCGGATCGAAGGATCAAGCGGGAGCGGCTGAGCCGTCGCAGGCTCGATCGACACCAACATCGGACCGTCCAGGTCGATCGGCGGTAAATCGGTATCAATGCAGGCCGCTAGAGCGACCAAAGGGATGAGGCGCTTCACCGGCGGATCTGCTTTGAGAACCAACCCCCGGTCAAGCCGTCGAGGTAAGCCGTCAGTTCAGCGATGCGAAGCTCTTGTTTAACTCGCTCCTTGGCGCTGATGTCTTCAGCCAGCAGCAGGTCGACCTGAGCACGCCGACGAGAAAAGTAAATCTTAGTCACCTCGGACACCAGGCTGTCACGTTGACGCGAGGCGTTAACGACAGAGCGGCGAATGGCTACCTCTGAGCGGTTGAACACTGCCTCGTTGAGATCCCACGTTGCGCGCAGTTCATACCCCATCCCTTCGTCAACACCTTCGACTTTTCGCGGCTCGCTCGTCGCCGAGGTGAAGGTCCGAGTGTCGTCTCGATCGGTGTCGTAATCGACCCCCATACGAACCTGTGGAAGCAAGCTCGCCAGCCGAGAGCGCATGCGCCACGAGGCGACCTCCGCAGGCTGAGCATGCGCGTACACCATGGCTCGACGCTGAACCGAACGGACATCGGGCTCATGGTCAAAGCGCGCTAGGATTTGTTGTGCCGCGGCCTGTGGGTCATCGGCAAGCGCTGGGCTTGCCATCACAAAGCAGAGTATAAAGCTGATCGATCTCACGGGATCTCCTGATTCAATAAGCCCTCAACAAGGGCTCTCTTGGTCTGTACTTTTAACAACCGACGCACGGCTGACTTAACCGTCCGCGGGGGATGTACAATGAGGCGCCGCTCGGCGGCAAGATAGCCGGCGAGCATGCGCGCCGCCTTCTTGCTCACTCGACGACGCTCGCGAAAGGTTGCATTTCGGGCGGATTCTAAGCTGACTCGATAGCGAGCTACCCGCTCAGGCGCCGGACGCCAGGTCAATTTGACCATAGCTCGCCACCCCCCATCGAGCAGATCGTTACGCCACTCGCGCTCGGCTTCGACCAAGTCCGGGTCTAAATCCTCTGGCTCCACGTCGAGCGAATCCGCCAGCGCTTCGAGATCACGAATGCCGACGCCACGCCGGTCGTCGTTGTCAAAGGTGAAGGATAGCTGGGGAAGCCACGTGGCCCAAGCCGGGTTTTGCTTGGGCATATCCAAGCCTCGAAGAAGCATCGCCTGCTGGGTCTTTTCGGCAAACGCGACCGCGCGCTGGGGGCTCAAGACGGCGCCGAGCCGTGCCACCATCTGATCTTCGACAAGCCGCTCAGGGAGGACCACACCGCTGCTTGTGGCGAGCCAAAGCCCGCCGTAGTCGAGCGCACCGCGCAGCTCACCGTCGGTAGGTCGGATCGGCACCCAGCGCAGTGAGTCGCCAACGCTTCGCCAGATCTCTTCTGTGGTCACTAGGAAGCTGCCGTCGCCGGCGCGCATGACCGTCCCGGCAACCTGTTTACCCGTTGGACGCAGTTGACCTTGCTCGTCGACGAAAGAGACCTTGCCGGAGCGAACGACAACCAATCGGTCGCCGAGCGTGCCAAAGGCATCAGCGATCACACCCGAACGACGAATCGGCCGATCACCGAGCTCGAAAATCCCCCCGCTCGTCGCAGCGTAGGCGACGCCTTGGCGAGCTCCTAAACCCAGCAAGAGACCGGGTAAGGGGCCGCTGATTCGAACCCACTCTCCCGGTCGAATTAGTCGGTAGAATCCGCGCTCGGTCGCAGCGACCAGAAGGCCAGCGCCCGCCACCAGATCGTAACAAGCCGTTCCAAGATGGGCTAAACGGCGGACCGTTGCGCCGACGCGCACCATCCCATCGACCGTGCATGCCCAAAACCAGCCGCGATGACTCGCCGCCGAAAGCACCGCCCGATGGAGCGGTTGGGTTCGCTCTTGAACGCCTTCAAAGCGCAGTTTGGGCTTGGGTCGATCGTACCCCAACAGATCGGTAGCGGCGCGCAAAGCGGCTGACTCGCCATAGCTCGGGACGAGCTCCTCGACGACTTCATCAAAGGCTCTGAGCTTTTCGAGCTCCTCTTCGTCTTCCTGGTCTTCAACCAAGGATCGGTTGACTCCACGCAGGCTCCAAGGGTGCCAAAGCTTCCATTCTGTGCCATCCCATCGGTAGAGTCCATCGGCGGTGGTGGCGACGATCAGCCCCTGGTGAAGGCTGATCGTATCCGTCGCCGAACTCTCTGGACCAGCAGCGGCCGCAGGTGTCCCCTGGGCGACCGTGAGGATGATCAGTGTTGAAGCGAAGACGAAGCGCATGGCGCGAGACTGCATCGATTGCCCTTAGTCGGCAAGTAAGCGGCCTATGGATTGCTGCTTTGGTGCTAGGATGTTCGCCGATTGACCTTCAACTCAGCCCTAGCACCGTGCCCAACACAGGCTCGAATCGGCTGGAGCTCATTTTCGGGGCTGGCCAAGACGGCTCGGACTGGACGACCCTAAGCGTCGCCGATCGAGAGCTCCTGATCCAGCGGCGAGGTGATAACGCCTTCGTCGACGTGCCCCCGCTTGAAGCTGGAACGCACGAGGTTCAACTCGATGGCGAGGAGTCCACGGCAACTTTGACCGTGTACGAGGCGGAACTGATCGTCGAGTTTATCGATGTCGGTCAAGGTGATGCCCAGCTGGTGATCGCTCCAGACGGCTCGGCTTATCTGATCGACTGCGGGCCGGTAGGCGCAGCTCAAGCGATTCGAAGCCGACTCGAGCATCACGACGTGGAACGTCTTGAGCGAGTCATCCTCACCCATACCGACGCCGACCACATCGGCGGCTTACCGGAATTGCTGCTCGGACCTGATGGGGTTCGAGACAGCGCCGATGATCTGATCGTTGGGGCGGTCCTTGAAGATGGGGCGTTGGCGCAGCGCAACACTCAGATCGCACGCTCGGTCAACGAGCTCATCGATGCTCGAATCCAGCGCATCATCGCTCAACCCGGCGATCGAATCGAAGGGCCAGGTGGGTTCAAGCTGGAGATCGTTTCGGCCGGTGGAGCGACGCAGACCAGCACCGCCTCTGCTGAAGCCTCAGAGCATGCCAACGCACGCTCCGTCACCGCCACCGTGTGTCTGGATGATTGGTGCGGTTGGTTCGGAGGCGACCTCACCGGTGGAGGATTGAGTACGCCTGACGTCGAAGCGCCATTGAGCCAAGAACTCAGACCCGTTGCCTTTGTAAAAATACCCCACCACGGCTCGCGTTCATCGTCGAGCCGCGCCTTGGTCGAAGCGCTTCGCCCACGGATCGCCGTGGTGAGCTTGGGGACCAATAATGATCACTGCCACCCGACCACCGAAGTGCTCGCTCGATGGGCCGAGTCAGGCACCGTGCTAAGCACCGGCGCGGGACAGACGCAAACAGATCGGTGCGACGCCACGGCATGGCCTGCACGAAGCCTTTCGGGATGTGGGCACATCACGATGCGCAAGGGTTCAGGCTCGTATGCCTCAATCGATTGCAACGAGCAGAGTCTGTCGTTCTAGGGCAAAATGTTGATGGTGGATCGGCGTGTAATCCAGTTTAGTGTTCCCATGTCTCAGGGGGTTGCCATGCGAAAAGGTTCGTTGATCCTTTGCTTTGTGCTCGGCTGCGGAGTCGATGTAGTGGGACCGGGAATCGCTTCTGATGTCGGTTCGCCGATAACTTCCGATGCAGGATTCCAAGCCGACTCTGGCGAAGGCACCCCCGCGCCAGGTGATGCGGGCAACGCAAACGCAGACACCGGCGCTGCCGATCGATCGGATGCCGGCACCCCACCGACACCCCCTGATTCTGGCGTGGAGCCTGAGCGCCAAGATGACCATGGAAATTCTGTCGAGCGCGGGACGGCTGTCGAGTCCAACAGCGCAACCACCGGCGTGATCAATTACGAAGAAGATCTCGACTACTTTATCGTTCGCACCACCGGAGCGGGAACCTATCGCATCGCGACGCAAGGCAGAACCGACACCTTTTGTGTCCTCTCCCTCGCCACCCCAGAGGATGTTGCCTTGTACTCCAATGATGACAGCGGAGAGGGTGAAAACTGCCAAATCAGGGAGATGCTCTGGGCGGACACGCGCTACGCCGTTGCCGTCCGACATTTTGATCCCGAGGCGACCAATGGTGGTTACACTTTGGTGATCGAAGGACCTTCCGGAGCGCCTGAGCCGATCTGCGGTAATGCGATCGTTGAAGCGGGTGAAGAATGCGATGACGGCAACCGGCGTAATGGCGATGGCTGCGACACCAATTGCCGCTGGGAAGATGACGAAAACAGTCTCCCGGTCGGCTGCCAAGCCGTTGATCGCAGAGTGCGGCGCACCGCTTTGTGCTGGCAGCCCCGCCAGCGAGCGCAAGCTGTGGAGCATTGCGAAACGGTCGGCATGACCCTGGCGACGATCGATAATGAACGCGACAATGAGATCCTGTTTAGCGCAGCGAACAACACCAGCCCCTGGATTGGTCTAAGCGACCAGCTCGAAGAGGGCGCTTGGGTTTGGGACAGCCGCACCAGCGGGTATTCAAACTGGAATCGTGGCGAACCCAACAACTGGGGCGGCAATGAAGATTGCGTTGAGTTTACCGGTGGCGGGCGCTGGAATGACGCCTCATGCGATGCTCGGCGAAGCTTCTTTTGCGAGGACCCTCGCTAGTCGACTAGGCCTCGCCAAGCCGACCGAAGAACCGATCCAAAACCAGTGAGATAAAGAAACTCAAGAGCATCAAAGCGGCGATGCCGCTGAGGAAGACAACCCAAAGCATGGAGGTGCGCCGAAAGGGCACCTCAGAGGCTTCTTCGTAAGCAATAATTTGGCCGACGCTCACATCACCCCGGAAATACCGGAGATCGGTCCCTGATTCGCATTCAGCGATCATCTCTTGGCCTGCTTTAAAGTTGTGAAGCGTAATCGAGACCAGCTCGCTTTCGGCGCCGACGAAAACGCCATCATCAGCTCCGCTTCCCACTCGACACCCACGCGCCTGCTGCGAACCAGCCCGAAAGACCAGGTCGACCCTATGAGCAGTCTTTGAGCCCTGATTACGGACATGCACAGCATCCTGACCCTGCACTTCGTAAATAATCGAGGGCGGACCGACCAGATCGCTTTGTTCACAAGCACCCAGCGCAAGCAGCGCCACCAGAACAGGACCAATGCGCATCAAGCGCTCCGCCGACGACGACGCCTAAGAGCGATCAAGGGCGTCAGCCAAAGGGGTGAAGTCAGGCTCACGGCGTCGCAACTACAGCCTTGTGCTGAATCGACCGCATCGAGGTTTATCGGTACGCCACCTTGTCCGCTCAGGGGCTCAATACTCGGCAGCGCCAGCAGCTCAGTGGTTACCCGCTCAGAGCCATCTTGCGCTCGCACGCTGACCACCCTCGCATCCTCAGGCCATTCGACATCCATTGAGCCTAGGCCTTCAGCGACCACCTCACCATCGGCGAGCAGCTCGACCGAGACTTGATCAGCCGACCACACCCGGTCGGTGGCGACGACATGCAGCACCGAGCCGCTTCGGGTCACGCTGAGTTCAGGGCCCTCGGTGTCGATCACAATGTCGAGTACCGCAGGCGACTTATCGGTCGTTGCCGGGTTGCCGGCGACGCGTCCGCGCAGCTCAATCCGGTGCGGGCCCTGCAAACTAAACAGATGACTTCGAAGCGTAATGACCTGTCCGTCTTGTGCGGGTTGAGCGATGCGCCAGAGTCCATCGTCCACGCGCCAGCTGTATTCGTAACCCGTTCGACCGGCGCCGGTCAGACCGAGCTCAATGTCCACGCTAGGCACGAACAAAGCGCCCGGATGCGTCACCCGGTACCCATCCGTCTGACCTTGATCCACCGCAACGAGCTCGGCGACCGTTCCCACTTCAAGGGTATTGGGCTGACCTTCGCTGATCCCGAGCGAGGCGAACAAGCCGAGGTAATCATAACGATCCAGACCATCGTCGCCAGGCTCAGGGCGCAAGCGTACGCCGCCCATCGAGTCGATGCTCAGGCTAAAGATACCAAGCTCTGGAAGGGCAAACCCGCTGTCGAGATTGCCGAGCAATAGGGGCAGCGCCAACTCAAGAAGCGCAGGGATCGCCTCGGCGATCTCTTCTTCACTCTCGAGCAGAATCTTTGCGTCTTGGACCTCAACACCGCTGATCCACTGTCCGGGGTCGCTCATCGCAAGCACTAAGTTGTTGTCGCCATCAAGGGTTAGGCCCATGCCGATCCGCAGGTCTGCAAGCACCGTCGCCACTTGGACGAAGCGGTCTTGAACCATCAACTCAAAGTTGATGGCGAGATCATCGACGTTAATATGCATCAAGGGTTCGACCATGACGCGCTCCCCGTCTTGCATCTCATAACGCCCAGCCCCGATCTCAAGCGACGGTACGGCTCTCGGGACGATGCTCAACCGCATCGGCGCGGGAGACGGCTGGTGACCTGAAATCAACTGCGTGATCGAGGGCATCAGCAAACTCATCGTACCGGACGAGATCAGCTCGGAGAGCTCGCTGCCGACTTTGATGCACAAGGCGCCGCCTTGATGAAAGCCAAGTAAGGCGTGCTCCATGTACTGCTGGGCTAAACCGAAGCCCAAATGGAACGGAGCCTGGATGCGGTTGCCGCCCCCATCAACGCAGAATCCTTGGTCGCAGCTGTTGCCGTCACCGCATTCGTTCTCACGCCCCTCGCATCGACGGTCTGCGCTGTCCGTAAACTGCACCGGACTGATCTCGGGAAGCTCTTGGTCAATCGTTGGAACGCAGGCCGCGGCTTGCTCGACCTGGGCGCCGCCCATCAAGCCCACCTCAACGCCGCCACCACGTGTCCCCGCCGTGCCGCCGGCGACTAAGCCAATATCAACTTGTCCTCCAAGCAGCCCTTCAGGTCCTGCTCCCGCCAACATCTCAGCGAGATCCAAACGGCCCTCAACGCCCAAGGCAATCGGCACCTTACCGCCCCCAGGGAAGCGGCAGTAATCGTCTGAGCACTCCGTATTTTCGGGGCAACCGTTGGCGCAGGTTTGGAACAGATTTTCGTCCACTGCGCCGCGCACGGCGTCACGCAGCTGATCGTTGATGGTCCCGCGCAACAAGCCGATGATCAGACCGCGCAGCCAGTTCAAGCCGCTGCACAAGCGCACGTCATTGCTCTCGATCGAGAAGTCAGGGTCTCCGACGTCGATCGCCATCCGGCGGAGCGGGTTGTCCGCTCGAAGCGTCAGCGGAATTCCGACCCGCTTGTTGTTCGCTCGAACGGTAATATCACAGCGAATAAAGGACCAACGGACCTTGATCGCATCGGAGCTAATGTCCATCCGCGCATTCACATTAATCTGGTTCGGATCGACCGGGTTCATCTCCACACTGCGCATATCGATAAAGACGTTGCAGTCACGCCGCCCCGCACCTTCGCAAATGCGAGCGCCGTTGCTGTTCGTCGGTGGCACTCTAAAACCGATCGTCGAGATCGGCTCGCCGTTGCGAACACAGCGGCCACCCACGCACTGAGCGTTGGTCGGGCATGGGGTCTCCCCATCAGGGCACGTCATCCCCACGAAGCTCCCCAGGATCGGGTTGATGTTGGATTCAATAAAATCCAGCCCCGAGGCTGTCACGCGAACCTGACCTGCGCTGTTCGCCAGTTGGTCCACCGGGAAACCACCCTCAAGTGGCTCCAAGCAAGCACAGCCCGCACAACCGCCCTCGCCACCGCCACAAGCCATGACGACGAAGATCAACGCTGAATAAAGCAGGTGTCTAAGTTGCACGATCAACTCTCCAAGGATGGCACGATAGCTCGCGCTCACGCGAGCGGTCAATGGCGGGAGCTTGCCAGATGCGACCAAAAAAGCACGACGAGAGGCTCAAAGCCCCTCGCCGATTCACTGGGTTTGCGATGAATCGCTCAGCCTTTTCCAGCCGCCTTATCAGCCCAAACCTTCGCTTTTCGTTTGTCACCTTTGGCGCGCCAGAAACGGGCGTAGAGGCGATAGACACGACGCGTGGTGTGCACATCATAACCTTTACCGCCGTAGAGGTTACCAGCCTTTTGGATGGCAGCCTCAGCCTCTGTCCAGCTCTTGTGCGCGATGTACAGGTTCGCCAGCGCTTCTTGGGTTTCGGGCCGGGCCATCTGCTTAGGCTCGTTACCCAACCAGTTCTCGTACACCTTCTGCGCAGCGTCTTTATCACCCTTGAGGATCATGGCGTTTGCCTTCATCAAGTTGAGCGTGCGTCGGGCGCTTCCCGGGGTGTTCGAAGATAAAGCCTTCTCTACCAACCCGGTCTTCTTGTTGAGGATCGAATCCGCAAGGCGTGCCTTGATTTTCTTATCTTTACTCGCCGCTCCACGACCCAAGGCAATCCGCATCTTCCAGATGAAGCGATCGTAATCGTCCGCCACCATTTGGTTGCGGTTCTTACCAGTGACCTTTTTACCGTCACGGCGGTATTTAGCGTCTTCGTACACTTTGACCAGCTTGTCCGCGAGGTCAAAAGCGCCTGCGTTGATGGTCGCATCGATCGCACCTGCAGTGCGAGGAGCGTGCATTGGGTCAAGCTTGGACAAGGCTTTCATCATCTGCTTTTCAGCAGTCGCTAAATCACCTTCAACCAGAGCGATGCGACCACGCAAATACGCCGCTTTCGCGTTCTCGGACGCTACGACTAGAGGGGTCTTCGCTTTGCCAATCGCCTTGTCGACGTTCTTGAGCGCCTTGCGAGCGTCATCCATCTTACCGTTGCGGTAAGCAGCCTCTGCGTAGGTATTTGCAACCACCGCATTACCGACAGGGCTCAGCTCGCCGCCCACTTTCTTAAAGTCTTTCTCAGCCTTTTTGAGTCGACCTTCGACACCGTTAAACTTCGGCAGGGTACCCTTGGGATCTTTGCCATACTGAAGCCCGTAATACATCTGCAGGGCGAGGTAACGTAGACGCTTCTTCTTTGCGGCGCCGCTGTTCAGCGGACCTAAAGCCTTCATCGCGCCCGTCAGGTTGTCGGCGCGATAGTTCGCCTCCGCAGAGGCGGTCGCAAACCACACATTGTTTTGCGCAGCTTCAGCGGCTTTGCGAATCTGTTCAGCGCCTGCGCCGGCTTCACCGAGCATGGTTTGAGCCAGACCAAAGACGAAGAAAAGATCGCCTGAGTTTCCACCGCGATCAAAGATCACCTTGAGATCCTTGACCACTTTGTCAGGCTTGTTGTCAGCGAGGTCTAAAAGAGCCTGAGCGGCGAAACGCTCTCCCTTTTCAAACCCATTCGCTTCTGCGATCGCCAGCGATGCTTGAGCGCGTGCTCGCGCTTCGCCGTCCCCATCATGCAGCAAGCTCTGAGCCTCGAGCAGCGCCAGTTTCGAGGTTGCGATCGCATCCTCGTCGACCTCAGAGAGCGCCGAGTTCAGCGCTTTCCTTGCTCGCTTGACGGCGCCAAAACTGCCATCGTTTTCTAAGACCTCAATGGCCTCTTTGATCTGAACTTGGGCAGCCTCGAAACGCTGCAGCTTGTTCCACTGCATAAAGACTAAACCGCCACCGAGGCCTCCGATGAGGATCACCGAGCCAAGGAAGGTCCCGGCGCCAACGCCAGACTCCTTGCGGCTACCCCATGCTTCCGTCTCTTCGGAAAGGGTTTGTTCTTGATCGAGGATCGGGTCTTCGTTGCTCATACAAGATCCTTAGTTTTTGGGGGCCAACGGCGGCCCTAAGGCCGTCGGTCCTTAGCGAGCCGGAAGGTCAAGGTCAACGTTCCCAAGACGGTCAAATGTCTTAGCCATTGCAGTGATCAAGATCATGGCTATTGTGTCGATGTAGGGAACAGCCGAAACAAATCGGAAAATCCTTGGAACCTAAACGGTTTGAACTTATGGCTTCCAAGGTCGTGTAATGTTTGAGGAGACGGTCCACTTGAGTGCAAAGACGCAGAGCAAAGAACTCACGTGTAGTTTCTGTGGAGCGCCTCAAAGCGAGGTCAAGCGATTGATCGCTGGCCCCGGCGTTTACATCTGCGACCGCTGCATTCACGACTGTCTGGGGATCATCGAAGACAGCGCTCGAGTTGAACTGGTTCCCCCCTCGCCTCGTGCGATCAAGGCTCATTTAGACAACTATGTCATTGGCCAAGATAGGGCCAAAGTGGCGCTGTCGGTCGGAGTCTACAACCATTACAAGCGCATCACCCAAGATCGTAACGCCGAGACTGAAATCGAGAAATCGAACATCATGATGGTGGGGCCAACTGGGACCGGCAAAACCTTACTGGTTCGCTCGCTCGCTCGATTCCTAGATGTTCCCTACACCATCGCCGACGCCACGACGCTCACCGAAGCCGGTTATGTCGGTGAAGACGTTGAATCGATTATTTCGAACTTGCTCAACGCTGCCGAAGGTGACGCCAGCATGGCCGAGCGCGGGATCGTCTACATCGATGAGATCGATAAAGTCGCCCGACGAGGTGGAAGCCACGGTGAGTCACGAGACGTGTCCGGCGAAGGCGTCCAACAGGGTCTACTCAAGCTGGTTGAGGGGACGCGTGTCCAAGTGACGAACCGAGGACGCAGCGGCGCGCCGAGCGAGAGCACAGCGGTAGACACCACCAACATCTTGTTCATTGTCGGTGGTTCATTCACCGGCCTAGAACAGATCATTGGGGGGCGCTTAGGCAAGCGCGTGATCGGCTTTCGTGCCGACACCGAAGAGCAGCAATCGGACCGAGATTCGCTTACGGAGATGCTTCGACAGACCCAAGTGAGCGACATCATCAAGTTTGGTCTGATCCCTGAGTTCGCCGGCAGGATCCCAATTCTTTGCACCCTTGATGAACTGACCGAAGATGATCTGGTTCATATCCTGACCGAGCCGAAGAACGCGCTGGTTCGCCAGTACAAGAAGCTGTTTCGGGCGAAAGGCGTTGAGCTCGACTTTGAAGAGGCAGCGCTCAAGCGCATCGCTGCGATCGCAGTCGAGCGTAAGGGCGGAGCACGAAGCCTGCGCAGCATCGTCGAATCCGCTCTACTCGATATCGAATACGAGGTGCCCTACAAAGCTGGCATTCGTCAGTGCCTGATCACCGACCAGGTCATCGATGGCGAAGGTGAACCCAAGCTCGAGTTTGAGAAGCGCAAGACGGCTTAGTCGAGCCAAGCCGCCCAGGCGCTCCTACATATGCAACCCGCCGTTCACACCGAGCACTTGGCCGGTGATGTAACCGCCGCCTGCGCTCGCTAGGAACACCACGGTCGCTGCGATCTCACTAGCGAAAGCCATCCGCCCCATCGGAACTTCAGCCAAAATCGCCTCTTTACGTGCCTCGGGCAGCGCTTGAGTCATATCCGTATCCACAAAGCCCGGAGCGACACAGTTGACCGTGATCCCTCGACTCG
>JBDQPD010000024.1:0-39026 GCA_040260805.1 Myxococcota bacterium | reverse complement strand
TAACGGAGTTGTTGTTCATCAAAGCGATGACTTTCAACGACTTGATCAAGCACAAAGTGTCGCCAATTGGGGGCTCGGCATCGGGGTCAGCGTAGCCTTAGTTGGAGGGGTGCTGTTTTGGTAAGGTGGCTAGCGGTTGCTTGGGTCATCTGCTCGGGCTGCCTGACGGCGGACTACACCCAGTCCAACGCTGATCGATGCCCAGAGCCGCCGCAAAACTGCGCCGCAGGGACGGTGTGTGTGGTGGGTTTTTGTGTGGAGCCTGCTGCTGATTTTGTGCCTGAAGCGCCGCGCTGCGGCGACGGGATTTTAGGTGGCTCAGAGGCGTGCGACGATGGCAACGATAACGACGACGACGCCTGTTTTGGATGCCGGCTTGCGGTCTGCGGTGACGGGGTCGCTCGAACTGACCTTGAACCTGGCGATGAGGGCTATGAAGCCTGCGATGACGCTAACCAAGAGCAAAGAGATCTTTGCTTGAGTGACTGTGTTCAAGCGAGCTGTGGTGACGGCTTTGTTGGCCCGGGTGAGGGATGCGACGATGGCAACCTGAGCGACAACGATGACTGCAACAGCAACTGTCAGATCTCACGCTGCGGTGATGGGTTGCTGCAGCAAGGGGTTGAAGAATGCGACGACGGCAACCAGGTGCAAAACGATGCCTGCACCAGAGGCTGTATTGCGGCGACTTGCGGCGATGAGATCGTCCGTATGGACAAGGTCGAAGGCGAAGAAGGTTTTGAAGCCTGCGATGACGGCAACACTGACCCAACCGACGGTTGTTTAAACAACTGCGCGCTGGCGTCCTGCGGCGATGGCTTCATTCAGGCGGGGATCGAAACCTGCGATGACCAAAACGAGATCGAGACTGATGCTTGTCCGAACAGCTGCATTGTAGCGTCCTGTGGTGACGGTATTGTGCGCGAAGACCGAGTTGAGGGTCAGATCGATTATGAGGCCTGTGATGATGGCAACGACATCGAAAACGATGAATGCACGAGCATTTGTCAAACGCCGCGCTGTGGTGATGGCTTCGTTCAAGAGGGTGAGGCTTGTGATGATGCAAACAACGACCAGACAGATGCCTGTTTGAGCAACTGCGTAGAGGCGCGCTGCGGCGACGCTTATGTTCGACAAGACATCGCTCAAGACGACGAGGGCTTTGAGGCTTGTGACGATTCAAACAACAACAATTTAGATCGCTGCAATGATGAGTGCGAGTTGGTTCTTGGTCGCACTCGCGAGGTACCTGCTGACAACTGTCGTCATCTTCTTGATGAAATCCCGGGTACGCTGGATGGCCTCTATTGGGTGGACCCTGATGGGAATGGTGAGCTGCCCGCAATTCGGGTTAGATGTAAAATGGTCATCGATGGTGGTGGTTGGACACACGCCGTCAATTACGAGCGTGGGAAGCGACTTTTTAATGCTTGGAATCAACCGATCAGCACATCGACGGCATGGAACAGCACCACCATGTTTGGACTCCCTTTCGAGTGGTTCTCTAATGATGCCCAAGCCGGTGAAGATCTCGAGTATATGATTTGGGTCGACGATACCCAGCGAGGGTCGGTGTATCGGGGGGTTCACAAAGAGGCATGGAACTATGAGGCGCTGGTCATGAATTACGATTTTAATGGTTTTGAGTATCGCGCCGTCGGAGCTGCCGATTGGGTCTCGTGTAATGTTTCCTTGGGCCGCGACCAAGTCCACTGGAATTGGGCGATCGCTAAAATGGGGCCCGTCAACACGAACTGCGCGAACTATTCGCATCGTCCTAACGAGAACAATCCCGCCAACGGGTTCTTGCTCGAAGGTAATGATTCGGGCCCGGATAGTGGCTACGCGATTAGTGGTCTGAACCACTATCGATTCAGTATTTGGTGGGACCATGTGCAGGTTTATGTCCGCCGTTCCCGGTGAATTATCCGCACTCTCGGTCGCCTGGCTGCAGCCGAAGTATCATCTGATCAGATAAGGCAAGAGGCCGCCTTATGCAGAGGCAGGTCTGCGGTCTTTTAACTTCACCTTAGCGCCGAGACCATCGCTTTGCTCAAGCGAGCCAGAACGCATAGCGCTTAGCGGCACCCCCTGCGATCGATCAGCGCACCCAAACACGACTAGCGTAGGCTTGATTGTAGTTATGACCCGTGCAGTTGCTGTTGCGCACTGCGGCATAGCTACGGCCGATCCCCGAAGCGATCGACGGTGTCGACCCACCCACTCCAAGGTATGCGAAGGTTGGACCACTGCAGCTTGGTTGATCCTGGCGAGCTGCTAAGCCAACTCGTACGCCGGAATTTGCGTACGTTGCGTTGTAGCCGGCGCTGAGATCACCAGTAAAACCCCACGTGCAGTTTCCATCGAGGAGTTGACACCAAACGTCTCGGTCATCGGGGGTGGCGCCAGCTCCGAACGGGACATACTCTCCTCGGCTGATCACGGCCTGCATCGAAGCCCTCGGCGCATCCTCAAAACTCAGCGTTCGGTGCCCCTCTTGCTCTTGAGAAGCGAAGCCGATGCGCACGAAGCGGTAGCTAAGAGCTGAATACGCTGGTGACCGGTACGCTGCTGCGGCGGTGATGTCGTCGGGCAGCGGAATCACTTGATCGTCATCCCCCCAAAGCGATCCTTCATAGTCCGCTGAGCCCTGTTCGGTGGTGCCAGGCACCATCACCAATAAGGTCCAGCCCAAATCACAGTACACCTCGATCGGGTTCTCGGAGCCTGAAGGGCGTAGGATGAAGCGACCCGGATTGTACTCGGGGTATTGCTCGACGAGCTGTCGGCAGCTCGTCGCTGGGTTTTCATTGGAGCCGTTGCCTCCAGGCGCTAGTTGGACCTGTTCGGCTGCTGTCAGGTGCTCGCCTGCCTGGTATTTGGCTCGACCGAGCTGGCCGACGTGATCGAGTCCCCAGCAGAACATCTCGTGATCCTCGGTTTGGGCGCAATAATGACGCGCCATGCTGCCGGGTATCATGTTGCGTACTGAGTCCAAGCTCGGCACCTGCGTCGGCGCGATGAATTGATCCGTATTGGTCATCCCCCAGCACCAGACCTGTTGGTCGCTGGTCACCGCACAGGTGCCATAACGAGCGGCGTGAACCGCTCGATATTCGACACCGATCCCAAGCGGCTCAAGCTGGGTGATACTGCGCCGTGTGATGGGCTCCAGATCAATCTGACGATAGGTGTTGTCGCCAAGGCAGTGGACCTCGAAGCTGGTGTTTACTGCGCAAAGATGCTGTGCGCCCACGGACAAGGAAATCACGGTGCCCAGACCCTCGAGCGCTCGGGCTTCGACGGGAGGCTCGCCTTGGGCTGGGTTGTGATCAGGGCGAACGCCCCAACAGGTCACTTGACCCGAGCTCAGCAAGGCGCAGCTTTGATCACCGCCAAGCGCCAACTCGGCGACGTTGTCGACGCCCTCAACGAATTGAAGGCTGCCATCGTTTGGCGCGTCGGTCGGACGCCCGAGCTGACCAAAGGCGTTGCTCCCAGAGCAGGCCACTCGCCCGCCTGAAAGTAGGACACAGTAATGCGAGAAGCCGGCGGCGAGTTGTTGAACGCTCGCCGCGTTGGGCATCGACACACTCCACGGTCGCGCAGGCTCTGGAGTCGCCCCAGAAAACGGGTTGCGTCCCCAGCACCAGACCTGGCTTTGATAGCTTGCGCAGGTGAAGGCGTCGCCTGCGGCTAGATGTTCAGGCGCGGCCGCCCCGGTTCCCGAAGCCAGCACCGGAACAAACCGATCGCCTTGTTCGGCTTCTCGTAAACCAAGTTGACCGCTGTCGTTGGCGCCCCAGCATCGTAAGCTGTCGCCATCGACGGCGCAGCTGTGGTCTCGACCCAGGGTCGCAACGAGCCCAGCCGGTTCCGGGGTGACGCCTCCATCGTCGTCTGGCACCTGCCCGCCATCGAGCGGGGTCGAGCCGCTGTCGGTGTTGGGCTGTCCTGCGTCGGCCGTGCTGCCGCCATCGACCGGAATGAGCGCAGCATCTGCATTGGGTTGCTGTCCTGCATCAGCTGTAGTGACGTTTAGACACACTGAGCGTGTCTCCAGCGTAATACAGCGCTGATTTTCAGCGCAATCAGTATCTGCGGAGCAAATTGAGCCGGGTGGCTCAAAGCATCCCGCGAACCAGAACCCGGTGAGGAAAAGACAGGCGTGTTTCATAAAGCGCTCAACCAAGGCGCCAGCGACACCTTCAAAAATATTCCGCCTACAACCGTCGCCGATAATCCGACGATCAGCGCTGTGTTGGCATAATGGGTAGTTTCTAATCCCTGGTCATAGTCGGCCAGAGTCTTCTTTGACTCGTCAAATCGCGATTGCGCGTTTTGGTTGAGCACAAAGGCTCCGACGGTTGATAAAACACCGACGCCGGCGAATCCAAAGCCTGTTGCTGCCATGCCCACGTTTGGTGTGGGGCTGGGTTGGGGTTTAGTGGTGTTAAAGGCACTCTTGAGGAGCTCGTCGACCAGATTCTCGAGAGCCACTTTGAGCTCAGACTCTGAGTTAACGTCGCAGTTGACGCGGCCTAAGACTCTAGCCTCTTCGACGTCCATCAGTTTGAGGTTGAGTAAAAACTGCGAACCCAATTTGCCGATTGATGGAACGATCATCATCGGGACGCCGAGCGCGCCGCCCAGCGCCGCTAGGCACGAGTCGTTGTCACATCCGAGCGCATCTTTTTGCTGCTCAAGCGACATCACTTCTTGCAAGTCACTCCCACCGATCACGCTCCTAAAAACGTTGCTCTGAGTGATGCGGGTCAGCAACAACTCCGACAGCAAATCAGCGAGTGATTTTTCGACACCATGGACCGCTTGGAGCTGCATCACCGCGACCCCTGATTGGCGCTCGTCGTCACCCGGTTCTTTAGCCGGTGCAATCGACGAGGGGACCGCTGACGGTTCTGCGCTCGGTTGAAGCTCTGGTGGTTTCGTTTGGGGTTCAGCTTCAACAACTGGCGCTGAGGTCGGCTCAACCGCAGGCTTTTCGACAGCCTTCGGTGCGACCTTTTTTACAGCTTTTCCCCGCTTCTTCGAGCGTCTGCGTTTGCGCCGTCTTTTTCGTCGTTTTTTGCGTTTCTTCTTCGACGCTTTGGCGACCCATGAGTCCTGAATCAGGGTTGCTGTTGGCGCCGCCGCAAGGACCGGCGCCACGCCCACCAGCTGCATACACAAAATAAGAACCAGGATCCGCATAGCTTTGAACCTAATCCTCGACCTGAATATTGACCACTATAAAAATTGATACCTCAAGAGAGGGTGTGCTGCCTGCCGCTCTAGAGTCAGACTAATTGGTCTGCATTGCTTGTTGAGTTTCTACCCATTGACGGACCGCTTTGCGCTCAAGGTGTACGAGCAACATGATCAAATCGCCTGGACGAGCCCATGTCATGGCTGCATCAAGAGCGTTGATCTCTCCATCAACGATGAGCACTTGGTCATCGGCGAAGTCGTGCTCGTGCAGTCGGTGTTTGATCATGGACGCGACTTCTTGGACCCCTCGACCGCGTTCGTATCCAGCCATCTCACGAAGAATCACGTGATCGGTGTTCATGGCGGCGAGCGTGTCTGCGAGCGCGTAAATCTCGTCATCTTGGCGGTCGCCCGCTTGACCTAAGCTCACACACACTCTGGATTCGGGGTGTTGCTGCATGAGCCCCTTTGCCAGGTTCAGGATCGCTTCAAGCCCATGGGCGTTGTGGCCAAAGTCGAGCATCACCCGAACATCGCCCACAGAGAAAAGCTGGCAGCGCCCCGGGTTGTCGCCGGGCTTAGCGCCAAAGCCCTCAAGCGCTTGAGCGATCACCGAATACCCAACACCTAGAGCGTAAGCCGCTGCCGCAGCGGCGAGCGCATTGCTGATGTTGTGACGTGCGGCGCCGTCAAACGTGCAGGGTATTTGATCAGCTGCCACGACCTCTTGGTCCTGACGAAGGCGGCGGTGAACTAGGCTTCCGTTGCGGACGAACCAAGCCTCGCCGCCACGCGCACAGTGGTCAACGACCGCTGGGTTGTCGTCGACTAAACTAAACAAGACCAGGGGCGTATCGTAGCGATTGACTAAGCGCATCAGGTGCCGATCATCAGCGTTGATAATGCGTTGTCCCCTTGGGTTCGCAGCTGCGCAGATCAAGTTCTTCACCTCAGCCATCGCCGAGACGTCATCGATACCGTAATCCCCGAGATGATCAGCGGCGACATTGGTCACGACCACCACATCGCAAGCCTCAATCGCTAGACCGCGTCTAAGAAGCCCACCTCGAGCGGTCTCAAGCACTGCCGCGGAGATGTCGTTTCGACGCAGGACCATCCGCGCCGCCCCGGTGCCAGTCCAATCGCCAGCTTCGACGACTTCCTCGTTGACGCAAACTCCATCCGTTGACGTCGAACCGACTGAGTAATCTGCGGTCTTAAGGATCCTAGTAAGCATTCTGGAGGTGGTGGTTTTGCCGTTCGTTCCCGTGATCATCGCCACTGGGATGGTGCCGGCGCCGCGCCATTCAATCTCGCTCACCTTAGGGACTGAGCCTGCCTCAAAAACCTGGGCGTATGCGCCAAAACCGATCGAGACCTCGTCGTCATCCCAGAGAAAGGGGTAGTCTCGTTGAGCGGCTGCGACTTGGAGTGAGCGCATTGGTGCGTTGGCTTCTTGGCTCGCCGATTGACGCAATCGATCGACCGCATCTTCGAGCGCTATTTCAGCCCGGCCTGCCGCGTATTTAATGGCGTATTCATTGATCTCAGTCGCCGTGTACAGCGCGTCAATTGGAGCCGTAAAACCGATGCTCGCTCCGTCTCGGTAGCGCCTCCAAAAGGGCTTGCCGAGGTCCAGATCAAAGCGCGGCGCCAAGCGTTCTAGCGCAGCCCTCCAGGTGCTGATCGCTTCTTCAGGGACTTCGCCTTCATCAAAAGCCACCTCGGCGACAGCGCACGGTCCGACGCTTTGGAGGTTGGTCCCCGTCAGGCGCCTTGAATCCAGAATGCGCATGATCAGTCGGAGTCCTCGGCAGCCAGGCGCGCGCCGCGCCCATCAATGACCAAGTCTTCAAGCGCCGAGAGGGTCATCAGTTGCGGTGATGAGAGTTCAGCGAGCAAGGGCGAGATTCCAGAATCAGTGTCTTCGTCTCGAGTCCCAGCGCTGCTTTTCGGTGCAAAGGAGACGATCTGTTTCCAGCAGCGCGTGATGGCGTCTCCAAAGATCAGCACCAAGTCACCTCGTTTGGCTAAATTCAGGGCAGCGTCGACCGCTTCTTGCTCATCGACGATGATCCGAATGGCTTGGGCGTCGACCCCATTCATGAGCAGCTCATCTTCGAGGATCTTTGGCACCTCAAGGTCACCGCGACCTCGCCGTGAGTCATCTCTTCGTAGGATGATTTCGTTGAAGTTTCCGGCCGCTATGTTGCGCGCAATATCACGGATATCCTCGTCGCGTCGATCGCCCGGAGCAGAGACTACGCAGATGCGCTTTCCTTCAACATCAAGGCGCGCCACTAAGTTCACCATCGCCAGCACAGCGGCCGGGTTGTGACCGTAATCAAGGATCACTTTAAAGGGATGCTCATCGTAGACATTCATCCGACCAGGGACCTGGAAGAAGGAGGTGTCAAAGGTACGTAAGCCCTGGCGGATGTTATCGACTTTGGTGTCCATGGCGTAAGCCATCAACGCCGCCGCCATCGCATTTTGCACGTTGTGGAGAGCTTTGCCTTCCATGGTCGCAGGGATCAGATGCGTCCACAGCAAGGGGAGGTCTAAGCCGTCGTCATAAAGGGTGATCATCTGCCCCTTGATGCCTTGCTCGAGTACGATCGCTAAACCACCAGCTTCAATGTGTTGAAGGACTAGGGGGTTGGTGGGCTCCATGGTGAAGTAAGCGATACGTTTGGCGTCGGTGTGTGCGCCCATCTTGAGGCAGTGAATATCATCGGCGTTAAGCACAGCGCAGTCGCGCGCAACCTCCACTAAGATGCGCTTGATCTCTGCCAACTGCTCAAGCGTATCGATGCCCTTGAGGCCTAAATGGTCACTAGCGATATTGAGCACACAGCCAACATTACAGCTCGAGTAGCCCAGGCCGGACCGCAGCAAACCACCGCGGGCTGTTTCAAGCACCGCCGTATCGACTTTGGGGTCACGAAGAACCATTTGCGCTGAGTGAGGCCCAGTCATATCGCCGGAGGCTGTGCGTTGACCGTCGACATAGACGCCATCGGTCGTGGTCAAGCCAACGGTAGCGCCCGACATCTTTAGGATGTGAGCGAGCATGCGAGCGGTGGTCGTCTTGCCATTGGTTCCGGTCAGCGCCGCAATCGGAATGCGCGTGGGCGTCTCTTGAGGAAAGAGCATGTCCATGACGGGACCAGCTACATCACGAGAGCTGCCCTCGGTGGGCGCAACATGCATCCGAAATCCTGGCGCTGCGTTGACTTCACAGATTGCCCCCCCGATTTCTCGGTACGAACGGGTGATGTCCGGCGTGATAAAATCGACGCCCGCAACATCGAGCCCAATGGCGCGCGCGGTGCGTTGAGCCATCTCGCGATTATCGGGATGAACCACGTCGGTCAGGTCGATCGCCGTCCCGCCCGTTGATAAGTTGCCGGTTGAGCGTAGATAGAAGATCTCGTCTTTAGCGAGCACGGTTTCTGCGTTGTAGCCTGCTGCTTCCAGCAAACGCTCAGCCTGATAATCGAGCTCAATTCGAGTCAGCACTTTCTCGTGACCCACACCGCGGCGGGGGTCTTGATTCACCACGTCAACGAGCTCACTGATCGTCTGCGTGCCGTCACCGATGACATGACCGGGGACGCGCTTGGCGACCGCAACCAGCTCGCCATCAACGACCAACATCCGATGGTCAAAGCCCGTGATCATTTGCTCCACAAGGACGCTGCGGCCGTGCTCTTTGGCTTTGACGACTGCGGCGGCGACCTCTTCCTTGGTGCGAAGATCAAGGGAGACGCCGCGGCCGTGATTGGCGTTGTAGGGTTTGACCACGACAGGATAACCGAGCGACTCGGCAGCCCGGATCGCCCGACGCTCTGACTGAACCAGTTTTTGATGCGGAACCGGGCAGCCGATCGCCGACAAGAGCGCATTGGTCTCTTCTTTGTCCGATGCGATCTCGACGGCGATGTGACGCGTCTCTGAGGTGATCGTTGCTTGAATGCGCTTTTGGTATTTACCGTGCCCGAACTGGACCAACGAGTAATCATTTAAGCGAAGCCACGGGATATCGCGCTCTTCGGCCGCTCGAATCAACGAGGCGGTCGAGGGGCCGAATTGACGACGCTGAGCGTAGGTGATCAGGTCATCGAGCTCTTCTTCAAAGTTGAAGTCTTCGCGCACCTCGGCGCCGCCGCGCATCTCCTCAGGGATGGCGTGATGAATCATCTCCATCGCCAGATCAGCGGCGGCGAGCCCGACGCGCTCTTCTTCGTAGGAGTAGACCACGTAGTATTGACCGAGCTCGCCGGTGCCACGGGTTTTTCCGAAGGTGATATCAGCACCTGTCAGCACCTGCAGCTCGATCGCCATATGCTCGAGGATGTGACCCATCCAGGTCCCGCCGTCTTCCTTTAAACGACGGATAAACCCACCGGGTTCACCGTAGGAACAGCCATGTTCCTCGAGGCTAGGCAGCCACTCGAGGAGTTTATCGTTAAATCCAGGGATGGTTTCACTCGGGTAATCTTCGAGCGGACCAAGGTCTAAGGTCAGGCGGATCACCCGAAAACGGGCATATTGATTGGGTCCGCGAAAGACTCGGCGTTCGGTGATCTTCATGACGGGCTCCAGAGCAAAGGGTGGTTAGAGTTTAGGACTCAGGCGGAGAAGCCTGACGAGTGTTGAGGTCGAAACTAGCGCCATGGGGAAGGATGTGAACGCGCACATCGGTCATGCAAAGCGGCTCCCCCTCGCGTGCGTCCGCGACCGACGAGTGGCCAAGGTGTGACACGTCGACAACGGTAATCGCGCCAGAGCCGACGGCGCGAACGATATTATCGGGTGAGATGAAAGCTGCTGTATCTTCGTCCAGCCCAAGTCCGACGGCGAAGGGGTTGTAGCTCAGCGCGCTCAGCAAGCGGCCGAGCCGGTCACGTTCACGAAAATGCTGATCGACTAAAAAGCGGTTGGTCAAGCCAAGGCCTGGCGCCAGCGAGACCATTCCAGCGAGCGGTGTCCCACCGATGCCGCCGTAGGCGATCATATGCTCGGGCAGGATCGCTGCGCCGGCAGAGGTTCCTCCAACCGGGACCCCGCGAGCGTTGAGACGACGCACCAAGGAAGCTACTGACGTTCCGCCTAGAGTGGCTGACAAACGCAGCTGGTTGCCGCCTGTAAAGAAGACACCGCTAGCCTGATTGAGTGTTTCGAGCCAGTCCTCTTGGTCGGTGTCGATGCGTTCGCGGTAGGGTAGCGAGATCGCAGATTGGGCTCCGAGGCTCTTGAACAAGTCCTCGTATTGAGCGCCTGTTTCGTCGAGCGATGAGGCGGTCGGAATAATCGCGATGCGGGCGTCGTCTTCGCCGCTCAGTCGAACGAAGCGTTGGAGGATCTTAGGGTGACCCACCTTCTCTTCAGCGCCGCCAACTGGAACAATCCAACCTCGGGTTTCATCGATTTGACTGCGTGCTGGGCTCATAACGTCTTTATCCTTCAAAGCTGCCGAGGCGAGTAATGTGACCGTCTCGAACCATCCACTGGCCTAAAGCCATCACGGACGTGATCTCGTCGGAGGGTGAGAGAACGATGAGATCGGCGTCTAAGCCGACTTCAAGTCGACCCTTTTGCGTCAGGTCCGCGACGCGAGCAGGGTTTTGAGTAAAGATGGGAAGGACCTGTTCAAGGGCGAAACCTTGGTCGAGGAGCTCGCGCAGGGTCTCGATCAGCGTGAGGGGCTGTCCGATGTCCATATGGATCATTCGACCGTCCTCATCAAAGACAGGGAGGCAACCGGCTCCATCGCTGCTGCAAGTGATCTGCTCGACGGGGAGATCGGCTTGAATCCAGCGGCTGATCGCCTCGGCGGCGCTGTAGCTCTCTTCATCGGCAGGAAAAGCGGTGACATCGACGGTGACGCCACGTTTGCTCAATTCTTGCGCCTCAGCGAACAAGGTCTTGAGCCGGTTCACATGCGTCGGATGGAAAATGCGCGCGGGAAGCTCCGTTTCATCCAGCGCACGCCTGATCAGATCAAGCCCTCGTGATCCGTCGCCTAGATGCAAATGCGTGTGACCCGATTTACCAGCGATCATTCCCGCCACGTAGGCGTCAGAGACGACGCGCAGGAACTCATCAAAGGTCACTTGCGACGAGCGATGGTCGCTGATCGCAAGCTCGCCGACGGCAATGATCGGGTCCACATAAACGATATCGTCACGGACCGAACCCGTCAGGCTCAACGGCGGGTATTGATAGCTCCCGGTATAGCACCAAGCCGAGATGCCTTGAGCTCGTAAACCTAAGGTGGTGGCTACCAGCTCGCGCATCGTTCGAGTGGAGCCATCAGTCCCTAAAACGCCGATGCATGAGGTCACGCCCGCTTGAGTCAGTTTGCTCAAAGCGAGCGGAGGGACACGAGATGCAGGTCCGTCTTCACCGCCGCCGCCGGTAACGTGAACATGACAGTCGACCAAGCCAGGGACCACTCGGTGCCCCGAAAGGTCGACCTCTTCGACAGCAAAACCATCGGTGATACTCGGTAGTTCAGGGGCTATATCAACGATCTTCCCCGCACAGATGAGGAGATCGCGCCGGCCCACTGACTCTGGGGCGTACAGATCAGCCTGACGCAGGATGGTGAACACAGCCTGACTCACTTTCCGTTGCCTCAACCCATGCGCTGGGTCGGTGGGTGCTTTATCCAGGCACGAGCCTCGGATTTCAGGATGCGCCCGTCGCGCGGGAAGCGCCCGGGCGCAAGCGCTGTTTCACTCAAGCTCAAAGGCCGCTTCTGCTCGTCTGATAGGGTATCCAAAACCGATCGGCTGTGATCGAGTTGATTAAAGCCACTTGATGGACGCATGCGGTTAGGCGAAAAGACTGACGCATTCGATGGTTTGGATGTGAATTAAAGGAGTTGTAACCGATGCTCTGCCTGGCGCTCAATGTCTTCTTTGTGGCTGCTCCACCGGTTCAAGCCGAAGGGCCGAGTGAGGCCCAACTCAAGGCTCTTTTGGTCAAAGTCGACGAGAGCAATCGCGGCGAGTCGAGCCACAGCGTTATGCGGATGAGCGTGAAAACCAAACGCTACGAGCGCAGCATGAAGATGGAGGGCTGGTCCAAGGGGACTGAGTACAGCCTGACGCGCTTCTTAGAGCCGGCTAAGGATCGCGGCATGGCGACACTCAAGGTCAAAGACAAGCTCTGGAACTACCTGCCCAATACCGACCGAACGATGCGCGTGCCGAGCGCGATGATGAGCGGATCGTATATGGGCAGCCACATCACCAACGACGACTTGGTTCAAGGAACTCGCCTGTCGGATGATTACACCTACAGCTTAGCGCCTGGCGCTGCCACGGCCGGTCAAAAGACGATTCGGTGCACGCCTAAACCGAAGACGCCTGTCGTGTGGGGGTATGTCGACGTCACGGTGACCGATGGTGGCGTCCCCGTGGAGCAGGTTTATTATTCCGAAAAGAAGGTCAAGGTGCGCACCATGACCTACTCCGACCTCAAAGAGGTTGGCGGTAAGAAGGTACCGCACCGGATGCGCTTTGTACCGCACGATAAGCCGGGCGAGTATACCGAGATTCTGATCGAGAGTCTCAAGCTCGGCATGGCGCTTGAAGACAGCCTGTTTAGCCTGCAATCCTTGAGAGACTGATGTTAACGCAGATCGCTTGGCGAAATCTTTGGCGCAACAAGCGCCGGACCGTTTTGACCGCATTGACCATGGGTCTAGGCGTCGCGTTTTGTATCTGGATGGCGTCTTATATGGGCGGCTTCATGAAGGTGATGCGCGGCGCAACGGCCGATCGCAACATCGGTCATATTCAGATCAATCACCAAGACTATCCCGAGACGCAGAACCCTTACGATGTGGTGCCCAAGGCGCAGTCCATCATCGAGGCGCTCGGTCAAAACACACAGGTCAAGACGGTCGCACCGCGGGTTCAGGCTTACGCCATGTTTGCGGGGGACGATGACAAAGCGGCGCCCGGTAAACTGATCGGGGTGGACATCGCCGCCGAAGCGAAGATGACCGAGTTTGATCAACGGATCGAAGACGGGACCTGGCTCAAAGCGCCTGGTCAAGCGGTGATCGGGCGCGAGCTCGCAGACAAGACCAACATTAAAGTGGGCGGTAAGCTCTTGGTCGTGGGTTCAGCGCTTGATGGCAGCATCGCCAATCAAGTCTATCCGGTGGTGGGTATTTACTCGACCGGTAACGTGGCCGTCGATGGCGGGGCTGTGCTGCCTTTAGCCACCGCTCAAGAGCTCTTGGTGCTCGATGGCGGTGTGCATGAGGTGGTCGTCGTGACCCAGGATTTTAGCCGTATCGAGAAGACCAAAGCCGAATTAGCGAGCCAATGGAAGGACCTGTCGGTGCGCTCATGGTCTGAGATCGCACCGGATCTGGTTCAGATGGAGGGGATGATCTCGGCGTCGAGCTTGATTATGATCGGCATCATCATGTTCCTGACAGGCTTTATGATCATCAACACCTTGCTCATGTCCGTTTATGAGCGCACCCGTGAGTTTGGTTTATTGATCTCACTGGGGTTGCAGCCTCCCCAAATTATTCAGATGATTTTGCTCGAGTCTGGACTGCTTGGCTTGGTGTCGTGTCTCTTTGGGTTAGCGCTTGGGTGGTGCGCCCATATGGGCATGGTGCACATCGGGTTTCCGCTCGAGGTCGAGGATGGCAAAGGCTTTGTCTTTAACGGGGTGACTCTTGACCCTGTGGTCTACGGATCGCTCGATCCTGGCGCGCTCGTCTTGCCTTTGGTGGCGGTGATGATCACCGCGTTGCTCGGCGGGATCTGGCCGGCGCTCCGCGCGTCGCGCTTAGACCCTGTTGTCGCTCTGGCGCAGGAGTAGATCATGATCTTTCGATTAGCGTTTCGAAATTTGATCCGTCGTCCTGTGCAGAGCTTCTTAGCTGCTGGCGCCGTCGGTGGAAGTCTGATGATTTTGATCGCCACGACCAACTTCCAAGAAGGGGCTTGGGTTAACGTGGTGCGCGATACGGTTCGTGCGGCCGCCGGTCATGTCGTGGTTCAGCCCTTAGGCTTTCAAAAATCCAAAGACCCTGAGCTGTTGATCCCCGACTCCGCGGCTTTAGCGGGTGCGATCGCATCGGCTAATCCGGGGACCGCCGTGATACGGCGTATCTTTGTGGGGGGAATGATCGCGTCGCCGAACAACTCGGTCGCTGTAGCGCTCAATGGCGTCGAGCCCGAAGCTGAAAAGGCGGTCAGCCAGATCCCGGACAAACTCAAAGAGGGCGAGTGGCTCAAGGCGGACTCTGACGGTGAGGTGATCATCGGTGTCACTCTAGCCAAGCGTCTTCAGGTGAGCATTGGCGATAAGGTGGTCGTGACCTCCAGCCGTAAAGGCGAGCTGCAAGGCTTTCCTTTCCGGGTCGCTGGCACCTTTGAGGTGGGTTCGGCGGCGATGGATGCGTTCTTTGTTTTGGCGACGCTCTCGGCGGTCCAAAATCTCATCCCGGACGTGACCGACCCAGCTACTCAGGTCGCTGTTCAGGTCCCCGAGTTCGAGGCGCCTGCCAGCTTGCTGGGTTCGGTGGCAACGGCTGCGGGTGAGGGCTTTGAGGTCTTGCCTTGGGAAGAGGCGCTGCCGACCCTTTACAACACACGTAAGCTCGACCGAGTCAGCAACGCAGTCACGCTCGGCTTCCTGGCTATTTTGTCGACCATCGGTATTCTTAATGTCCTGCTGATGAGCCTGTTTCAGCGCACCCGCGAGATGGGCATGTTGCAAGCCTTGGGGATGCGGCCGAGCGGTTTGACGAAGTTGTTGATGGCCGAAGGGCTCTTGCTCGGGGTCTTTGGCGCGGTGCTCGGTTTAGTCTTGGGCTTAGCGGTTTCGTTCCCCTTGGTTGAGTACGGTTTTGATTATTCGATGATGCAAGATGCCACGCCAGTCAGCGGGGTGGCGCTCGATACCCACATCAAAGGCATCTATTCGTGGTCCCACACGGTCGTCTGGACCGCCGCTCACCTTTGTTTTGCTGTCCTTGCCGCCTTGTGGCCGGCGTTTAGAGCCGGGCGACTCGAAGCTGTCGATTCGCTGCGTGCAGGCTGATTTCAGGAGTTAACCATGACGATTGTATCGATCAAAAACGCCTCGAGGCATTACCAAGACGGCGAGCACCTGGTGAAAGCGTTGAGGGGGCTAGATCTCAACCTTCAGAAGGGTGAGTTCACCGCTATTATGGGTCCTTCGGGATCGGGTAAGACCACGCTTTTGAACCTGATTGGCGGTCTCGATACCCCGACCGAAGGCAGCGTGACGGTCTCCGGCGAAGAGGTCAGCTCGATGAGCAAGGCGCAGCGGAGCGACCTGCGCCGTGACCACGTCGGCTTTATCTTTCAGTCGTACAATCTCATCCCGGTGCTCACCGCACGCGAGAACACCGAGTTCGTGCTATTGCTGCAAGGCGTCGGCGCCGAGGAGCGGCGCGCTCGGGCGATCGAGATTCTAGCCGCTGTCGGTTTGGCAGGGATGGAAGACCGGCGCCCATCAGAGCTGTCGGGCGGTCAGCAGCAGCGGGTGGCGGTCGCTCGCGCCATAGCGACCAAGCCAAGCATCGTTCTCGCCGATGAACCGACCGCGAACTTGGACTCTGAGACCAAGCAGGATTTGATCAGCTTGATGCGGCGAATGAATGAAGAAGAGGGTGTGACCTTCTTGTTCTCGACCCACGACCCAGAGGTCATCAAGGTCGCTCGCCGGGTGGTGCGGATGCGCGATGGCGACATCGAAAGCGATGAGCGCCGCTAGGTGATGCTTCGAGCTTGCCCATGGCTGCTCGCCCTGCTCTTGGTCCCTCAAAGGGCCGAGGCGCGCTCAGCGCTTGATCTGACCGGTCACCTTAAATTGTTCTCGATCAGCACTTTTCCGGTTGAGCCTGAAGGCGAAAGTCTACCGAGCGGAGCGCTGAGCGCGAGCGGCTCCTCAGTCGTTGACAGTCGGCTCAAGCTGCTCTGGCGCCCCAAGCGCAAGCTACGCTTTGAGCTCCACCCAACGATCACCTTATCGCAAGGCGCGACGGCAACCGGGTTGAGCACGGGCGTGTCTCGCAGCGGGGGCGAGCTGCTGCCCTTGACCAACGACTTGATCGATGACCCTGGATTGCAGCTCACAGCGCGGCTCGATCGCGCCACCGCTCGATGGGATGTTAAACGCCTTCGGCTGACAATAGGTCGTCAGCCGGTGACCTTTGGTAAAGGGCGCCTATTCACGCCCCTTGATTTGGTCGCCCCCTTCTCGCCGACGACCCTCGACAGCAGCTTCAAGCCCGGAGTTGACGCCTTTCGTGCGGATATTTTTCAGGGCATGTCGGGGCGGTTTACGCTGCTTGGCGCTTACCTCAACCGACCCGGCGAGGATTATGATGACTGGCAGCTCAAGGATGCGACCTTGGTCGCCAACGCCAAGGGGAGCGTGGGCGACAACTGGGAGTTTGAGGGTTTTGCTGGGCTGCTCTTTGACGAGCCCGTCTTGGGCACCTCCGTCTTTTATAACGGCGGCGCAGTCGGCGTCTACGGCGACCTGAACATCACCTTGAGCGATGACCCTTTTGGTCGCGTGGTACTCGGCGCTCAATACAAACCCACAGCCAAGACATTTTTGACGCTAGAAGCCTACGCCCAATCGCTGGGTGCTCAGGAGCCAGTGGACTATCTCGAGCAGGCGAGCGGTCTTCGTTATCAGCGCGGTGAGTTGACTCAGCTTGGTCGTTTCTATGCGGCGCTGATCGGGAGCTATGAGTTGACGCCACTGCTCGCTTTGAGTGGAGCCGTGCTCAGCAACTTGATGGATCCAAGTGTCCTTTTGATGCCCAGCTTAAACTGGAACGTCGCCAACAATGCATCAGCCAGTGTCGGATGTTTAGTAGGGCTTGGAGCGCGCCCGAAGTTGAGCGTTTCGGTCTCTGGTGATCCGGCGCTGGAGCTTCGAAGTGAGTATGGCTCCGTACCCTTCTCCGCCTTTGTTCAGGCAGCCTTTTATTTCTAGCGATCGCCACTCAACGCTTTCGCTCGATCGCTATTCTATCTACTAGGCAGGAGATAAGAGCGAGGAGGGTGCGATGGCTCGACCCCGTAACGATGCGATCAAGACGCCGACCAAGGAGCGGATCCTAACGGCTGCCGAAGCGCAGTTTGGTCAGCACGGTTACACCTCGGCTTCGCTCGCCGATATCGGCGCTCAAGCCGGAATTCGTAGAGCCTCGCTCTTGTACCATTTCAAAAGCAAAGAGGTTTTATACCGAGCGGTTCAAGAGGCATTATTTGACGATCTAGCCACCGCCTTGGCGCCGAGCTTCCTACCCCACGCACCCTTCGCTGAGCGCTTGATGGGTATGACCCAAGCCTACGTTGATTTTTTGGAAGAGCGACCGACGTTCGCAGCGATCGTAGTCCGTGACCTGATCGATGACCGCGGCACGATGCGAGCGCGGATTCTAGGCTTCTTAGATCCCTTAATCACGACGGTTGAGCAGTGGGTAGCGACGGAAGGGACGGGCATCGTGCGACCCGGCCTTGATCTGCGCGCAGCCTTGCTGATGATCAGCAGCAACGCCCTGCTTCGACAAGCTACCGGACCGCTTGGCTCGAGTTTATGGGGCGATTCAGGCCAGTCCATTGCGCTGAGTCAGAAGCTCTTTTTCGGTGACTCCGCTACCTGACCGATGGTCAAAAGTTTATAATCTTCTTATGGGTAGATTATTGACAGGAGGCGCTATGCGTTTTGGGTTAGTTCTTTGGGTGTTGGTCGCCGCTGGCTGCGGACCCCAGACCGACACGGATACGCAGCGTTTGCCCGGCTCTGTCGACGCCGGAACATCAGCGGTCGAGCCTCTTGACTCGGGCGTACCGCCCGCGAGCGATACCGGCTCGTCTTCGGACACTGGGTCACAGGCTCCAGACGCTGGAGCCCCTGCGCCCGATTCTGGCTCGGAACCTGTCGCCGACGTCGGAGCTCCCTCTCCAGCTGATGCTGGTGTTGCCCCAGAGAACGACGCGCCAGAGTACCGCGAGCGTGGGCAGATTGATGTCCAGCGTGAAGAGCTTCGAGTTCAGGCGACTCAGCGCTGCACGATGACCGCAGTCCGCTTCACGCCGACGACGCCAATCGCCGATGGTTATGCGCTGGTGCTTCATGGTTTTTCTCGAGGCAGGGCACAGTTCCTGGGGTGGGGTGAGCATTTGGCGTCGCACGGTATTGAGACGGTCGTTTCCGATTTATGCCACGCATCGATCAGCGGCGTGGACCCGGTCGCTGGCGGCGAAGCCATTGACACCTTAATTCAAAACATCGGCGATGAGCCGGTTGTGATTGTAGGTCACAGCGCAGGCAGTATGGCGGCTTTAGTTGCTGGCTCACGGAGCGATTCAACCGTCGCTGTTTTGGGCTTGGACCCTGTGGCTCCAAACGAGGGTGACCTGAGCGCTGATGCGACCGAACTTGATGGCATGCTGGCAGGTTTGATCGGCGACCCGTCGCAGTGCAACTCGAACAACAGCGGCGTGGACGTGTATCGACAAGGTAATGCGCAGATGCTCAGCGTTGCGGGAGCAACTCACTGTGACTTTGAGGCGCCGACCAATTTCTTATGCACAGCGACCTGCGGCGGCTCGGGCGGTGAGTCCGTTCAGGCGTCGATTCGTCAGTTGGCGACAGCCTTTGTCGCTTGGAAGTTGGGCGTTGAGGCTGCGGCATCTTGGTGGAATGAATCGTCGAGTGCGCTCGATGACTTAATCGAATCAGGTCAAGTTCGCCCGGTCCGCTGACGCTCAACACACTGCGCTGGGTTGCCCAACTAGGCGCTAACCCTAGTGCTCTGAGATCAGATCAATTCGCTCGAGCCCTCGTTGCGAGATGTAGATACGATGACTCGCTTTGACCTTCTTCTGGGGTCGGTTGAGCTCCACGAGCATGACGATAGGGTACATGCGCACGCTCTTGCTCTGCTCAATCGCTCCTTCATCGTTTCGATTCCACATCGGCTGCCTTAGGTTGTCCATGTGGGTCAGCCAGGGACGCAGCGCGAACCGAACGATCTCGGTTAGCCCCGCCATATCGGGTTGACCCTCTCGAAGACGATCACCTTTCAAGGTCGTCAGGCGCTCATAGACCAGAGTATCGACGGGTAACTCGAGGGGCTTGGAGTCCTGATACCAGCGCTGGTCCGCAGCGCTGAGTTCTTTGAGCCGGACAAAGCGCGTCGATTCTTGAGCTGCCGCGAGCTCCTCATCGTCATCATCAAGCCCGACTTGTTTGCGATCAAAAAGCCAGCTTGGAATCCGGGTCGTGAACCACCCCCGCAAGCCCTCTTTGATCTTATCCTTCATCGCGTAGGCGAGCACTGCGGTCAGCGTGAAGGCTGCGATCGTACTCGGCGCAGCGTCTGGGCTGGTTGGGTTACCTACAAACCACCAGGTCACGAGCTGCATGCCCACCGCCCAGAGCATCGCAACCGACGCCGCGATGGCGAACGCTATGTCACGAACGCGGTGGCTCGGAGCTTCTGTGCTCAACTCTAAATAAAGGGCACTACCGACCATCTTTTTGAGCCGACTCATGCGCATCAAGAGATCACTGCCCTTCCACGCCTTGTCCAGAGATTGGCTTGGATAGCCCATGCTTGAGCGCCAGCCGTCTTCAGCATCTAAGAGATGATGGCAGGCTTGGGGAATCACCATCCCAGCGGTTTGAGTTGCGTACATCACTTGCAGAATCTGCGCCGAAGCCTCGAGGCTCGTCCATTCATCGCAGCGCTGGATCAATCGACCGAGCTTACTGTCCGGATTTAAGCCCAGCTCTTTGGCAGGGGTTTGGATCTTTTGACGAGCTGAGACGAGCTCGCGCGCAAACTCGTTGATGGATTCAAGCGCAGCGTCATCGCCGAGTGATTGGATATCGCTGATGACTTGCTCTCGCCGAAGCCTCATCGCATCACGCATCTTCTGGGCATGGAGTCGATGCATACGGCGCAGCTTTTTGCTGGCTCTTCGACCTTCGATGACACCTCGCTTGATGGCTTCTTCAGGGTCATGATCGAGTTGCGCTTTGGCGAGATCATAAAGACTAGTCGCAGGGGGATGCAGCCTTAGGTAGGCTTGGAGGTTTGCGTACCAGCGGATGCGGCTGACTCGTTCTTCGGTCATGACCAAACTGCGAGGAAAGAAAAAGATCACCCTCGTGCGGTACCAAGACTCTTTTTTAGAGCCGAGCTGATGCTCGACTTTAAGCTCCAAACTGCGCCGCCCATGGGAGCGGATGCTCATTCCCGTGGATTGAAGCATTTGCCTTTGGTTCAAGAGTCCTCCACGCCAATTAGGCCGTCGTAAGTTAGCGCTTGTCAAAATAACGAGCGCAGTCGTTTGATGGTCTCAGTCCGTTGGGACCAAACCCAAGCATTTCGACGCCCGAATACTCGCTGCGAACGACTTGACGTGCATAGAGCCGGCCTGGTCTCGTCGAGAACCAAGGAGGCGCGATCGTGTACGACGTCAAACCGCGAATTTCAGCAGACGCTAAGATCTGTAATCTAGAGGCTTATCAAGATCTTTACAGCCAGTCGAAAACAGACCCTCAAGCGTTTTGGTTAGCCCTGGCGAAGCAGCGATTGGATTGGTCGAAAGAGCCCACCGAAGGTCTCGCCGGTGGTTATGAGGAGCTTGACTTTACCTGGTTCGCTGACGGGCAACTCAACGCCTCCGTTCAGTGCGTTGACCGACACCTCAAAGCGGATCCTGACAAAACGGCCATCATTTGGGCTAAGGATGAAGTCGGTGAGTACGAGCATATTACCTACGCGCAGCTGCATGAGCGTGTCGGGCGTATGGCGAATGTTTTGCGCGCTCACGGTGTTGGGCGGGGTGACCGGGTCTGTCTGTACTTACCGATGGTACCTGAGCTGGCCGTCGCCATGCTCGCTTGCGCTCGTTTGGGCGCCATTCATTCGATCGTCTTTGCCGGGTTTTCGGCGGCGGCGCTGCGCGACCGAATTCTCGATGCCCAGTGTGAGCTGGTGATCACCGCGGATCAGGGATTGCGTGGAGGGCGCGTGGTGCCGCTCAAAGACACCACGGACGAAGCGGTCGCCGAATGCGACTGTGTGCGCTCGGTCTTAGTGGTCAAGCGAACCGGCGCGCCAGTCGCCATGACCGATGGGCGTGATCATTGGCTCGCTCCCTTGATCGAAGCGGCCTCGCTGGAGTGCGCGCCAGAGGTCATGAACGCCGAGGACCCCTTGTTTATCCTCTACACCTCGGGCTCGACTGGGCGGCCTAAGGGGGTCTTGCATACCACCGCAGGGTATATGCTCTACGCGGGGTTCACCCATGAGCTGGTCTTTGATCTCAAACCGGACGACGTGTACTTTTGCGCCGCCGATATCGGTTGGGTCACCGGACACAGCTATATCGTTTACGGTCCACTCTCGAACGGCGCAACGACCGTCATGTTTGAGTCCACGCCTCTCTACCCAGATGCCAGTCGCTATTGGCGCGTTGTAGAGGATCTGGGCGTCAACAGTTTCTACACCGCACCGACTGCGATTCGGGCGATCGCTCGAGAAGGTGATGAGCCCGTCTTGGCTCATGACCGAAGTTCGCTTCGGGTGCTTGGAACGGTTGGCGAGCCAATTAACCCCGAAGTTTGGGAATGGTACCATGACGTCGTCGGCTCGGGACAATGCGCCGTTGTTGATACCTGGTGGCAGACCGAAACAGGCGGAATCCTGATCAGCCCTTTGCCCGGAGCGACGCCGACCAAGCCAGGCAGCGCCACGCTGCCACTGTTTGGTATCGAACCCATGTTGGTGGACGATGCGGGGAACGAACTTGTCGGCAATGACCAGAGCGGTAATCTGTGCCTGAGGCGTTCATGGCCGGGTCAAGCTCGAACGATCTACGGTGACCACGAACGCTTTCGCTCGGTCTACTTTAGCCGCTTTCCAGGGCGCTATTTCACCGGCGACGGCTGTCGTCGTGATGAGGATGGTTATTATTGGATTACGGGTCGAGTTGATGACGTGATCAACGTCTCGGGGCATCGCTTGGGAACGGCTGAAGTTGAGAGCGCCTTGGTCGCTCATGACGCGGTCGCCGAAGCTGCTGTTGTTGGCTTTCCTCATGCGATTAAAGGCACGGGTATTTACGCCTATGTTCAGTGCGTTGATGGCGTTGATGATTCGATTGTCAATGCACTCAAAGCGGCTGTTCGAAAGGCGATTGGTCCGATTGCGACACCGGATGCGCTCCAGCTAGTCCCCGGGCTTCCCAAAACTCGATCTGGAAAGATCATGCGTCGTATTTTGCGTGCGGTCGCACAGGGTAACTACGAGGATTTAGGTGACGTCTCGACGCTAGCCGACCCGTCGGTTGTCGCGGCAATTGTTGGCGGTCATCAACAAGGCTTGAGGTCGGATTAGGAGCGGCGCATCCGAGAGGCGCCCTATAGAGATATCTTACGCTAGCGAGCAATCGCCCAAATCGGCGCCTGCGTACTCAGGCTTAGTCGATTGGCGTTGAGTCGCAGGTTTTGAGCGACGGTAACGGTTTGCCCATTATAACGCAGACGATGCATCCATTGCTGCGCGTCAAAGTAGCTGTGATCAACCACCAGCGGACCGTTTTCATCAGGGACTAAGTCCATGTGTTCTGGGCGGATCACCAAGGTGACTGAACCGTCGACCTTAGCGAGCACATCATGATCACCAAACGCCGACCGAGCGCGCTGATCTGCGGCGCGAGCCGGGACCAAGAGCGCTTCTCCGGTCATGCGGGCAACCGCTTGATGGTTGGGTTGTTGATAGAGCGCCTGAGTTTGATCGACTTGAAGCAGTCTGCCTGGGCTGCCATCGACGATCGCAATGCGGTCGCTCAGCGCCATCGCCTCGCGTCGGTCGTGCGTGACCAACAAGGCGGCAGCTCCTTCTGACTGGATCTGCTGGGCGCACCACGAGCCAAGCTCGCCTCGTAGGTCAGCGTCGAGGTTGGCGAAAGGCTCATCGAGCAAGAGCAGCTTAGGGCGCGGAGCCAAGGCTCGAGCGAGACCGACACGTTGTTGTTGGCCTCCGCTGAGATGAGCGGGCAAGCGATCGGCTAAATCGGTAAGTTCGCAGCGTTTGAGCAGCTCGTTGACGCGCACCTCAGCGTCTGCAGCGCCTCTGAGCCCAAAGCCGATGTTGTCACGAACCGAGAGGTGATTAAACAGAGCAAAGTCTTGAAACACCATGCCCACGCCTCGCCGCTCAGGCGGCGCCGTCGCCGGCGCTCCAAAGAGTTCGATCGACCCACCGCTCGGTTCCATAAACCCTGCAACAGAGCGCAGGATCGAGCTCTTCCCGCAGCCAGATGGACCTAAGATCGAGACCCATTCACCGGCTTGAATCGTCAAATCGATACCCTCGGTGACGACGGTGTCACCGTAAGCTAGCTGCACAGCATCAAGGCTTAAAACGTTAGCGCTCATGACGACTCCATCGCCACAGAAGCGCCTGCGCGACAAGGACCATTCCTAAGAGACTGAGCGCTGCGACGCCGAGATCGCCGAGGTGAGCGTCTTCGTGGGCGTCGAATATTCGGGTGGCTAGTGTGGTGTGACCCGCTGGAATGAGCATCAGCGTGATCGGGAGTTCCTTAACCACAGCGACAAAGCTGAGCAGGAAGCCCGAAGCCAACGCTGGCGCTAAATGAGGGCCTCGGACTCGGTGCCAGACTCGCCATCGGCTGGCGCCGAGTAGACGGGCTGCCTCTACGCTCTGTTGGTTTTGTGTCAGCAGCGCAGGCTTGAGCGCAGCGTAGCTGTGACTGGCGAAGCGCAGGGCGAGCCCTAGGAGAAGAATGGCGCCCCCTTCAACGAAGCTTCTTAGACTCCCTTGGGGGACGCGCAGGGCGAGCTGCAGCAAGCCAAAGCCGATCATGACGCCCGGGACGCCGCTCGCTACAAAGGTGAGCGTCTCCAAGGCGCCTCGTTTGCCTTTGCTTTTGGCGACCAGTGCGGCTGGGAAACCGCCCAGCACTAAGGTCGCAAGGCCGGCGGTAACTCCGACTACTGCGGTCGTGACCAGAGGTCCGATGAGCGGTCCTTGAGCGGGTATCAGTAAGCCCCAGCGAGTGATCAGCATTAAAGGTAGGACCAAACCAAAGATCAGATAGATGCCCAGCAGCGCTGTGCCTATAATTTTGACCCATAAGGCGGGTCTTCGTCCCGCCATGTGACCGCTTCGGACGTAGCTGAGTTCGGATGATCCATAATCGCCACCGAGCCGCCTACCTAAGATCACCAAAGGGCTGATCGCTACAATCAGCAGCCCGCCGATCAGAGGCGCCTGGACTCCGCCTCTGCCCGCAAATTGATAGAGCTCATAGGTAAGCACCTGAGTGTCCATGACCGCCACGGCGCCAAAATCAGCGGCGGCGTACACCAGGACCAAAAGCGCCGCAAAGCCGAGCGCAGGTCGTAACGCAGGTAAGACGATCTCTCGAACGATTCGAATGGGGCTAGCGCCTAAGCTCTGAGCAGCCTCTTCGGTGTGACGAGGTAAGCGTTTAAGCGCTGCGCTCACCACCAGTTGCACATAGGGCGTACAGCTAAGCACCAGCACAAAGACCGTCGCCCCAAAACCGTCAAAGCGTTCCTGTCGACCGAGCAATTCGCCGAGCGAGCCGAGCGGCGCGAGCCCTTCGCGAAGCGTCGCTGCGAGCAAGAAGCTGGGGAGCACCAAGGGAAGCACTGTAAGCCGAGTCAGCAGCGACGAGCCCGGAAAGATCCAGCGGACTTGAATCCAGGCAAAGAATGAGCCCAAGACCACCGCAAAAACCGTCACCAACAGCGCCAAAAGCACCGTATTGGACGTCGCCTCAACTAGGCGATCGGTATGAATCGGAGGCGCATCGATCAGACCGACCGGATAAGCCCAGGCTAGCCCAAGCCCGAGGATGGGAAGCCCGACCAAAGCAGCGGTTCCAAGCAGCCCGAGTTTGGCAGCGAGGCTGAGCGGTAGCGCTGGGGAAGGCGTCTTCATGCCCTACTGAATGCGAAGCGCTCGCAAGAGAGCAAGGCTTCCCGCCATATCGGTCTGAGCTGCCTGCGGTAACTGGAGCAAGTTATTGCCCAGTGGAGCCACCTCAGGGTGCAGCTTAATTCCTGATTTAGCTGGGTATTCGTAGGCTTTTTGGGCGAAGTAATTTTGCCCCTCATCGCTCAAAATAAAATCGATGAGCTCTTCTGCAATCTGTCGATTCTTCGCCCCTTTTGGAATGCCGATGCCTGCCAGCATCACCAGGTTCCCTGCGTCGCCTGCGCTGAAGCTTGCGTTCGCCGCTTTGAGCGAGGTGTCTTGAGCGCGAATTTTGTGCAGGTAGTAATGATTGACCCAGCCGATGTCGATCTCACCCGAAGACACTGCGCGCACCTGCGGGGAGTTCTTTGGGTACACGACCGGTTGGTTGTCTTGCATCGCCTTGAGCCAAGCGCTTGTCTTGTCGGCACCCCAGTGCTTTTGAAGCGCTGCAACATGAGCATGCAAGCTGGCGTTTCCAGGCGCCCATCCGACGCGTCCTTTAAACCGAGGGTCAGCCAGCTCAGCTAAGGTTTTTGGAGGGTTCTTAACTCGCTCAGGGCTGTAGACCATGACCCTCAGCCTACCTGAGGTGCCTACCCAATAATCAGACGCACTTCGGTACGCATTAGGCACCTTTTCAGTGAGTCTCTTGGGCAGCGCGTGCATCAAGCCTTTTTCGCCCAGCAGCGACAGGTAACCGACGGCTTGGGCGAAGAACACATCCGCAGGACTTTTATCGCCTTCCATAGCTAGGCGATTGGCGAGTTTTTCCGTGCTTTTGTCAAAACGAAGCTTCAGCTCAACGCCGCGTTTTTCAGCGAACTTATTAAGCAAGGGTTCGACTAAAAGCGCGCTGCGCCCTGAGTAGACGGTAAGGACGGGTTTAGCCTGTGGAGCGGCTTGAGGTTCGGCTTGAGCAGCACTTGGAGTGCTTTGGTCTTTGCTCGTACAGCCAGTAGCAACCAGAATGCACACGATCGAAAGCCAGCGCATAGGGTACTCCTTAGTAGGCAGGGTTTGGTTTAAGATCTCCTGCTTGTAAAGCAGGGGTCGTTCAAACGGGTGTTGTCAGCGGCCGCCGAGCAGCGCAAAGTTGGCGCTCCAAGGAGTGGTTCTCATGAGACAAAATGCACGCGTAGTCGGCTGTGCTTTGTTGCTTCTTGGCGTGCCGGCTTTAGCGCTTGATCGTGACGCTGACGGTCTTGACGACATTTGGGAGCTTCGTTTCTTTGGCGGACTCAATGCCCAACTAGGGACCGGTGACGCGGATGGCGATGGTTTAAGCAATGCGGAAGAGTTTGCCGCAGGGACCGACCCGACCAACCCAGATTCGGATGGCGATACGCTGACCGATGGAGCGGAGGTTCAGAGCAACCCCGCGACTGATCCTGCGCAAGCCGACACCGACAACGACGGTTTACGTGACGATGCTGAGGCGGTTGCCGGGACCAGTCCGGTAGAAGCCGATAGCGATCAAGACGAGCTCAACGACGGCGCCGAGCTCGAGCGAGGAACGGATCCACTCAATCCGGATTCCGATCTAGGCGGCGTCTTAGATGGGGTTGAGGTGTTCGTGGATCAAACGGATCCGACCCAGCCTGAAGATGACCTGCTCGACACCGATGAGGATGGGGTGAGCGATTACAATGAGGGCTCACTCGGCACCGACCCTTGGAACCCGGACTCTGACGGTGATGGTTTGCGAGATGGTGAAGAGGATCTGAATGGAGATGGGCGATTTGATGTCAACGCCGGTGAGACCGACCCCTCGGATCCTGATTGTGATGACGACGGCCTGAGTGATGGGAGTGAACGGCGTTTAGAGACCGATCCGTTTAACCCAGATACCGACGGTGATGGTCTAACTGACGGCTATGAAGTGCAGCTCCGTCTGAGGCCCGGCTTTTGGTGCATTCGACCACGAGTTTCAGACTCCGACTGGGACGCTTTGGGGGATGCCGTTGAGGTGGCTGATGGCTCTTTGACTTCGCCATGCTCTTCGGACACCGACGGCGACGGAATCTGGGATGTGGTCGAGTTCGCAGACCAAACGGCGCCAAATGACCCTTTAGATCATCTAGAGGACTCGGATGCGGACCGTCTCACGGATCGTTATGAGCTTGAGATCACTCGCTCGGACCCCTTCCTTACCGACACCGATGGTGACGGCTTGAGCGACAGCCAAGAAGTTCTGCGTCTCAACGATTTCAGCATCTCTAACGTGCTCGATGCAGACACTGATGATGACGGGTTGCTCGACGGGTACGAGATCCGCCAGGAAATGAACCCTGTGATCGCTGATCTTGACGAAGATGGCATTCTCGATGGGACGGAACTTGGTTTGGTCGAGCCACAGCGCTCAACGTTGCCGAGTCATCATCAAGACACTGACTTGTCGGTTTTCGTCGCTGACGCAGACCAAGGTCTTAAAACGACCGATCCCTTTGAGGCAGAAAGTGACGGTGACGGGCTCGCTGACGGAGCTGAAGATACCAATCATAACGGTCGTTGGGACCCTGATTTAGGAGAAACCGATGCAGCATCTGCTGACAGCGATAGGGATCAAATTAGCGACGCAGCGGAGCTTGCCTCAGCCAGAGATCTTAACTGTGTCGAGACGCCACTTAGTCCGCTGATCTCAGAGGATGCTGAGGCCGACGCCGACAACGATGGGCTTTCCAATCGAGTGGAAGCTGTCTTTCGTTGTGCAGGTATCGCTGCGCCGACGAGTTTATGTTCGATCGATTCGGACCATGATGGCTTGAGCGATCGACTTGAGATGCCCGAGTCCGTAGGCGGCGAAGGGCGCTATGGTGGCCCTGGTGGATGCGATGGAGGTTCAAACCCAACGCTTGCCGACACCGACGGTGACGGTCTGAGCGATGGTCAAGAGGATCGAAACGCTAATGGGATTGTAGACCCTAGTGAGACCCACCCGCTGCGCGCGGACAGCGACGCTGATGGCCTACCCGATGGTGATGAGGACACCGACGGGGATGGACAGGTTAGCCCCGGTGAGACGGACCCTCTGAATAGCGATAGCGACGCTGACGGCTTGAGCGATGGACGCGAGTTAGCCTTGGGGACGAACCCCTTAGTTGCTGACAGCGACAGCGATGGCGTTGCAGACGGCGTTGAGATGGGACTCGAGGGCTATGACCTTGACGTCTCGACCCTGACCAACCCCCTCGTTGCGGACACCGACCGAGATGGCTTGAGCGACGGCGCCGAGGACCTCAACGCCAACGGCTTACGAGAAGAAACCGAGACGAACCCACTCGATCCAGACAGTGACGCCGACGGTGTTTTGGATGGGTTTGAGCGCTTAAGTCCTGGCTGCGCCAGCGCTCAGGGCAGCGACCCGCTGGTAGCAGATACGGATGGCGATGGACTCAGTGACGCATTTGAAGATCGCAACGCTGACGGTTGTCTCGACGCTGATGAGACCTCAACGCAACGCGCTGATACCGATGGCGGAGGGCGCAGCGACGCTCAAGAGCAGCTCGATGACCTGACCAACCCTTTGGTCGGGAATGATGACTACGGCGCTGACCCTGATGGTGACGGTTTGCTCAATGAGGCAGAGCTTGCAGCGGGTACCGACCGACTCAATGCTGACTCGGATGGTGATGCCTTAACCGATGGGCGGGAGGTCAACGAAGCGGGAACAGACCCTCTGAACCCCGACTCCGACGGGGGCGGCGCACCCGACGGCTTAGAGGTCGACGAGCACCGCTCGAACCCGCTCAATCCCAACGACGATTTTGTGGGGTATCTAGCGGGAGAGCTGACCGGCGGTTGTCATTGTGCAGCGGTTGACTTGAGCGGCTGGTTGCTCGGGCTCGTTTTGGTGCTGATGAGGCGTCGTCGACGATGCGTCTAGTTCTGAGCGCATTGCTGGTCTCAGCGCCCGCCTTGGCAGTGCCTCATGAAGACGCTCGCCGTGCCAACATCATCCTTAATTCGAACCCGCAACGCTTAGACAGTTCGCCCTTCCTGACCGCGTTCGATGCGAAACCGACCGATGTGTGGCGCTGGAACTTTGGTCTGGGGCTGATGCATGCTCAGCGTCTTTTGACCGATCGTTCGGACGATCAAGAGCGGCAGCTAATCACCGCTCGAACCGAGGTTATGGCGGGTTGGTCGGTCGAGCTGCCTTGGCGTGTCGCGTTGGGAGGAACCCTACCGTATCTTCTGGCTCAAGAGGGGCATTATCCGGGGATCGGCTTTGGCTCGCTGCCCACCTCGGGTCCTATGGACGCAGGTTTATGGCTGCGACTGGGGTCTGCTTGGCTACCCGCACCACTTTATGGTGGGGCGCTGATCAGTTTGGATCTGCCGACGGGCGATGACCAAGCCTTTAGCGGTCGCGGCGCCTTCGCTGGAGGCCTTGATGCGCTGGTCAGCTGGCATGGGGATTCGCTGCAGGTCAGCGCCCAGCTTGGCTACCGAGTAGAGCCTCAGCGGACTTTATACACCGCAGTTTTTGATGACCACATGCGGCTGACGACTGCGCTGCGTTTTGCGCCCAAAGACGTGGACTGGGCGCTGCAGTCCGAGGTGAGCTTGCAGGTCGGTGGCGCACCCACCGTGGCGTTCGGCGCTCAAGCGGGGTTTGAGCTGCGCGTTGGCGCTGTGCGCGTCCCGGTCACGGGATGGGTTCCCTTGAGCAGTCGCCCGGGGCAGCCCGCCTGGGCTGCAGCGGCTGGCCTCGTCACCACCTACAAGCGTCCACCGGACCTCGATGGCGACGGCCTGCGCGGCGACGCCGACCGCTGTCCAACCGACCCAGAAGACCGAGATGGCTTTGAGGACAAAGACGGCTGCCCGGACCCTGACAACGACCAAGACGGCGTGCTCGACTCACAGGACCAATGCCCGATGCAAGGCGAGGATAAGGACGGTTTCGAAGACGCAGATGGTTGCCCTGATGACGACAACGACAACGATGGAATTTTAGACCGCATTGACGACTGCATCGACGAGCCCGAGGACAAGGACGGTCATCTTGATTTGGATGGGTGTCCAGACCCTGATGAGGATCAAGATGGCGTTGAAGACGACGATGACCGCTGTCCCAAAGACCCTGAGGACCTTGACGCCTTTGAAGATGAAGACGGCTGCCCGGACCCTGACAATGATAAGGACACGGTCCTGGATGCCGACGATAAATGCCCGCTGGTTCCCGAAAATATTAACGACATCGATGATGAAGACGGCTGCCCCGAGCCCGATGCGGATTTTGATGGTATCCTCGACCCGGACGATCAGTGTCCGAAAGTCAAAGAGGATTTAGACAAGTGGGAAGATACCGACGGTTGCCCTGAACCCGATAACGATAAGGACGGCTTGCTCGACGGTGACGACGATTGCCCGAACGAGCCGGAGACGATAAATGGGGTCGATGATGAAGATGGATGTCCCGAAAAGGCTGTCCTTGAGCGCAAACGGCTCAAGCCTCATCGAATCAAAGCGCGTATCCATTTTCGTAAACATCATTGGGCGATCGCCAAACGCTCAGAAAAGACGATCGATTTGATCGCTCAACTGATCAAAGACCACCCTGAGATCATGAAGCTTCGAATTGAGGGTCACACCGATCAAAGCGGTCGCCGGCGAGCCAATTTGAGGCTCAGCCAAAAGCGAGCGGATGAGGTGCGCGAAGGACTGATCGAGCGCGGGATCAAACCAGAGATCTTAGAGGCTAAGGGTTACGGTTGGTCGCGGCCGATCGATCGTCGTAAAAGCCGCCGAGCCCGCCGCCGCAATAGGCGTGTTGGGTTCTTGGTGCTCGAGGTAACTCAAGGCAAAGCGACGGTTCAGGAGGCGCTTGATGCAGTCCAGCCTTGAGGTCGCACAGCAGCGCCGAGACGCCATGTATGGGCGGGTATTAACCTACAGCCCGAAGGTCTTCTTACCGGTGACGAACCTGTGCAGAAATCATTGCAGTTACTGCACCTTTAGGCGTTCGCCGCACCAAGAAGGAGCGCATACGATGTCTCCAGATGAGGTCATGAACATCCTGCGAGTCGCCCACAGATCAGGGTGCATCGAAGCGTTGCTTTGTTTGGGGGATACCCCCGAGACGGGCTTTCCCAGTTATCAGCGCCAGCTCCGTTCATGGGGTTTTTCGAGCACAGTTGACTACTTGGATTGGATTGCGCGCCAGGCTCAAGACATGGGGTTGCTCGCGCACACCAACGCGGGCTTGTTGAGCGCATCGTCGATGGAGCGCCTTCGGCAAAGTAACGTGAGCTTAGGCTTGATGCTTGAGTCCAACTCGGACCGGCTCTGCGACCAAGGTATGCCGCACGCAAAGGCGCCAGATAAGCGCCCGGCGCTTCGTCGGCAGATGATTCTTCAAGCCGGTGAACTCAAGATTCCCTTCACCACTGGAATTCTGGTGGGCTTTGGTGAGACCGAACAAGAGCGTTTAGAAGCGCTCGATACCTTGGCCGAACTGCACGCGCTTCATGGTCACGTACAAGAAGTCATCATTCAGCCGTTTAGACCGCACCGCGGCACCTTGATGCATGATGCGCTTGGGGCGAGTGATCGGATGTTGATTGAGACCATCAGCATCGCTCGATTGAAGCTACCCGTTGAGGTCTCCATTCAGTCGCCACCCAATTTGGCACCCGGGATGATCGAGGCGCTGATCGATGCGGGCATCAATGACTTTGGCGGTATTTCGCCGGTCACGCCTGACTTCATTAATCCAAACCATGAGTGGCCGCATGTGGCGCAGTTGGCGCAGCGTTGTCGTCGACATGGGTTCGAACTCAAGCCGCGCCTTCCGGTCTATGATCGATTTGTCGAGCAATCCGGTTGGATCGATGCGGGTTTGATGGATGCGCTTCGCAGCGTGGAGCTTCAAAGGGTGCCTGCGGCATGAAATTTAACCTCGCCTTAGCTTTGGCTGAATCAGGTCAGCCCCTGTCGACTGCCGCCGCCACTGCCTTGCTCTCGGCGAGGTCGGATCAACTCGAGCAGATGATTGAAGTGGCAAACCGTAAAAGGATTGAACAGGTGGGCGATGCGGTCACTTATGTGGTCAATCGCAACATCAACTTCACCAACGTTTGCATCAAACGGTGTCACTTCTGCGCCTTCTCTGACGACCTGCGCGGCGGCGCCGGGTACTTTCTCCCCATAGACGAAATTGTGGCTCGAGCCGTTCAAGCGCAGGCGATGGGTGCGAGCGAGATCTGCATCCAGGCAGGCTTAGCCCCCGACCTCGATACCAAGGTCTATCTCAAGATCACTGAGGCGGTGAAGTCAGCGGTTCCCGAGCTCCACCTCCACGCCTGGTCGCCTGAAGAGATCAAGCATGGCGCCAAACAAAGTAAGGTGTCGATCAGGTCGTTTCTGACCGATTTAAAGGCTGCAGGTTTGGGCAGCGTACCGGGTACCTCAGCAGAGATTCTCGACGATCGACTGCGCAAGCAGTTGGCGATCGGACGGATCACGACGAAGCAATGGATTGAGGTGATCGAGACGGCTCATCAGCTTGATTTACCGACGACATCGACGATGATGTTTGGCCACATTGAAACCGCTGCCGATCAAGCTCAGCATCTGCTGGTCCTGCGCCAAATTCAGGAGCGAACCGGAGGGTTCACTGAGTTTGTACCCCTCGCCTTTGTGCACACTCAGGCGCCTCTTTTTACCGCGCAGCGAGGAGCACGCCCGGGTCCATCGCGTGATGAGCGCCGCGCGGTGTATGCGGCGAGTCGATTGATCCTGGGCGACCGCATCCCAAACCTGCAGGTGAGCTGGGTCAAAGAGGGGATGGATTTTGCTGCTGAGCTGCTGAACTGCGGCGCCAATGATTTGGGAGGTACCCTGATCAATGAGAGTATTTCGACCTCGGCAGGGTCCGGACATGGTCAGCGTCAAACCCCTGAAGATTTGATGAGCGTAGCCGCTTCGGTTGATCGGCCTGCGCAGCAACGAACCACCCTTTATCAGCAGCTCAAAGCGGAGCCTTCCGTCGCTTGGGGTGATGATTACGGAAGTTTTACCGAACTGCGCCAGGACGTACGCTATCGCTATCGGTTCTCGGGCAACGCGTCCAAGTCTGCCCGGGTGTCGACGTCCCAAGCGAGACCTCGGCGATAAAGGCGAGGTGCGCGGGTTGCGTTGAGATGAATCCGCATCGAATCAGGGCGACCAAAGGCGAGATAAGGCAGCGCCCCCGCTCGCCAGATCATGCCGTTGGTGCCGCGACCTCTTCGGTCAGGGATCCACACGAGGTCTTGAGTTTGCTTGAGTATAGCGGAGAGGTCGCTGGCCTTAAGAAGCGGCAAATCCGGCATCAAAACGATCGCCGGTGCGCTCCAGTTGCTCAGCGCTTCTGTAATTCCTTGAGCCAGATGACCGGGGTGCTGATCATCGACCCAGACGACATTAGCGAGTTGACCCCATGCCTCTTGTTCGATCTCAGGGCAGAGTAAACACGCGCTAAAATCGGACGCATGGCCTTGAATCACGCGAACCGTTCGCTCGACCATTTGACGATAGAATTGCTCGCGCTCGCGATCGCCCAAATCCTTCCCAAGCCGAGATTTTGCGAACTGAGGGTCGCGTATGGGCAGGAGGATGTTCATGGTCGGGAACTTAGAGTCTCAGACCACTCCAGTACAGTCCAGGCGAGCATTTTTCGTTTGCTTTGATCCGACATGATCGTTTGGGTTGACAGCACGGGCGCACTGATTTGGATCGCGTCACCTTCTTCGATCACCCACGCATCGACCAAGTCTCCATAGTGCTCAACGACCGCCCCAGCGCTTGGCTTTCGGTTCGCTAAGCTTGAGATCAGCTCCGCTAAGGGCCCTTTGATCGCCCGTCCACCGACGATGGGGCTCACCGCAATACAAGGACACCGTCGTTGGTTCAAAGCGGCTCGTAGGTTAGCCAAGCTCAGCATGGGGTCCACTGAGAGGTAAGGGTTGGACGGCGTCACGATAATCAAGTCGGCGCCGTTGATCGACTCAATGACCTGCTTGGACGCCATCCCGCCTTCGGGGAAGCAGACCTCAGAGACATCGGGTTGAGCACGCTGGGCGACAAACCACTCTTGAAAGTCGAGCATTTGGTCGCCGCAGCGTAAGGTCGTCGGGTGGGGCGCATCGCACATCGGCAGGATGCGCTGCTCGATACCGTGCGCCTGCATCAACTCGGCGGTCACGGTGGTTAAGCTCGCACCCTGATTTAGGCGATGAGTCCGCCTCAGGTGGGTGGACAAGTCCTGATCGGATAAGGCGAACCAGTCGGGCCCGCCCAAGGCCTTGAGCCCCTCCATGGCGCGGTAGTTTTCTTGAGCCAAGCCCCAGCCGCGTTCGACCGGCGCTCGTCCCGACAGGGTATACATCACGGTGTCCAGATCAGGGCAGATCCACAGACCGCAATGACCAAAGTCGTCTCCGGTGTTGACGATGACCTCAAGCTCATCAGCGGGGAGCGATGAAGCGAGTCCATCGACCAGTCGTGCGCCTCCGACTCCCCCCGATAAAGCCACGACCTTCATGCGTACAAATCGCGATCTGCAGGCCTCTGAAGGTCGCTCGCTCGAGCGGCTTCATCAGGCGCCCATGCGATCCCGCGCAGACGAACCGCAGCGATGCCTTCATCGCCAGCGCCAGCGACCAGGTCAGCCACACCCGCAACCTGATCAGCTAAAGGCAATTCAGTGTGCTGCATCACGCGCCCAAAGCGATCCGATTCACCGCGTTGGTCGAGCATCGCCGGGACCCCTGAAAGTCCGATAGCGATGCCTTGGGTGCCTTTACGAAATGGGCGCCCATGGGAGTCCGAGACCACCACCCCGATCGGCGCCTCGAAGGCTGCTTCAAGTGCCGCTCGAATCGTGGCGGCGGAGGCGTCGGGATCTTTAGGTAGAAGCAACACCCAGTCGCCGTCTCGTCCGACGTTGCTCGCGTCGATCCCTGCGTTTGCCGAGACAAACCCGAGTTTGTGGCGAACGATCATCACCCCCGGCGCCGTGCGCGAGAGTTTTTGGCTCTCACCCAGAATCAAATGGACCAGACGTGGATCCTTTTTGACCACCCGGCTTAGCTTTACCGAGGTCGGGTCTGGCCGCACGCTCGCCAGGTCAACGAATCGGTCCTGAGCGCGCGCAATCACCTTGGACACCACGACGACAATATCGCCTGCGCGCAGTCCGCCTGCTTCTCGACATGCCTGCACCAGCAGGCTCGCCAGGTCATCTCCTGGCTCGATCGTTGGTAGGCCGATGATGGGATCGGCGGTGAGTCCTTCACAGATCATGGCCTTGCTCTTGTACGCGGTGCCTTTTTTGGTCAACCGTAGCCCAGCATAAGGAGTAGATTATGACCACCATCGCTTTGATCGGCGGGACCGGGCAAGAAGGCCGCGGGCTCGCTCAGCGTTTTACTCGAGCCGGGATCGCTGTTCGTTTGGGATCTCGCGATCCCGAGCGTGGTGCGCAGGTCGCCGGTGAGCTCGGCGTCTTGGGGGGCGACTATGCCTTCGCCCTCGAGGGCGCGGACCTTGCGATGCTTTGTGTCCCTTACTCCGCTCACCGGCTGGTTCTTGAGGCGATCAAGCCCTTATTGGGCGGGCGTATCGTGATCGATATTACCGTCCCGCTCAAGCCGCCAAAGGTGCGTCAGGTCTTCCTCCCTGAGGGACAGGCTGCGGCTATGGAGGCGCAAGCGATTCTTGGTGAAGAGGGCAGGGTCGTGGCAGCGCTTCACCACATCAGCCACACTCATCTGGCAGATTTAGATCACCGAATCGCCGGCGATGTGTTGGTCTGTGGCGCGAAGGCTGACCGAGAGGCCATGTTGCCGCTGATCGCGCAGCTCGGTGTTGATGTTCTCGACGCCGGACCTTTGCGAAACACGGTCGCCTTGGAATCGATGACGCCTGTCCTTTTGCATTTGAATCGTAAGTACGGGGGCAGCGCGAGCCTTCGCATTGAAGGCTTGCGCGACCGCTAGTCTGCGATTTGACACACACCGGCGCCGGCAGCAGCGGGCGCTTGGTCGTGACAACGCAAGCATTGGTCATGCAAACGTCGAAGCGCTTTTTGAGTCGCTTCGGCGCCTTGATTCAGCGCCACACGCATCGCCGCGCTCGCCGCCTTGAATTCGTTGGCGATCGGCTCGAATTGGTCGCCGTAGCCCGGCTGCAGATCATGCGTCGTATGGATCGCTTGTGCGAGCAAGTCGATGTACATTGCAGCTTGCGATGCCTTGTCTTTATCCGAGTCTTTAATCGCGCTAACCAGCGTCTCCATGTGCTCATTGATCCCCTGCATCTTGGGAATTAATGGCGCCATAAATGGTTTTGGAGCTTTGGGCTTTACCGCCACAGGCGGGACGGCTTTCGCGGCGGGTTCAGGGTCGGAACAGGCCACACCAACAAGCGTTAGAGGGATGACTAGCGCCCAAGGTAGCCGGCTCAAGAGGACTACATGCACTCAGCGAGCAGACGGATGACTCGCGGGTCTCGACTGCCCACCATAAAGGTGCCGATAGGCGCCTTCTTCCACGCCTCTAAGCGCTCCTTAATACGACCTTCTGGGCCCACTAAATACAGCGCATCGATCATCTCATTAGGCACGGCTTCGATGGCTTTTCGGTGGTCTCCAGCGAGGAAAATATCTTGGATTTTTTCACAGTCTTCCGCCCAGCCGCAGCGGCTGAGATAATCTTTATAAAAGTTCGTCTTCTTCGTGCCGAAACCGCCCACATAACGAGCCAGCTGTTGGCGAAGCGGCGTCCTGGCTCGCTCGAGGTCGTCGTCGAGAACGACCGCCACAGTGCACGCAAGATCAAAGTTCTCAATGCTCTTGCCGTTGCCGGCGCGTTCAAACCCAATCTCGAGATTCTCCAGAGCTGCTTCGGGCACCTCGGGGATCATGTTGGTGAGTAAGCACCCGTCGGCAAGTTCGCCGCACATTTGTTGCGATTTTGGTGCTAAACTGCCGGTATAGATCGGGATGCGGTCGGTGCCATGCATCAAGCTTTTGAGCGGTTTGCCTTGGCCTGTTGAGCGCTCGCCGTCGTAGGGAATACGAAAGTATTTTCCTTCGAACTCAAGCGGCTCCTCACGGGCAAAGATTTTGCGCAAGATCTGAATGTACTCTCGAAGCTGCGTGAGGGTCAGGCGGTAGGGTTTGCCGTGCCAGCCCTCAACCACCTGGGGTCCGCTCATGCCAATGCCCATAATAAACCGACCGCCGCTGAGCTCATCGAGCGTCATCGCAGTCATCGCTGCGTTGGCTGGGGTCCGAGCGGGGACCTGCATGATCGCCGTTCCGAGGCGAATGCGGTCGGTCACCGCCGCCAAATAACCCAGCGGAGTGCAGGCGTCATTACCCCAAGCCTCAGCCATCCAAACAGAGTCGTAACCCAGCGACTCAGCTTGTTGAACCAAATCTACGGGTAGATCCAGATGGGCACCAGAATAGCCGATCATTAAACCGAGCTTCATGTCAGTCTCTCAATAATGGTGACGTTGGCTTGGCCTCCGCCTTCGCACATGGTTTGTAAGCCGTAGCGTCCGCCACGACGTTCGAGTTCATTGAGCATCGTCGTCATCAAGCGCGCACCGGTCGCCCCGAGCGGGTGTCCCAGGGCGATCGCGCCGCCATTGACGTTGAGCTTTTTGGGGTCAGCGTTGAGCTCTCGTTGCCAAGCCATCGGGACTGAAGCGAAGGCTTCATTGACCTCATAAAGATCGATATCGTTGAGGCTTAGCCCCGTCTTCTTGAGCGCATGAAGCGTCGCCGGGATCGGCGCCGTGAGCATCCAGATGGGGTCGGCGCCGCGTACGCTTAGGTGATGGATGCGTGCTCTGGGTTTCAGGCCATAACGAGTGACCGCATCCTCCGAGGCGATCAGCAGCGCTGCGGCGCCGTCGGAGATCTGTGATGAGCAGGCAGCCGTGATCCGCCCCTCGGGCATGATGACGTCAAGCTCTGCCATTTTTTCTAAGGTGGTGCTCGGGCGTGGACCTTCATCTTGGGTCACCCCAAGAAGCGGTGAGATCTCGCCATCAAATCGACCCTCGTCTTGTGCGAGCAGGGCGCGTTGATGGCTGTCAAAAGCGAAGGCTTCCATCTCTTTACGAGTGCAGCCCCAGCGCTTCGCGATCATCTCAGCGCCATAGAACTGATTGACCTGCTGTTCGCCATATCTCTTGATCCAGCCCGACGAGCCACTAAAGGGGTCGTTATGACCCAGCTCTTTAGCGGCGAGCATAGAGGCTCCAATGGGGATCATGCTCATATTTTGAACGCCGCCAGCGATCACCAAGTCTTGGGTTCCCGACATCACACCTTGAGCCGCAAAATGGACCGCTTGTTGCGAGGATCCGCACTGGCGATCGATGGTGACCCCCGGAACCGATTCATGAAACCCTGCGGCGAGCCAACAGGTTCGTGCGATGTCACCGGCTTGCGGTCCCACCGAATCGACGCAGCCAAAGACCACGTCATCAATGGCTTCATCCGGCACCCCGGCCCGAGCGATCAAGGCTTGCAGAACATGGGCGCCCAGATCTGCAGGGTGGACTTGGGCAAGACCTCCTCGTCGTCGCCCCACCGGCGTCCGGACCGCATCGATCAGAAATGCCTCAGGCATGTTTACTCCTCCAAGAGCCACGATTGAGCGCGCTCAATCGTGGCTCTTGGAGGAGTAAACATGCCTGAGGCATTTCTGATCGATGCGGTCCGGACGCCGGT
>JBDQPD010000122.1:0-8932 GCA_040260805.1 Myxococcota bacterium | reverse complement strand
GGTTCAGAGGTCGGCCGCTGCTCGGTGATCACCAACGAAGACGAGCACCGAAAGGTGATCATCTTTCATGCTCGTATGTTGCCAGGACGTATCATCTGCGACCCGGCGCTGACCGTCGGTTTGCCGACAAAGATCACCGCCGCTGTCGGGATGGACGCGCTCAGCCACAACCTCGAAGCCTTCTGCGCTCCGGGTTATCACCCGATGGCCGATGGGATCGCCCTTGAGGGGATGTTCAAAGTGCACAAGGCGCTCGAGCGAGCCTGTCGAGATGGGGCCGACATCGAGGCTCGAGCCGATATGATGATCGCTTCGACGATGGGTGCAACTGCGTTTCAAAAGGGGCTCGGCGCCATGCACTCCATGAGTCATCCTGTGGGCGCTGTGATCGGCGCCCATCACGGGCTCTGCAACGCAGTCTTTATGCCCTATGTTCTGGGTTTTAATCGACCCGCAATTGATGAGCGTATGGCGCATCTTGCTCGGTATTTGAACCTCCCTGGCGATGGCTTCTCAGCGGTCTTGGATTGGATCCTTGGTTTACGAGAGCGATTGGGTATTGCGCATGACAGCAGTGCGCTAGGCGTCATTAGCGAGGAGATCCCTCATCTCGCACGGATGGGCGCTCAAGACCCGACAGCACCGACGAATCCGATCCCGTTGACCGTCGAGAACATGACCGCTTTGTTCGAGCAAAGTTTAGCCGGCGAGGTGGTCGTACGATGACCACAATGACCGCTGGGTTTACTCCTGAAATGGTGTCCTGGCGGCGGCGGATCTTTGCCTCGACTTGGCTGTGCTATGTGGGTCTTTATTTTTGTCGGAAACCCTTCTTTATCGCTAAGAAGGACCTCGGCGATGCGATGGCTTTTAGCGCCACCGACTTAGGGCTGATCGGCAGCGCCTATCTGATCGCCTATGCGGTCGGACAGTTCGTCGCCGGCAGCGCCGGGACGCGCTTTGGATCTCGCAAGCTCTTGCTCGCGGGCATGGCCGCGTCACTCGGCGCCAATATCGTCTTTGGTCTAGCCAACTCTCTCAATGCGTTCATCATCTTCATGGTGATCAATGGGCTAGCCCAGGCGACGGGTTGGGCGGGCACCGTCAGCACGATGGCGAACTGGTTTCGGCGCGCAGAGCGCGGCACCGTCATGGGGTTCTGGGCGACCTGCTTTCAGGTCGGCGGCGTGCTCGCTAATGGCTTAGCCGCTTACGCCCTGGGTCAATGGGGCTATCAGTACAGCTTCTTTGCCGGCTCATGCGTACTTTTTGTGATCATTCTCTTCTTTGTCTTCAACCAACGTAACGAGCCCGAAGATGTGGGCTTGTCCCTTGATGATCCAGACGCCGGGGATGACGAGGGTCGACCGGTCTCAGCCTCAGGCAATTGGATGGAGCGGATCGGTTGGAATCGCACGGTGCTCAATACCGTGTTGCTGGTCGGGGGATTTTACTTCTTCGTGAAGTTTATTCGCTACGCGCTGTGGTCTTGGGTGCCTTACTTCTTGAGCAAAAATTACGACCTGCGCGGTGACGATGCTGGCTATATCTCAACGCTCTTTGATCTGTTTGGCATCGCTGGCTGTATCGCCGCGGGTTACCTATCGGATCAGTACTTTAATGGGCGCCGAGCTAAGATCAGCTTTTACTTTCTGATCGGCATGGGGGGCGCGTGTGTCCTCATGTACACGCTCGGTCAGGTCACCTTGACCTTGTTTGCGCTGTCCATCGCGTTGGTGGGTTTTACGCTTTATGGACCCGATGCCTTGATGACGGGCGCCGCTGCTCAAGACATTGGGGGGCGTGGCACCGCCTTAGCGGCGGGGATCATCAACGGGATGGGCTCGATAGGGGCGGTGGTTCAAGAGTTTGTGATCTCTCGGATGTACGACTCAAGCGGTGGTGACCTTGGACCCGTCTTTGGATTGCTTGTCGGCGCGTCGCTCGGCGCGATTATCAGCTTGGGCTTTGTGCTGTGGCGTAACCGCGCAGGGGTCACCGACGTATGAGCCGAGCCTTTCCTACTCAGGCTCGCTGCGTCGTGGTCGGTGGTGGGATCATCGGGAGCTCAGTTGCGTATCATTTAGCCAAGCTCGGCTGGGATGACACCGTGGTCGTCGAGCGCGGTCAGCTGACCTGCGGTTCGACCTTTCATGCCGCCGGTTTAGTCGGTCAACTCAGAAGCTCTGCGAACATTACCCAGCTCCTGAAGTACAGCGTCGAGCTGTACGACGCGCTCGAAGAAGAGACCGGACAAGCGACCGGCTGGAAGCAAAATGGTGGGTTGCGGCTGGCCTGCAACCCAGACCGCTGGACCGAGCTTCGACGCCAAGCCACGACGGCGCGCAGCTTTGGATTGCCCGTCGAGCTGCTCAGCCCAGCGGAAGCTCAGGCGCTGTGGCCCTTGATGGACGTCTCCGATTTAGTCGGCGCCGCCTTCTTGCCGACGGATGGTCAGGCGAATCCGTCGGATGTGACCATGGCGCTCGCCAAAGGTGCGCGCCAAAAGGGTGTACAGATCCTCGAAAATTGTCCCGTGACTGCGATTGATACCCAAGACGGCCGAGTCATGGGCGTCGTGACCGAGCGAGGTCGAATTGCGTGCGAAGTGGTCGTGAATTGTGCGGGGCAATGGGCTCGTGAGCTTGGCGATATGGTCAACGTAGCGGTGCCCGTTTGCTCGGTTGAGCATCAGTATATGATCACCGAGGCGATGGCTGGAGTGGACAGAGGCTTACCGACTCTGCGCGACCCTGATCGTTTGATTTACTTCAAAGAAGAGGTCGGTGGCTTGGTGATGGGCGGGTATGAGCCGAACCCGATCGCCTGGGCAAAAGATGGGATCCCACGCGGCTTTACCTTCTCGTTGCTCAGCAGCAATTATGATCACTTCGAACAGCTCATGGAGCAGGCCCTGATTCGTGTGCCGAGCCTCGCGAACGCTGGGGTTAAAGAGCTGATCAATGGCCCCGAAGCCTTTACCCCCGATGGGTCCTTTATTCTGGGTGAAGCGCCAACGCTCAAAGGGTTCTATGTGGGCGCTGGTTTTAATGCCTATGGGATCGCAGCGGCGGGAGGAGCCGGGCGAGCGCTTGCGGAGTGGATTGTCGCCGGTGAGCCCACGATGGATCTGTGGCCGGTCGATATTCGGCGCTTTCACGATCATCACGCCGATACCGATTGGGTTCGTGAGCGTACGCTTGAGCTGTACGGTAAGCATTACACCATGTCGTGGCCGCTTGAAGAGCATGACTCGGCTCGGCCTCGGCGCCAGAGCCCTTTATACGAGCGGCTCCGGGCAGCAGGCGCATGTTTTGGCGAGAAGATGGGCTGGGAGCGTCCCAACTGGTTTGCACCCCAAGGGGTAGAAGCTAAGGATCACTATTCGTTTTCGCAGCCCAACTGGGAGGCGCATGTTCGCCGTGAACATCTCGCCTGCCGACAAGCTGCGGCGCTGTTTGATCAGACCTCGTTCGCCAAGTTTGAGCTGACCGGGCCGGACGCCGAAGCCGCTTTGAGCTGGGTCTGCGCGAACGATGTGCGCGGCGCTCCGGGCAAGCTGACGTACACTCAACTGCTCAATCAGCGCGGCGGGATCGAATGCGATCTGACGGTGGCTCGCTTGGCCGCGGATCGCTTCTACATCGTCACCGGAACCGGTTTTGCGACGCACGATTTTCAGTGGATCCAGAGTCAGATTCCGCCATCGATGAACGTCGACTTACGCGACCGAACCGACGACTTCTCGGTGCTCTCGTTGATGGGCCCCAAAGCCAGACTGATTCTCGAGCAGCTCACGAGCGACGACATCAGCAACGAAGCCTTTCCTTTCGGTCAAACCAGGCGCCTCGATATGGGGGAGTTCAGCGTCCAAGCGTTGCGGGTCACCTACGTCGGTGAGTTGGGCTGGGAATTGCATGTTGAGCAGTCCTTTGCCGGTGCTTTGTTTGATCGTTTGCACCAAGCGGGCGCAGCGTATGGTTTGATCAACGCCGGCTATCGAGCGATCGAGACCTTACGCTTAGAGAAGGGCTATCGGGTTTGGCCGGCTGAAGTGGGTCCTGATCATACGCCGCTTGAGGCGGGTTTGTCGTGGGCAGCTAAGCTCAAAACAGAGCTCCCGTTTTGCGGGCGCTCGGCGCTGGAGCGGCAGCAAGAGCAAGGGCTCAAGAAAAAGATGGTCTGCTTGATCGTTGAGGACCCCACGGCGCGGCTTTGGGGGCGAGAGACGATCGTTCGCAATGGCGAGCCGGTCGGTTGGCTGAGCAGCGCCGGCTTCGGACACACGATGAACCACTGGATTGGTTATGGATATGTTCGTCACCCTCAGGGCGTGACCAAAGACTATGTGCTCAGTGGAGCGTATGAGCTCGAGGTCGCCACCGAGCGCATCCCGGCGCGGATTCACGTCGGCCCGCTCTACGACCCCAAGGGATTAAAGACGCGCAGCTAAACCAATTGCTGTGGGGCTTTTCGAGCACTGCCATTCGGCGCTATCATGGGGTCTATCGATTTGGTGGTGGAGCTCTTTATGTATCGCTTACTCGCTGTAGCCGCTTTGTGTGTTGCGTCGTCCTGCTCGGAACAGGTGGTGGTGCGAGAGGTGGAGTCAAGCTGCGGCAACGCAACGATTGAGCAAGGCGAAGCCTGCGATGACGGCAACACCCGCAATGGCGACGGCTGCACGAGCGGCTGCGCGATCGCTATCTGCGGCGATGAGGTGACCCGAAATGACTTGGTGCGTGGCGATGACGGCTTTGAAGAATGCGATGACGGCAACCAAGATGATGCAGACGGGTGCCTGAGCGACTGCACGATGGCGCGCTGCGGCGATGGGATTGTCCGGTTGGATCGCTCCGAAGGCGATGAAGGTTATGAGCGTTGTGATGACCAGAACCAAATCAACGAAGACGACTGCCTCAACACGTGCCAGCCCGCAGCTTGCGGTGACGGCGTGGTTCGATTGGACCTAGTCGAGGGCGAAGAAGGCTTTGAGCGATGTGACGATGGCGACGACGACGAAACGAACGAGTGTAAGAACGACTGCACACCTCAGTTCTGCGGTGACGGCGTGATCGGATTGGGCGAGGGCTGCGATGACGGCAACGACGACCCGGACGATGAATGCGATGGCTGTCGCCCCAAGATTTGCGGTGACGGGATCATCGGACCCGGTGAGCGCTGCGACGACGGCAACGAGGACGACACGGACGGCTGCACGAACCTGTGCGCACCTGCAGCATGCGGCGATGGCATCGTGCGCACCGACCTCGACGAAGAGGGTGAGCTCGTTGAAGCCTGCGACGACGGGAACACTCAGGCGGCTGATGCGTGCACCGATGCGTGTCAGGTCGCGCACTGCGGCGATGGGGTCGTGCGTCGAGGGTTGCAGTGGGGCGCCGAAGGTTTTGAAGAGTGTGATGACGGGAACGAAGACCCAGCCGACGGCTGCTCCGCCTCCTGTCTGCGAGAGGTCTGCGGCAACGCCATCCTGGATCCGGGTGAGGCTTGTGATGACGGCAACCGATCGGACCTCGACGCCTGCACCAACACCTGCGCAGAGGCGAGCTGCGGTGATGGGTTCTTGCGCCAGGACTTAGCGGAGGACGCCGAAGGCTTTGAGCATTGCGATGACGGTAACGAAGATCAAAGCGACGCCTGCCTGAGCTCGTGCCAGATCGCCCGCTGCGGTGATGGTGAGCTGCACGCCGGGGTCGAAGCTTGCGATGACGGGAACGCCATCATGACCGACGCGTGCACCAATCGTTGCTCGGTGGCGGTCTGCGGCGACGGCGTGCTGCGCGAGGACCTCGCTCAAGATGCTGAGGGCTTTGAAGCCTGTGATGACGCCAACGCCGACAACACGGATGCGTGCGTCGAGGGGTGTCAGCTCGCTCAATGCGGTGACGGCTTCGTGCAAGCAGGGCAAGAGGCTTGCGATGACGCCAACGCAAACAACACCGACGCCTGCCTGGACACGTGCCAGGCTGCCCGCTGCGGTGATGGTTTCGTGCAAGCAGGACAAGAGGCTTGCGATGACGCCAACGCGAACAACACCGACGCTTGCGTCAACAACTGCGATGCCGCGCGCTGCGGCGATGGACATGTTCAAGCAGGGGTCGAGACTTGCGACGACGGAAACAACAATAATGGTGATGGATGTGCAGCCGATTGCAGGTCGACGTTCAGTGTGCCGAATGTCGGTCAGTCCGGCCGCGTCGGGGTGATTGATGGTTCGAACTGGACGATCTGTCGAGCGGACAACAGCACGGCTTGGGTCGCAGCGAACAGCCGGGGTACCTACAACCCGACCGTGGTTTGTCAGCATTTAGGTTACACCCGAGTCAACAACTGGGGCGGCACCTGCGGGACCGTTTGTGGCTATTGCGGAAGCCGCACCGAGCGGTACGATGGGGCGGGCGGCGGCGCGACGCGTCTGCGCATCACCGTTCACTGGCAATGCGGTCGCTGAGCGGTACATCACGGCCCTCTCGTACCTGCATCTAGACTGGTTCGTGCTTGATCGAAGCGCTGATCGAGGTCGATCGACAATGGTTCTTTAAGCCAGGATTTTGCCCGAGCTCAACGACGGAAAAGTAGGCTGCTTCGGCCGAGATCAAGAGTTGAAGATGACCTCCCGATTATAATTGTTTTTTGAGCTGCTTGGGCCTCTGTTCCGGGGTGCCATTGGCCGCTATGCTCCGACTTGGCGAACTCAGCTGGGAGAACTTAAATGCGTCGTTTAAGTGCAGTTTTTGCGATTTTAGTCTCGTTGTCCTGTGCCGAACAGGTGGTCGTGCGAGAGGTCGAGGCGAGTTGCGGCAATGCGACCCTTGAAGAGGGTGAATTCTGCGATGACGGCAACGCGATTAACGGGGATGGGTGCACCAACAGCTGCACCTTTGCATCCTGCGGCGACCAGGTCACCCGTACGGACCTGATGCTTGGCGACGACGGATTCGAGGCGTGCGATGACGGCAACAATGACGACGCTGACGGTTGCCTCACAAACTGTGTCCTGGCGCGTTGCGGTGACGGTATTGTTCGCATGGATCGCTCCGAGGGCGACGAGGGCTTCGAGCGCTGCGACGATCAAAACGAGGTCAACGAAGACGAGTGCTTGAACAATTGTTTGTTAGCCCGCTGCGGCGATGGCGTGGTCCGCGCGGACTTGGTCGAAGGTGATGAAGGCTTTGAAGCCTGTGATGACGGCGATGATGACGAAACGAATGACTGCAAGAACGACTGCACGCCGCAATTCTGCGGTGATGGAGTGATCGGCATGGGTGAAGGTTGCGATGATGGCAACGACGACCCGGACGACGAGTGTGATGAATGCCGCCCGAAGATCTGCGGCGACGGGATCATCGGCCCCGAAGAGCTCTGCGATGACGGCAACGAAGACGACACGGACGGCTGCACCAACGCTTGCGCTCCAGCGGCTTGCGGCGACGGCATTGTCCGAACCGACACCGACGACCAAGGCGAGCTGATCGAAGCCTGCGATGACGGCAACACCACCGCCGAGGACGACTGCACGGATTCGTGTCGTTTGGCGCAATGCGGCGACGGTATTGTGCGCCGAGGTTTGCAGTGGGGTGCCGAGGGCTATGAAGAGTGCGACGACGGCAACGACGAGCCGGCTGATGGCTGCTCGGCGAGCTGCCTGCCTGAGGTCTGCGGCAACGGGATCGTCGACCCGGGCGAAGACTGCGACGACGGGAACCGCTCAGACTTTGACGGCTGCACCAACGAGTGCGCTGCGGCGAGCTGTGGTGACGGTTTTTTGCGCGATGACTTGGCTGAAGATGCCGAAGGCTTTGAGCTCTGCGATGACGGCAACGAGGTCCAGACCGATGGCTGCTTGAACAACTGCATGATCGCTCAATGCGGTGATGGACAGGTTCATAACGGCATTGAGGTCTGTGATGACGGCAACGAGGTCGATGGCGACGCCTGCACCAATGGCTGCCTTGCGGCACGCTGCGGCGATGGAATTCACCGCGAGGATCTCGCTGAGGGCGATGATGGCTTTGAAGCCTGCGATGATGGCAATGGAGTCAATACCGACGGATGCATCGATGACTGCGCGCTGCCGAGCTGCGGCGATGGGTACACGCATGAAGGGGTAGAGGATTGCGACGACGCCAACGAAGACAACACCGACGATTGCGTCGAAGGTTGTCTCGCCGCTCGCTGCGGTGATGGTTTTCGGCAACTGGGTGAAGAGGGCTGCGATGATGGCAATGAAGACAACACCGATGATTGCGTCGAGGGCTGCTTGGTGGCCCGTTGCGGTGACGGCTTTACCCAACAAGAAGTCGAAGCCTGCGATGACGCGAACGCCGACAACACCGACGGCTGCGTTCAGGGCTGCGAGCTCGCGTCGTGCGGCGATGGCTTTGTCCAAGCGGGCGAAGAAGCCTGTGATGACGCGAACGCCGACAACACGGACGCCTGCCTCAACACCTGCGCGGCGGCGCGTTGCGGCGATGGCTTTGTTCAAGCCGGTCAAGAAGCCTGCGATGACGGCAACGGCATCGAGACTGATGCCTGTCTCACAACCTGCGTGACCGCTCGCTGCGGTGATGGGTTTCACTTTGAGCGTGATGAGGGCTGTGACGACGGCAACAACAACAACTCGGATGGTTGCATTGAAGGGTGCCGAGTCGCCCGCTGCGGCGACGGTTACACACACGATGGCGTCGAAGCCTGCGACGACGCCAACCGGGACAACACCGACGCGTGCGTCGAGGGTTGTCGCCTGGCTGCGTGCGGCGACGGCTGTGTTCAAGCGGGTCAAGAGGGTTGCGATGACGCCAACGCCGACAACTCGGATGGCTGCGTTCAGGGCTGCCGTATCGCTCGTTGCGGTGACGGCTTTGTTCAAGCGGGCGAAGAGGCCTGCGACGACGCCAACGCGGACAATACC
>JBDQPD010000092.1:0-14148 GCA_040260805.1 Myxococcota bacterium | reverse complement strand
GATTAGTGCAGCTGTCCGTGTCGGACTGGTTCCCGTCATCACAGGCTTCATAACCGGCTTGGCCTGGCGCCAGGTCACGGCGCAGGTTGCCGTCACCGCAGCGCGGCTCGGTGCCGTCTCGACGGCAGCCGTCATTGTTGAAGTGGTTGCCATCATCGCAAGCTTCGAACCCAGGCTGACCAGCTTCTAAGTCGTCGCGCGTGACGCCATCGCCGCAGCGAGCGAAGGTGCAGTTGTTTCGGCAGCCGTCGTTGTCGTTGGTGTTGCCGTCATCGCAGATTTCGAAGCGTAAGTCGGTTTCGCCCACGTCGGTTCGGACAAAGCCGTCGCCACAACGAGCCGGACGGCAAGACGCTGGGCAGCCATCGTTGCTGTTTTCATTGCCGTCATCGCAGATTTCACCGCCGGCTAGAATACCATCGCCGCAGCCTCTAGGGGTGCAGTCGCCGTAGCACTCGTCGTCCTCGTTCTCGTTGCCGTCATCGCACATCTCGTAGTCTTCGTGCTCGGGTGCGAGATCATTTCGAACCACCCCATCACCGCAACGAGCGACCTGGCAGTTGTTCCGACAGGCGTTGTGGTTCTCTTCATCGGCGTCATCACAACCTTCATCACTTTGGCGGATGCCATCGCCGCAACGCTCTTCGAAGCAATCCGATGAGCAGCCATCATTGTTCTGCGTGTTGCCGTCGTCGCAATCTTCAAGAACCCAAAACCCGTCACCTTGAGGCGGGCCGCCTGCGTCGCCCCCGATCAGTCCACCGTCGGTCATGTCGCCGCGATTGGCGGGAGGCGTGACCTCACGATCGCGCAGGCTCAGCCGTTGGACGCGCCCATCACCACAGCGAGCCGTTCGGCAATCACTTCGGCAAAAGTCTAAATCACTCTCGTTGCCATCATCGCAAGCTTCATAGCCGTCGTCCGAGACGCGCAGGTCTCGACGACGAATCCCATCGCCGCAAGCCGCAGGGCGACAATTGGTCAAACACGCATCGTCATCATCGGCGTTTCCGTCATCGCATGTTTCAAAGCCGGGCTGACCCGCCCCGAGGTCCGTGCGAACAATGCCGTCACCGCAAGTCGCCGCCACGCAGTTGTCTCGGCAGGCGTCATCGTTGTCTTCGTTACCGTCATCGCAGTCCTCGCCCGGCCCGACAAAGCCATCACCGCAGGCCGCTGAGGTGCAGTTACTCAGACAGTCATCGTCGTCATCGGTGTTGCCGTCATCACACTGCTCATAACCAGGCAACGTCCGGTCCAGGTCGTTGCGTAAGATCCCGTCACCGCAGCGCGCAAAGGTGCAATCGACACGGCAAGCGTCGGTTTCGATGTCGTTACCGTCATCACATTGCTCGCCGGGATGCTCGATCCCGTCACCGCAGATCTCGAGTTTGCATTTGGGTCCGCAGCCGTCGCCCGGATCCACGTTACCGTCATCGCACTGTTCATCGTCATGGACGACCCCGTCGCTGCAGAACGTCTCGGGAGGCCGGCAACGTTTCGTCTTGGCGTCACAGACGTACCCGTCGAACTCAGAACCGATGAAAGTGGTGTTGCAGTCTGTATTGCCGCGACACGGCGGCTGCCCAGGAATAAACTCCTTGGGACAGGCGGTCAGCAATGCAGTCATCGCGAGTATTAGACCGATTCGATACAAACTGCCCCCGCTCCGGAATATCCGGCGGTGACGACAGTCTGCCATCCTGCCCCCTTAGGGGCAACCTATGCGACAAGATAGCTTGGTTGTGGCTTCACGCTCTGCGGCTCAAATCAGGACTCGTCCAGTGCCAGCACATGCGCCGACCGCCGGGTTTCTGCCCAAACCCAGTGGGTGCCAAGCCCCACAATAGCGCCACATAAACCCTTAATCGTTCGGGTCGCCCTATGGAGGACTCAACAGATAGATTGGGAACTCAAAACCGGGTAAAATCTCGATGAAAAGCGTAACTGAAAGCTCCTGGCGGGCTGCCTCGAAACGCAGCTGAGTAGCGGCGATGGCTCGCTCGGGTTGATCGATGACGGCGGAGGGAGAGTCTATGCGCTTGAGGGCGCCGCTTACTCGCCCCCAAAGCTGCTTGGCCTGCTGCCAACCTTTTGTCGCTCCACTGACCAGTTGAGTGGCGCCCACGTTCACCGCAAAGGGAATCTCGACGCGAGTCGACTCGCCAGCAGGCGCACGCAATTCCGGTACCCGTCCCTGCCACCAACGCTCCCCACGGACTCGAACTTCGAGCCGGTTCTTCTCCACCTCAAGGTCGTAAGGTGTTGGGTTGTCCACGGCGAGCGTCAGATGACCCTTCAAGTCGATGCTGCCCGAGACCAAACTCAGCCAATTCGGAGTCTCAAGTTTGAAGCCATCTAACGGCAAACTATACTCGCACTTTAGAACCTGCGACTTAGCATGCAAACTCGAAGCTAAGGCGCCTAGAACGACCCCTTGACCGGTCACAATAGCCAAGCATACACCCATCGCAACGGCTAACCGAAAAGGTCGAGGCCTTGGATAGTTTTGAGCTGTTTCAAGCTGGGCGCTCATGAGGCGAGTACCGGCCAAGATACCCCAAGCCATCGGCAAGCCGTTCGCCGCAAAGACGAAGGCGATCATCGCCAGCAGATTATCGCCTCCAGCCTGAGTGACCAAACTCGCTGGAGCGGTCATCACGATGCCAAAAAGCAAGGGACGAACGGGTCGCTTCAAGAAGGTCAGCAGGATCCGCTCCACGGGGACCCGGTGCCTCTGAGCAAGTGGCGCCATAAAGTCCACTGCGAAGAAGGAGGCGAGGTGCAGATGGCTAAGCAGCGACGCCACATCCCGGCGCCAGGGGCTTGTGGAGTAACCAAGCCACAGGATTAAGCCGCCCAGAGCCAGGTTCACCAAAAGCAGTTTAAGTTCTTCGATTCCCTGACGCACGATCGGGAACTCGTCCGGGGTAAAGCCCACCAGATCCTGTTCACGCTCCAGGCGCAGCGAGATGCGCTCCTTGAGTGGGAACAGGGTCAACGCAGCGAGCTGTAATCCAACCAGCACGACCCCGTTGATCCAGAGTGTCGGCGGCACGCGCTCGAGGATCAACCCGACAAGACGGCTGGAGAAGGCGTGCCATGCCTCCGGAAAGAGGTAGGTGTTGAGGGCCTCGATCAAGGCTGGCCTACCACGCAAGCCAAGATAAGCGGTCAAGCCCACAAGCGTCGCAGCAAGCACGAAGTACAAAACGGTCAAAGCCCACGTACGCTTGGACAGGCCACGGCCCGCTCGGAGCACTTGGACGAGGACTTCTTCTAAAGCGCCTGCGCGATCATTCTGCTGCTTCATCGTCGAGACATGATGTTATTTTCAGTGAGGGTCAACTCAATCGACGGGCGAGCAGCCCACTTATTTCGGTCGCTGCCCAATCCAACTCCAAGGGTCGATTGGCTCGATGATCGTTGACAGGGATTCGCGCGAACCTTAACAGGCGGCTCCTTTGGAGAGGAACCTTATGCGCTTCATCCTCCTGTCGTTGGCGCTCAGCGCTACTTCATCGTGCATCGTTCAAGGCGGCCAAGCAGCCACCGGAGCGGGAAATGCTGCGGACAGCGAGCAAGTGTCCAAACTCAAAAAACGCCTGGAACAACTGGAAAGCCGCGTGGAGCGGATGGGTCTTAGCGGTGGCAGTACTGCGACCACCTCATCCGAACCGGCACAAGTGGGTGGCACCCTGCGCATGGCGGTGACCGAGCCCAACACGCTCAACGACATCCTCGATGTGCGCGACTGGTACTCAGTGCTCATGGGCCGACGCATGCTCGAAGCCTTGGTCGACTGGGACCCTCGCTCCATGAAGCTGTACGGTGTCCTGGCGGAACGCTGGGAGGTCAGCGATGACAAAAAGGTCGTGACCTTCTTCCTGCGAAAGAACGCTCGTTGGCATGACGGCGAATCCTTTGATGCGGATGACGTGATCTTCTCTTGGGAAGCGCTGCAGAACCCCTCCTACACCACCAGTAAAGTCCGCACGGACTTTAAGGACGCTGAGAAACTCGAGAAGATCGACCAGTACACCATCAAGGTCACGTGGAAGAAAGTCTTCTTCAATGCAGTGGGTGTAATGGATGCCCTGCCGATTATGCCCCAGCATGTGTTTGCGAAGGACAAGACGGACTTTAACAGCCACCCGTTTCACCGGGCTCCGGTAGGTACTGGCTCTTACATGTTCGGCGCTTGGAAGACCGGTGACTACATCGAGCTCAAGCGCAACCCGGACTACTGGGGTAAAGACCTTCAAGATCCCCCCTTCGTTTATCCCAAACCCTCGATCGATGTGCTCAAGTACATCGTGATCAAAGAGCGTGAGGTTCAGCTCCAGGCGTTCAAGCGTGGCGATTTGGACTATGTCGGTCTGACCCCCGATCAGTTCGCCGCAAATGAAGACAGCTTTCGTGCCGACCCGAGCATCGGCATCAGCCGCTATGCGTTGCCGAGTTACTCGTACGGTGTGTGGAACGGCCGACGCCCCTTCTTGAAGGACAAGCGCGTTCGAGAAGCGCTGGCTTATGCGCTCAACCGAGACGAGATCATCGACCAGGTGTATCGTGGCGTGTACAAGCGTATCACCGGTCCTTTCCTGCCCGAGTCGGGATCCTACAATCAGTCGCTGAAGCCACGTGGCTTTGACTTAAAGAAGGCGAGCGAGCTGCTCAAGGAAGCTGGTTGGACGCGCAACGCGCAGGGTAAACTCGCCAACGCAGAGGGTAAGCTCTTTACCTTCACCATGAGTCTTCCGTCGGGCAGCAAAGCCGGTAATCAGGTGGCGACGATCTTCAAAAAAGATCTCAGCCGTATCGGTATTGACATGAAGATCACCACGACCGAGTGGGCGACCTTCTTGAAGACGCTCAACGATCATGACTTTGACTTTGCGACGCTGGGTTGGCGCTTAGGCTACGTCACGGACCCCTATGGTCTTTGGCACTCGTCAGAAGCCAAGACCGGTTCGAATTACCACGGTCTAAACAACAAGCGCATGGATGAGCTGGTGGAAACCATTCGAGGCACCATGGACCAAGGGAAACGTGACGAGCTGTGCCAAGAAGTTCATCAGATCGTTTATGATGAGCAGCCCTACGTCTTCATCTCTCGACCCGCTGCGATCGTCGTGTACCGTAAGTATCTCAAGAACTTCCAACCGCTGCCGATCATGACGGTTAGCGATCCTCGCGGTTGGTGGATTGATCAAGATGAGCGCAAACGAGTTAGCGGTAAGTAGTACCCTATGCTGACCTACGCGCTCAAACGCATCATTCTCATGCTTCCCACCCTCATAGGGATCACGATGATCACCTATGGCGTGGCGCGCCTGGCGCCGGGTGATCCGGTCCAAAGCGCCATGGGCGCCGAAGGCATGGAGCAAGGAAGCTCTAGCCGTGAAGCCATTAATCAAATGCGTGTCCTTTATGGACTCGCCTATGTGCGCCCCGTCAAAATGCGAGTGGCAAATGACAACCCGGTCAAAGGGCTAACTCAGCCCCAGCTGGCTGATCTGCTCAACGGTGTTAAGGACTGGAAGAGTCTGGGCGGCCCTGATGCGCAGACGGAGTGCTTCTACGCCAACGTCGACGAGGACGGCTTGTGGAAAAACGTGGGCGCTGACCTCAAGCTGACGGGTGACGAGGTGATCGATTGCACACCGGTCGCTGATGTCGACGAGGCGATGCAGGGCAAGCCAGGGGCGATTGGATTTGATGTCGAAGACGTCAAAGGCAACAAAGCATTCCCCCTGATCGGCGGCGGCGGCGAAGCGCTGCAGGCGACGAGCGAGGACGCTAAGGCTGGCAAGTACCGGCTCCGGCATTACAGCGACAAACCTTTGGTGCTCGGCTATGTCGAGTGGATCAGCAGCGTGCTGCAGGGTGACTTTGGCATCTCGACCAAGGACCAGCGGCCGGTTGCGGAGAAAATCAAAGCTGCGCTCAAGCCTACGCTCATCCTCAGCATCTTGTCGATTTTGATCGCCTACCTTGTAGCGATCCCCATTGGCGTGCGGGCTGCTGTTGAGCAAAACTCGTTCTTTGACCGCTCGAGCACCGTCATCCTGTTCATCCTGTACTCCTTGCCGTCCTTCTGGGTGGCGCTGTTGGGCATCTTCTTCTTCGGCGGAGGGGACTGGTGGAACCTGGTTCCGATCCGAGGTTTGGGTGGTGAAGCCGCAATTCTTGATACCGAGCTGGTACGAAGTTTAGTCATCGGACTGACGATGGCTGTTCCCCTGCCCATTATCATGGGCATCTCGGATGAGCGGCGTACCCGGCTGGTCCTGACGACGCTTTGTGCGCTGATGGCGCTCGCACTACTCCACTTTGTGGACGGCATGCCGGGCTTTGCAGTCGTCGGCGTGTTGGTCTTTGCTGGCATCACAGCGGCGGCGAGCTGGGCTCCTCAAGGTTGGCTGCGCAGCTTGATCACTGCCGGTGCAGCCCTGATCTGTATCGCAGCCTTTCCTGTCGCCTCAGGCGACGCCTCAGGCGCGCTGGTCCCCTGGCTCGATCGGGTGTGGCACTTGCTCCTACCGGTATCCTGCCTAAGCTACGCAAGCTTTGCGGCGATCAGCCGATTCCAGCGCACGTCACTGCTTGAGGTCATCCGCCAAGACTTTGTCCGCACGGCTCGAGCCAAGGGTTTGCCGGAGAAGGTGGTGGTCTGGAAGCATGCGGTGCGCAACGCCCTGATCCCGATCGTCACCTTGCTCGGTGCGACGCTTCCCGCTTTGGTCGGTGGCGCAGTCATCATCGAAACCATCTTCACCATTCCCGGGTTGGGCATGGTCGGCTTCGATGCGATCCTCAACCGCGATTACTCGGTCGTGATGGCGATTGCGCTGATGTCGGCGGTCCTGACCATGTTCGGCATCTTGGTTTCCGACCTCACCTATGCATTGGTCGACCCGAGGATCAACTATGACGACTGATTCTACGCAAGTCGAATTCGATCCAAACTCGAGCCAAGTGGCGGAACACGAACCGCAAAGCGAGGGCTACTGGAGCCGCGTCTGGGTGACCTTTAACAAGCGCCTCATCAACCGCATGAGTATGTGGATGCTGATCGGCTTTGGCACCCTTTATATCGCCGCAGATCTCATCGCTAATGGCTCGCCTCTGCTCCTGCGTTTCAACGGCGGATGGTACAGCCCATGGCTGCAACGCACGGACAGCTTTGAGCTGCGCTGGGCGATCTACCCTGCGCTGGTAGCGGCGGTGATCTTAGTGCTGCTGTGGCGACAAACGAATCGACATCGCCTGCTGGTCGCGGCGGTGCTTGCGGTCGCCCTGACAGGGATCCCAAACATGAGCTTTAGCCCGCTACCTCAGGACCTTCAAATGGTCGACAACTGGCGCAGCTTTAGCTTCGAAATGGGCGAAGGGAACTGGGCCCTCTTTGCGCCGATCCCTTACTCCATGGACGACACGGACCTGCGCGCTCGCTTAGGTGCGCCGCAGTCTTTCGGCTGGGGAAACCACCTGCTCGGCACCGATGACCTGGGGCGTGATCTAGCGGCTCGGTTGGTTCACGGTACACGAGTGAGTCTGTTGGTGGGCTTTGTTTCGGTCAGCATCTACGTCTTGATCGGGCTTATTCTCGGCGGTCTCGCAGGCTTTTACGGTGGCTGGATTGATCTTGTCTTGTCCCGCATTATCGAGGTTGTGATCTGCTTCCCGAGCTTCTTCTTGATCATCACCGTGTTGGCTTTGGTGGACCCAAGCATTTGGAACATCATGATCGTCATCGGTCTGACTCGATGGACAGGTGTGGCCCGACTCTTCCGTGCGGAAGTGCTCAAAGTTAAGAATATGGAATACATCGCCGCAGCCCGAGCGATGGGCAACAAAGACGCCGTGATTCTAGTTCGGCACGTTCTACCCAACGCCATCGCGCCGGTGCTGGTGTCCGCCACCTTCGGTATTGCGGGTGCGATTTTGGTCGAAAGCTCGCTGAGTTTCCTCGGCTTTGGCGTTCAAGCGCCGACGCCGAGCTGGGGTGAAGCCCTTAGCCTTGCACGAACCTATCCTTACTACTGGTGGATCGTGACCTGGCCTGGCGTGCTGATCTTCTTGACGGTCACCGCCTACAACCTGGCGGGTGAAGGTCTGCGCGACGCAACGGATCCTCGCCAAACCTAGAGGTTTGGGAAGCGGCGACTGCGCTCGTTAGCGAACCACCGTACCAAAGCCAGCAAAGAGCTTACCCGCTAAGCGGTCACGTCCGCCGCGCTTGAGCCAGTCGTTGATGACCTTACCCTTGGTTGCATGTTGGTCGGGGTACAAAAGGTTCATGCGCTGGCGCACGATACCGCCCGTGATGCGGTGGACAAAGTGAACGGTTCCGTCGTCATCGACGTGCTCGACGATGCCCACATGGGTCAAACGATCATCGGTCGAGCGACCATTCCCGTTACGATCCCAGGTGCGGTCAAAGAAGACCAAATCCCCTACCTGCGGAAAGACTCGGCGGTGCAAGCCGCCGCGGTCATCGGAGAACTTGTGAATAATCCGCACCCCATTGTCGGTACGTTGGACACGTGGCGTGCGGTACACATCAATTCCTCGACTGGCGTAGACGGCGCGAACAAAGCCGGAGCAGTCTTTAGGAAACGCCTGTCCCCCGACCACGATCTCCCGGCTACCCACTAAACTCACCGCGGCGTCGGCTAAGCGCTGACGCTCGGCGTGGCGATCCGAAACCCGAATCGGTCCTTTTTGGTAGCGTTTACCCTGAACACCCCAGCTACGAGGGTTGGTTTTTGAACCATCCGCCAGCAGGGTCGGAGGCTGATTCACCGGCGCCTTGCGCTGCGGGTCAGCTAAACCGAGCAAGAATCGCCCGCCAGCTTGGCTGTGACCCGGCGAATACAGCGGATCGTGGCTCGCTAAGGGCGTGTAGGGATCTGAACGCAGACTGACACAACCTGTGGACAGCGCACCCAAAAGGAGGACTAACGAAGTTCGGTTAAGGTAAAGCACGGCTTTGCACCTCCAAGCACCTACAATCCTAGGGACGCAAATCCAGAGCACAAAAAAACAGCCAAAAAATACGCGTTCGCCTGATGCACGCGACGAAGAAACCAACTATTCAGCCGAAGCAGAGGGAGCCGCGCGTGCGTCAGTTTGCGATGATCATCAGCTTAACAGCGATCGGCTGCGGGACCGCGGAGCCGGCTGGGACAGGCGGCGTCGCTGTCATCGACGCTGGCGTGACCTTAGGCGCCGATACGGGCCCTACCCCACCCGACGTCGGCCCTCCGCCAGGCTGCGATCAAGACGGTGATGGGTTTCTCGCACTCGAGTGCGACGGGAACGATTGTGATGACCGAGACCGGTCGCGCCATCCCGAAGCAGCCGAGCGCTGCTCCTTCGTCGATGAGAACTGTTCAGGGGAAAATAATGAGCGCCTCGACTGCACCTTCTTTGCGCATGGTCGCCAAGACCTTTATCGGATCGACCCCTTTCTCAACCGGGTGACGCCGGCGGGAACCTTGACCACCCCCGACAGCCGGGGCGTGCTTGATATTGACCGAGACCCAAACGGTCGCCTCATCGGTGTGACCCGTGAAGAACTCCTGAGTTTCGACGAGCGAGGTCGTCATGAGGTGGTCGCGTCGATCGATACACCGGCTAACACCAACGGCTTGGCGATCGACAGCACGGGGCGCATCTATTTGACCCAAAGTGAGACCAACAATTCTCGAGCCTACACCGTGAGCTTAGACGGTGATGTCGAGGTTCTGGGTAATCTCGATCCCTACCGCAGCTCGGGTGACTGCGTCGTCTTGAAAGACGACTCGCTGCTCATGACCGCGCCCTCGGATGAAGGCGACCTGCTGGTCTATGTCGACAGCCGCGACGCGACCCCACGGGTCCTTGGATCGACTGGATTTATCAAGATCTACGGCCTCAGCGCCAGCTTCGGGTATCTGTTTGGTACCACCGATGAGGGCAGGGTCTTGTTGATCGACGCCAACAGCGGCGAAGCCGAGGAGCTCTTCCGGCGCGCAGATCTGCGCTTCTGGGGCGCCGCCAACGGCGACTAATTCTGTCCGTCGACAGAAAGCCGCTCATTCCCTAAAGGGGGCTGCGGAGGTTTGCATGAGCGAGGTGCTAAAACTCGATGGGCTGACCCTAACCCTTGAGCAACTTGAGCAGATCGCTCTGGGCGCTCCTGTGCGTCTGGATGAGCAAGCCCAAGAACGAATGAATGCTAGCCGCGCTCTGGTGGAGCGTATCGCTGAAGGTGACCAGCCGGTTTATGGGATCAACACAGGGTTTGGCGCGCTCGCTGAAACGCCGGTTGAGCGCAGCGACCTGGCTCGTCTGCAACGCAACCTCGTCGTCAGTCATGCCGTTGGCGTCGGACAGCCGCTCGAGACCGAGGCGACGCGTGCGTTGATGGCGCTGCGCGCAAACGTACTCGCTCGCGGCGTGTCAGGCGTTCGTGTTCAAGTGGTTGAGCGACTCATCGAGATGCTCAATCGTCAGATCCATCCTCATATTCCGTCCAAAGGCTCGGTCGGCGCCTCAGGCGACCTGGCGCCGCTCGCCCACCTCGCGATGGGTATCATCGGCGAAGGAAAAGGTCGGCAAGGCAATGGTCCCTGGCGGCCGATGACTGAATTGCTCGATGAAGCCGGCTTAGCGCCGATCGAACTTCAAGCCAAAGAAGGCTTAGGTTTGACGAATGGAACGCAGGCAATGCTCGCGGTGGGAAGTATGGTCTTGCTGCAAGCCGAGCGCTTAGCTGACCTTGCAGATGTCACCGGCGCTTGCTCGCTCGAGGGGCTCAGAGGGACCAATGTGCCCTTTGATGAGTTGATCATGAACGCTCGACCGCACGCTGGGCAAACCGAGTCGGCTCGACGGCTCAGAGCGCTCCTGCGCGACAGCGACATCATGGCGAGCCACAAGGACTGCGGACGGGTCCAAGACCCCTACTGTTTGCGCTGCATGCCGCAAGTTCACGGCGCCACGCGCGGCGCCCTAGCGCACGTCCGCTCAGTGCTCGAAGTCGAGCTCAATTCGGCGACCGATAACCCGCTAATTTTTGCCGAGGAGCAGCGCTCGATCAGTGGTGGAAACTTTCACGGCCAACCCCTTGCATTAGCTCTGGATTATCTAGCCATTGCAACCGCAGAACTGGCGAATATCGCCGAGCGACGAATCGAGCAATTAGTGAACCCGGCGCTCAGTGGTTTACCTGCGTTTCTGACCCCACACCCGGGGCTTAACTCAGGCCTGATGATCACCCAGGTCACCGCCGCTGCGCTGATCAATGAGAACAAGGTTTTGTGCCACCCTGCGAGCGTTGATTCGATCCCAAGTTCAGCCAACCGAGAGGACCATGTCAGCATGGGAATGACCTCCGCGAACAAGGCGGTTTCGGTCGTCAATAACGTCGGTAGAGTGCTCGGTATTGAGCTGATGACCGCCTGTCAGGCGATTGAGTTTCACCAACCTCTGAAGGCCTCGCCAGGTGTTCAAGCGGCGTACGAAACGGTTCGCGAGGTCGTGGAGCCGTTGGAAGAGGACCGCGCCTTGGCAGAAGACCTTGAAGCGATGGATCTGTTGCTGCGCAGTGGCTTAGTCCGCCGTCGCGCCCATGCAGCTGCGGGTCTCTAGGCGCCCTTTTGACGCCATCGCTGAATCGCCATCTGCGCGAGGTCTTGCGCGTCGCTGCTTTTGAGCGCTCCGGCTTCACCGAGAATCTCAAGCGGCTCTTTCCGCAGCCAGGTCTCTTGGCTTTTGGCGTACCGACGGGTGTCTCGCGTCGTTCGATGCAGCGCTTCTTCTTGGGTTATTGCGCCGTCGCAGAGCTCAAGCGCGTCCCGGTACCCTAGGACATTCAAGGGGCGGATCGCACCAAACCGCTCACGTAAGCCTAAGGCTTCTTCGGCTAACCCTTGCGCATACATCGCCTTAGCCCGTTGAGCGATTCGGTCGTGCAACCAGGCTCTCTCCGGTAAGAGACCGACCCGAAAACAGGAGTAACGAGGCGTACCCCAGCCGTGCTCTTGGCGCACGGTGCTGAGCAACTGACCCGTTTGTTTTGCGTGCGCTAACGCTCGGATCATTCGGTAGCGATCGTGCGCATGAATCGTCTGGGCGCTTGCAGGATCAACGGACTCAAGCTGAGCACGTAAGACCTCGGTTTCGAGTTGTTCGAGCTCCTGACGCAGATGCTCATCAACAGCGGGCGCGTCGATTTGCCCTTGCAACCAAAGACGGATCCACATGTTGGTGCCGCCGACGATGATAAAGCGCTGCTCAGGACGCTCTTTGAGCAGGGCATCGACAGCGTCAGACCAGCGCGCGACGCTGACCGCCTCATCGGGCTGCCAACAGCCGATGAGATGGTGCGGAACGAGGCTCTGCTCGACGGCTGAGGGTGACGCCGTTCCGATCACCATACCCGCAAACACCTGCATCGAATCGGCACCGATGATTTCCGCGTCCCAAGCCCGAGCTAGAGCCAAGGCTAAGCCACTCTTACCGCTCGCAGTCGCCCCTTGGATAAGGGTTAGTCTCGGTGGAACCATCGCTCAAACGCCTGTTCATCAAACTGTACGACAAAGGGCCTACCGTGGGGACAGTGGCTGCGATGCTCAGCGTCATCAAGATCGACCATGAGCGCTTGGATCTCTTCAACGCTTAGCCGCTGCCCGGCTCGAATCGAGCCATGGCAAGCCAAGCGCGCAATCACTGCATCAAAGGCGCGCTCGAGTTCGCCCTCTCCGCCGCCATCGGCTAACGCTCCAGCCAGATCACTCAAGAGGGTCTGCGGATCCACGCCACCAAGCAACGCCGGGACAGCTGTGATGACGAGGTTGTCGTCTTGCAGCTCAAGGGCGAAACCAAACTTCTCCACGACGTCGCGGTGCCCGAGCAGCTCAGCGGCCTCCTCACCATCGAGCTCAAGCCGAATGGGAAGCAACAAACCCTGCTGCGGTAAATGCTCGCCAGCCAAAGCGCACTGCAGCCGACCAAACACGATGCGTTCGTGAGCGGCATGCTGATCCACCACGACCAAGCCGTCCGGTCCTTCAAGCAACAAATAAGTCGTCGCCACCTGACCAATCGCGCGAAGGTCTGCATAACGGATGCCCGTTAAGAGACCTGGCTCGGTGGGTGGAGTTGGAGCCGCAACCCCATGAATCACGGGACTCGCTGCCCTAGGAAGGGCGCCGACGCTTTGGGACAGGCTGCGCAAGGACGACGCTCCACCGGCACCCCCGAAGATGGACGTGCTCGCTAAACGCTGCGGACTCGGCAGGGGCTGGTAACTCGCCTGCTCACGCACTCCCACCTCGGCGTGATGAGCTGGGCGCGCTGCTGAGGGTATCTCTAACCATGGCGCATCCACGAGACCGTCCACGATCGCGTTGCGGATCAAACTAAATACCAACCGAGGCTGCGCCAGCCGGACCTCGGTCTTTTGAGGGTGGACGTTGACATCGACGAGACCTGGCGGGATCTCCAAAAAGACGACAGCGACAGGGTTTCTGCCCACCTCTAAGACCGAACGAAACCCTTCGATAATCGCCTGCTGGAGACGCCGGTCGTCAATAAAGCGATCGTTGATGTAGATTTGCAGCCCGCGCCGATCACGGCGCGACAGATCGGGTCGCGCAGCAAAGGCTCGCAGGCGGTACCCTTCTCGCTCGGCTTCAAAGCGAAACAAGCCGCCCTTTAAGCCGGTCCCGAGGAGCTGCTCAATCCGAGCCATCTGCTCGGCTTCATTCGACGCAGCAGCCACCCGAAGACGTTCCTTCTTCTCGTCGCGCAGCGTAAAGCCAACGCTCGGATTGGCGAGCGCCAGTCGGGTCAGCCAGGTTTTAATCGCGCCGGCTTCGCCGCGTTCGGTTTTTAAGAACTGGCGGCGAGCGGGCGTGTTAAAGAACAGATCAGACACTGCGATTCGAGTCCCGCGGGCACGTGTGAACGAGCGTTTTCTCGGCGGCTCACCCGGTATCATGACCACTTCATGGCCTTCGCCATTTGCCGTAGCGGTCTGCAGCGTGACCCGAGCTACCGATGCGATCGACGCCAGCGCCTCACCCCGAAAACCCAAGGTCCGGATCTGAAAAATCTGAGCGTCGTCGGTCAACTTGCTGGTTGCGTGACGAT
>JBDQPD010000159.1:0-5970 GCA_040260805.1 Myxococcota bacterium | reverse complement strand
GGCGCATTATGCATCGATCATCGCGAACGAGCTGCATAACGATGCGGTCCTTTTGAAGACCAAGTGGGCAGCTGCCCACTTGGTCTTCAAAAGGACCGCATCGTTATGCAGCTCGTTCGCGATGATCGATGCATAATGCGCCTTGTTGCGAGCCAAGCCCTCAGCCCCCAAAGCATCCCATTGACCTTCCGAGGCGATCGGAAGTTGCGGGGGGCAGGTGTGGAAGTCACCGTCTCGAAAGAGCAGCTCTTCGAGCGCATCAAGACCATAAACGTTCGCCATAACACGCGCTTTGAAGCCGTCCTCTGCGAAGACCCCAGAGACGGTCACCTGATCGACCCGACAGGTGTTCGTAATCGGCCATGAATACAGCGAATCGCGGAGGTTTTCGCCGCCTTTTCGAGTCGTCGCGTTCGCCCCAGGCCCTACATGCATGACCTCGAGCTCTTGAACGACCTCCATCACGCCCATCCACGCCGTTTGCAGCGCTGCGCGTTCAAAGGGTTCGCCACCCTGGACGCGCTCATGCTCAGCTTGAGCCAAGGTTTTGAGCTCGCCTGTAGCGACCTTGAGTCGCTCGAGGCGAGGTGTGTACACGTTCGTTAAAAGACCAACACCTACCGCCAGGCGGTAGGTGCTGGCATCTTCTAACAAGGAAGGCTCGCTCTCGCTCTGCGTGCCGGAGCACGCAGAGGAGAGGAGCAGTCCCAAAAGGAAGATGCTAACGGATGAGTTTAGTCTCACCATCCACTCTCTCCGTTAGCATCTCCAACGTTGGCGGCGGCGAACCCATACCGCTCTGCCAACATCGACCGCGCTTCGCGCAGTTCGTCTTTATAAGAGTCGACGTTGCGGGCGCCTGGTAGCGCCGGCGCGGTGCCGATCTTCTTATGAAGGTGATTGAAGTAGCTATGCTGTGTCCCTTCCATGGTCCCGTTTAATGGACTGCGCGGGTTGAACTGAAGTCCAAGCGCAAAGCCTTTGAGTTCCGACCAGTGCTTCGCATGGTTTGCGAAGTCGTAATCGTCTGTTCCGAACTTCGCCATATCTTGTAGCGTATCATTGATGTAGTGCAAGGCGGTCGCCGCAATACATTTTTCCCAGGTCATCACGATGGTGTCGCGGTGAGCCTTGAGCTGGGTCATTTCGTCCTCGGTGAGCGTATCGCCTGCATTGAGGATTAGGGTGCGACCTGCAAGGAAGTGATCCATCGCTTCTTTGGTGAAGTCAGTCTTTGCCGACTCAGCCGAGCCACGGTCACGCTTTGCGCAGTTGCGGCTGTGACCATGGTTGAACTCAGTCTTGAGGTCGATTTTGCTGTCGCCGTTGGTGTCGTGGTACCCACTGCTCCAGCCGTCGCGGCCGCCTTTGCCAGCGCTCTCGTCGTCGGTGTAGTCGTTGTAATCACGAGCTGCGCCGAAGTAGCCGAAGCCTTCGTCCCAAGCGTGTCCAAGCGCACTGTAGGGCTTAGCGACGCCATCTTTGACGTATTGAGCGTTGCTGGCGAGCAAGCCTTTGCCGTCGACATCGCTGTCTAGGTAGTCATCGGTTCCTTGAGCGAAGAAGACGCCCATAGCGACGAACTTAGCGATGATCTGCGAGAGGTCATGCCCTTGCGCGGTGAGGTAGACTTTGCTGATGGCGTTGCCTGCGGGATCGGTTGGGATCTCACCGGCTGCACGAGCGACAGCAGCTGCGTCGATCATGTCGAAGAATAAGCCGACTAAGGCCTCGGGGGTGTGGCGCTCTCGAGCCGAGCAGCCATCTGCAACCCACGTGGTGCCGGGAGCGGTGCAGTCTCCTTCGGCGTTGACTTCAGGCAGGCAACGGTCCTCGCCCGTGATGTAGCAACCAGGACCGGTGATCGGCCAGCCTTCGAGTCCTGCGCTCCAGTCCTTATAGTCCGTGGCGCTGTCGTTACCTGCAAGCTTGCCGACCAAGTTCTTGTTGGTGGAGACCTCGTTGTAGGTGGTTTGAAGCGGGGCAGGGGCGGTGCTGACGTTGTGCGCCAAATCGCCGCTGGTCTCGCCATCAAAGCGGAAGTAGAAGTCGAGTTTTGCTCTCGCGTCGCCTGCGGTGGGCACGAACTCTTGCGAATCGATCGCATCGGTCATGGCGCTAAGCTCGGTGCTCAGTCCTTCAAGGATGACGTGACGTGCGATCTGACCCGAGTACGAGAGCGGGCTGGCGCCCTCTTCGAAGCGGCTGTCAAAGTTGTACGTCGTTGAAACCTCAATAGGGATGCGCTCGCCGGCATCCGGGGTAGGTGTGACGCCTGCATCAGCTACAGGAGCAGGTCCGGCATCGTTGTGGTCATGGTCGTCACCACACGCAGCGGCGGCGATCATTGTGACGCCTAACAAAGCAAATTTCAGATCAAGGTTCTTCATTCCTTCTCCAAGACTTCCTTTTTGGTTATAATGAGAATCATTCTCATCGTGACTCTGGCTAAGTTCGCTATCGGCGCTGAATTGTCAATATTGAAAGTCATTCTCAATATCATTTCCTAACCAGAAGCTTCTACGAATGCCCCTTGGACCAAACCTGTGATTCGAGTAAACGAGGAGTCAGGTTTGTTGTATGTATCTATTTTTTCTTATTTATTTATCATCTGGGGTGGCGCAAGCCGCTCCTGCGCTCAAGCACGTGGCCAGTACAGACGATGGGATCGTGGTGCGGGCTCGGATTGATCAGAAGTCGGGTCGGGGGGAAACCTTAGCCAAGGGATTAATCAAGGCGCCAGTGAGCAAAGTGTGGGCGCTATTGAATCAGCTCGATAGTTATTCCTCGTTCATGCCGTTCTTGCGGACGAGTCGCGTCGTGAAGCGCAACAAGGACCATGTTTGGCAATATTTACGCACGGACACCCCGGTCGCATCCGACCGAGACTACACGCTTAAGTTTTCGATGAAAAAGGGCTCTGATACGACGCCATGGAGGGTCGGTTGGGTGGTCGACAACACTGCCGGGCCGAAACCGACTAAGGGAGTTGTTCGGGTATCTTTTGCCACGGGTTCATGGACTTTAACGCCAGTGCAAGCGGGGCGCGCAACGCAGGCCGTCTATCGGCTCAAAACGCACCCGGGAGGCTCGATCCCCTCTTGGCTAGCTCATATGGGGAACAAAAGGGCGATCCCAGATATCATCCGAGCGGTACGAAAGAAGGTCCAATGACAGCCCACGCTGAGCGGTTCGACTTTTTGCTGCATCGCACGGCGGCTTGCTGTAGTGGGTCGCAACGAATCGTCGCTCGGAGGTATGATGGAGGCGGATAAACGCCGCGTGCATGTGGTCACTTATGGGTGCCAGATGAACAGCCACGACTCCGATCGTATGATCGAACTCCTAGAGCCCTTGGGCTTTGAGGGTACCCAAGACAAGCTCTCTGCGGATCTGGTCATCCTCAACACCTGTTCGGTGCGTGAGAAGGCTGATCAGAAGTTGTTCTCTGAGCTTGGGCGACTGCGCGAGTGGCGTCAGGAAGACCCGACGCGCATATTGGCGATGGGCGGCTGCGTCGCCCAGGGCATGGGCAATGATCTTCTCGAGCGCTGTCGGCATCTGGATTTGGTCTTTGGTACCGACCAGCTTGCCCAGCTCCCCGACATGGTTACTCGTATCTCTGCGCATCGAGTGCGTGTGGCAGCGACCGAGTGGCGCAAAGCTGATGAGTTTGATTTTCTGCCGATTCGTCCTCAGCGTCGAATGGACGGCACGCACGCCTTCGTGAAGATCATGAAGGGCTGCAATAAGTTCTGCACCTACTGCATCGTGCCCTACGTCAAAGGGCGCGAACTCTATCGTCCGGCTCAAGAGATCGTCGATGAGGTGCGGCTGCTGGTCGAGCGTCATGGTATAAGAGAAGTCACACTCCTTGGTCAGACCGTGACCTCGTACAACTTGAAGAATGGTAAGCCCGGCGAGCCCCGATTTGCTGAGCTTTTATTGCGGATCGCCGAGATCGACGGCTTGCACCGTGTTCGTTTCATGACGGGCTACCCGCGCGACGTGCACGATGACCTGCTCGAAGCGTTTCGTGTTCAGACTAAGATTCAGCCTTACATCCACATGCCGGTTCAAAGCGGCTCGGATCGGATCCTCAGGCTGATGAACCGAGGGTACACGCGTGCGAGCTACCTCGAGAAGATGGCGGCGCTCAGGGCTGCCCGACCCGGCTTGTCGCTGACGAGTGATCTGATCGTGGGCTTTCCCGGTGAAACCGAGGCCGACTTCCTTGAGACCCTGAGCCTGATGGAAGAGATTCGTTACGACTCGGTCTTTAGCTTCGTGTATTCGGAGCGACCCGGGACGCGCGCAACGAGCTTTGCAGACTCGGTGCCCCAAGAGGAGCGCCGTCGTCGGTTGGCTGCTCTGAACACACTGCAAGACCGAATCACGCGCAGCTTGCTGCTAGAATGCGTGGGCAAGACCCAAGAGGTTCTGGTCCTCGGCCCGAGCGCGCGCGACCCTCAGGTCCTGCGCGGTCGCACGCCCGAGCATCGCATGGTCAACTTTACCGGCGAAGCCGAGGTGGGCGATTTGGTCCAGGTCCAAATCCTTGAGGCTGGGCATCATACGCTCAAAGGAGCGCAGGTCATCGTTCATGCGGCGTGAGCGCGCTGCCCAGATCCTTCTAGTTGGGTTTATGGCGTGGGTCTTTTACGCGGCCCTGGGCCCGGCGCCCGAGGGGCCTGAGGTCCCGCATTTAGACAAGTTGATGCACGCTCTTTGCTGGGGGTTCATGGCGGCGCTTTGTCTCGCCGCTTATCCAGGGAAATGGCGAATCGCGCTGGGCGTTTCTGCTGTGCACGGCGGGCTCACCGAGGTGATGCAAGGAACACTGGTTCAAGGGCGAAGCGCAGAGTGGCTGGACTGGGCAGCAGATCTGCTCGGTGCGGTGATTGTGGTCGCAGGTGTCTCTTGGGCTCGACGCCGCCAAGAGTCAGCGGCATAGCCGGAGCCGAACGGGAGTATGTCGATGGATGCTAAAATTGGATTCTTGGGTTTTGGGACCATGAGTTCAGCGATCGCTCGTGGGTTGATAGCCAGCGGGTATCCTCCGTCTCGTCTGCAGTGGTATAACCCGAGCGATCGCATGGCTGAGCGTGCACTCGATCTGGGCATGCCGGAGCGAGCACCGAGCGCTGAGTTTTTGATCGCAGAGAGCGATGTCGTGTTTCTCGGGATGAAGCCCCAGCAAGCTCCGATGAGTCTTTTGCCGCTTCAGGGTGCCTTTCGACAGGGACAGGTCGTGGTGTCGATGCTCGCAGGTCTGCGGATTAAAGACCTCGCAGCGCAGCTGCCTGCTGGTGTTGCGTTGGTTCGAATTATGCCCAACACCCCGGTCGCTTTGGGTAAGGGCGTTACCGGCGCGGTTCTTGGTGATCAGCTGCCGCCTGCGGGACGATCCATGCTGCGCGACGTACTCGAGCGCTTGGGCGAGGTGATCTGGATCGATGAAGTCCAGATGGATGCATTAACCTCGGTCACGGGCAGCGGCCCTGCGTTTGTCTTTCGACTGATCGAGGCCTTCGAGTCGGCTGCTGCTCAGCAGGGTTTTGACAAAGAGACCGCGCGGCTGATGGTCCGCCAGACGTTTGCAGGGGCGCTCGATCTGCTCGAAGACCAGGGCGGCGACGCTGCGGCGCTGAGGCGCGCGGTGACCAGCAAGGCGGGGATGACTGAGGCGGGGTTGCGAGTTTTAGATCAAAGTGACCCCAACGGGCTGATGCGGCGAGTGCTGCAAGCGACCGCTGGGCGCGGCGCAGAGCTAGCGGCCGGACTTGAGCCGACAGATTTAGCCAAGCAGGCTTCGGTTTTGGTCGACGCTGCCCAACCTGCAGCCCGTCAGGCTGCTGGCTTGAGTGATGCCGATAAAACGATCGCCGTTTCCGCGATGGCGAAGGCGCTGGAGCAGGCACGAGAGCTGAGCTTAGCGGCTAACCGTGAGGATGTGGTCGAGGGTGAGCG
>JBDQPD010000017.1:0-43005 GCA_040260805.1 Myxococcota bacterium | reverse complement strand
TTTCTAGCCAAACGGCTCGCGTTGACTCGAAAGATTTCGATCGCAGACGTTGGCTTGTTGGTTTGGTGAATCGGTCGAGACGGTCTAACCTGTAAGCCAATTTTCAGTCTGATTGAGACGCCATCCGCACCAGCTCAGCAAAGGTCTGTGGTGTCTTCTCCTGCTCCGGTTGAGCTACGGGGATCGGCTGAGGTCGTCCCCATTCCTGGCGCCGCCGCCGCTCGAGCCACCACGCTGCAGCCTTCCAGTCGCCCTTGTCGATCGCCTCGTTGATGGTGGTGGCGGCGCGCAACTCGGCTTCGCCTTCGGCGGCTTCAACAACGACCACCAATTGCCGCGCCAAATTCGAGCCCTCGTCGTTCGCACCAGCGCGCATCCAGTCATAAAATGTGGACTCACCCACTCCAGCGACCGCAGCAGCGGCCTTGCGTGTGCCGCCCGTGCTGAGCGTGGCGCAGATCGCCTCAAGCCGCTTTCTCGTGAGCTTGGTTGGGCGGGGCACGCGTTGTCTCCTGATTACGGTGTCGATCGGCAGGGTTGTCGGTCCTCGGTATTGCGCCGCAACTCCGGCGCTAACTCAAGTCGGCGGGGTTTGTAATTAGAAGCTAAAACAGGTGTTTGAGCGCAGCCTCTTGGCGCTTGATGTGACCTCTCGAAATCCGCTACCAAGAGGTGAGGGCAAGCGATTCGTAGCACCTGCTCTACTCTTCCCGCTCAAAACTGTGATGGCTGAACTTCAAGGAGTTCGCGTTCTCACTGACGATGCGCACGACGTCGTTCTCGATACCTCCCGGGACGTCCACTGTGATCTCCATGGTCACCGTCACCTTAGAACCAGACAATGCGACTAAATGCCCGAGCACTTCATCGGCTACTCTGCCAGCATCACGGCCCACTCGGTCGCCCCTTAGGGATACAGATCCCGAGAAGCTGTTTGGCTTTTGAGGTGCAGCAGGTGTGCTAGGCGTAGGCGCTGTCGGTCCATCGACCGTCGATGCTGTCGGCTCGGCGACGGGAGTCGGACCGGCGCCAGGTAGCTGCGGCTCCGGCGTGCTCGCCGAATCGGCTTGTTGCTGCTTACGCGCCACATCGACCTTCACCAGACAGGTCGAGCTGGACACCATGATGTTGCCGCCGCCGCCGACACGCTTGCCCTGAGCGGGCGGGTCGGCCAAGTTAGCGGCGTGGTTGATATGGAGGTATCAAAGTTGGGTCTTGAGAGAACTGCCTATTTGGCTGTCGTTCTGGCTGTATTGACCACTAGTTGCGGTGAGCCGCCGTCGTACAATGAAGGTTATGAATCGCCGGCTAATCAGGGGTCTAGCAATAACAACAATCCGGCTGAGCCAAGCGCCTATGAACTTTTCACCCGATGCCTAGAGGATGGCGAAAACATCGCTGCCTGCGAGGACAGTGTTGGATATAGTTGCGCCAGGATAGGAATTGATGTCGTCCACAGCACTGTGTGCGTCAATCGCTGCACCGGTACGACAATCCATAACGACCTCGAGAACTGTTGGTGCTCATGTGGTCAATTTTGTCCCCGCGGACAGCGATGTACCCAAAACTTAGAGGGGCGATCATTTCTCACGGACAAGTGTTTGGAAGATCTCTGCGCGTTTTGGTTAGACTAAACTAACTCCAAGCCTCAATTTACCGACGACACCGGCGGGTCGGAAAACTTATGGACCTCTACATCACTTGCCAACTCGGGACTTCCGGATAGTCCGGAGGGTCTGTTCCATATCTTTTACTTGTTTAGTTTTCTTCGCTTTTCGAGAAAACAGATAAGACCCTCCAACTCTCCGGAAACCCCATCAATAGGCAGGTTTTGGGGAGTCTCAACGTTCCGGCAACCTTCCGCCAACCCTCCGGTCGAACCTCATTTTTGCCAGGATGGCTTGATTTCCAGCGAATAGATGATGGTATTTGCCGAATTTCTGCAGTGCTCGACCTCTTGGAGCTCTTTGATCCGCCGACCGAAGCTGGTGCTACTCAGCGGACTGTGTCCGGTTTCGGCAGCCCATGACTGATAAGCTTGATATAGGTCACGGGCGCCAGCCCATGCCTGCTCGTTGCCTGGTTCGAGGACACGACACTTGTCGGTTATAAAGGCGACTACTTGGTCCGCATCCTTGCGCCATTCGGAGCTACGCTTGTGGCTTGTTCCAGGGATCCAATAACCACTCGCTCGATCTGCAAGAATCGCCGCACCGGTAAGATGCCATGAGACAATCGCCGGGAGTTCCGCTTCGAGTATGTGATTCGCCAAGTCGAGCACCTGCTCGTCACGTGTGAACCGCCTGCGAAACGGTATAATCGCCCAACGGCGCCAAAACCCGTGTGTCGTATCCCTGTGAGCTGGTAGCGCGTTTGCGGAGAAAAGCATCCCTCCTCGAAAGGTAAACTTGAACGGTGGCTTGTGTTTCCGCTCGCCCGTAAGTTGCTCCCCAGCAATCGCCTTTTTGAGTTCCTCGGTGCTCAATAATCGGTCGCGAGGCATCTCACTTACCAGGTTCAGTCGCGCACCAACGAGGCCGGCTAACCGAAACTGTTTACTCATATCATGAGGCGAGATCGAGGTCACCGAACCGGGTGGGAACATACCGGCAAAGACCTGCTGTAAAGTGCTCTTTCCGTTCGCTCCATCGCCGACCAGAACCAACGCCTTTTGATACTGGAAAGCGACGCCGAGCAGACAGGCTCCACCAAACTCCTGGATCAACTGAATCAACTCATCGCGATCAGGCTCGAGCTCTAGGCAAGGTGTCAGCAGCTGATCAATGTACCTTGCGGGGCGCGCGCCGGGTTCGAACTCGAACTCATGACGAAAGCGCTGGCGATGCTCAGCTGTGAGCTCGCACGCCACGAGCTTGCGATCAACGACACTGTAGAATTTTGAACCCAAGGCGATGCCCGGCGGAGCTTCTTCAAAAAATTTTTCACGGCGCGCCTTGTCCTGAATGACCTTGAGGATGTCGTTCGCCTTGTTGCTGCTGATGGCGATCTTGCGTTGCTTTGTTTCGCCGTAGTACTCCCCATCAAAGCCGTAGATGATACGGCGTATGACGTGATCTGCGACAGCCTCCCAAATATGGTGCTGATCATCCAAGCGCCAAAGACCCCCCTCGTCATAAACCAACTTCGATAGGGTGCCGGCGATTCGATAAATAGCGATGTCTGCGAGCACTACAGACGAGCTGCTCGTCAGGGGTGGCTCGAGCGCCTCTGGCTCCACCAAATGTAGGTTTTGAAGTTCACCGCCACCTGCGTAAACCGCTCTGATGTCATCAGTCATCGTATCCCACCCATCGGCGGCAGGTCACCCCAGCCCGCTCGAGACTCCTTTGAATCTTGCGTGCATAAGCGTCTCCGCTTGGATCGAGATCGGTTAGGATGTTGACCACACAACAGCGCGGCACAAGCCGTGTCCATTTTTCGGTCCAGCTACCGCTGACCACGCCAATGATCGCTCGGTTTGGATGGCGGATTGCATGCGCCAAAAAGTCACTTTCGCCCTCGACGATATCGATCTCTCGGGGCGCATATTGTCGCTTGGACCATCGCCTTGCTGCATCGTTCATCATCACGAGCCCGGTCAGCTTTGCGCCCTTTGGTGAGATGGATTTCGGTCGATTGGGCTTTGGTGTGCCGAGGTAGCGAGCGCGGATTCCTGCGACGCGCCCCCTTGGAGCCCATAACAGCAAGATAAGAGCATACCCGATACTCGGCCACGCCTTCCCGCCGAACGACGCGCAGCTTGGCAACGACACACCTGGCTCAAGTGCCCGCGCCAAATTTTGCTGCACGATTTGATCAATGGCGTGCGTTGGATCGCTTGAGAGCTTCATATCGATCAGCGCGGCGTAACAGAACGCGTCTTGTAGAATAGGCACGCTTAGCTGCCAAATCTGCGCGAATACTTGAGGGTCTATTACCGGAGCTCCGCTCGATAAGGGCTGTTGAAAGCGGCTGCTTGGAGAATGCCCCCTACGAATCGTTCTGAGAGCCTTTGCTCGTGACCAACCATGCCAAGTCTCGGTAATTCCGCAGAGTTTGACCTCCACAACTGAGGCAGGCGAACCACTCAATCGTCGAGCGGCACTAAAGAGCGCATAGCCCTTGTTATTGCCCGGCTCTTTCGGGAGTGCAGAAAGCTCTGCGCAGATGGCGGCTAACATCATACACCCGTTGCGATCAGAGTCTGGATCTCTGAGAGCCGCCAGGCGACGGTGCGTGGTCCAAGCTTGACAGGCTTTGGGTACCGCCCAGTCTTTACGCCCTCGTACCAGGCGGTTTTTGAAACCGGGACGAGCGTAAGCAGTTCCTTGAGCCGAATTAGGCGATCAACGCCAGGTTGTTGGGAAGAATGAGATGGGTCGGTCATGATAGACCCCTTTATTGTCCAGAAGGGACTCAGGGGTCGTAACCGGAGATGTAATGCTTGAGGGGTTTTGGAATTCCAATCGATTCCAAAAGCTACTTTGGAACGGAAACCCCATACTTCCTACAAAGCTTCTCGAGTTCTTTCTCCGAATCCTTCAGGATATCGTAAAAGCTAGACAAACCAAACCCTCGCAATTCAAGTTCATGCCTGCTCATGTAACCTTCGATGATCTGATGCGCTCGCTCCTTTGTCGCCGTTCCATCCTCCTCCATCAGCGCGCGCGTCAAAAGCGCTATCCAGTGATGAAGACGTTCAGGACTATTTTCAGCCACCTGCTCATCGCTGAGGTGGTTCGGTAGTGCTCTGCCAGCCCGACGCCAAATGGCTAACCAATCAACTCCCGGCAGGCTCAATCTTGGGTCGTCAAACACCTCATCAATGTTAGGTTCCACTGCCTCGACGATCCTGAACAACTCGCCAGCTTCCAATTTTGAGCAGTTTAGGTGCGGTGGCCTACCAAGATGCAATAAACACGTCGCATTACCAGCGCTCCACATCACACCCTCCTCTAACCAAGGAGATGCCATCTCCGCAGTCAGCGTTCCGTTCGCCGCTTTCGCCTCTGACTGCTGTTCGTCGTTGTACACTCTTGGCTTGTTCCAAGCATAAGGTCCCGTCTCTTCAGGCATCTCGTAAATCCTCCAGATAATCTGCCCAGCGCTGCATCATTTCGCGCCGCGCCGGTAAGTGTTTCGTTCGATTGTACGCTCGCCCCAGCGCGTCTTTGACCCGATGCCCGAGCTGGTGCTCGATCAGGTGCGGCGCAAAGCCGAGCTCCTCGTCGAGCAGGGTGCGCGCCGTCGCCCTGAAACCATGCACTGTATGCCGAGTTCCATCGTAGCCACAGGCTATCAACGCTGCGCGCAGTGTATTTTCGCTCATCGGGCGGGCGTTGCTGCGCGCTGAGGGGAAGACAAGTTCGCCATGGCCGGTTAGCGGCAGTAACTCGTGAAAGAGCGCAATCGCTTGATGGGCTAGGGGAACGATATGAGCATAGCCAGTCTTTGACGCCGTAAAGCTCCACAGCGCCTTGGTGAGATCAACATCTTCCCAGCGCGCAGCGCGCAACTCCCCAGGGCGAACGAACAATAAAGGCGCTAACCGTAAGCCGATCTGAACGGGGAAACTCCCACGATACGCAGCCGTTGCGCGCAGCAGAGCAGCGACTTCAGCCGGGTCAGTCAATGCCGCCATATGTCGCACTCGACGCGTCTTAATGGCGCCACCCAAGGCTCGTGAGGGATCGACTTCAATGCGGCCCGTTTGGATGCCGTATCGAAAGACCTCGCCCAATAAATTGAGTACCCGCTTGGTCATCTCAAGGGCGCCGCGATCTTCAATACGCCGCAAAACAGCAAGCAACTCGGGGGCTCGAATTTCAGCCAGTGGCCGGTGCGCTAACCAAGGCAGAACATCGGCATCCATGCGCCGACGTTTGTAATTTTGGGTCGCCGCAACCCATTTGTCTTTATCCTTGGCAAACCACTCTTCAAAGACGGCGCCAAAGGTATCGGCAACGGCGGCACGCTGCGCCTGTTTCGCCTGTTGCTTGACGGTGCTCGGGTCTTGGCCCTGCGCCAGCAAACGCCGCGCCTCTTCGTGTTGGTAACGCGCTTCAGACAGGCTTACGTCTGGATAACAACCCAGCGCTAGAGTTTTGCGCTTGCCATCAAACCGATAGTCAAAGCGCCACAGTTTGCTGCCGCGTAGGGTCAACAGCAGATAGAGACCTCGTCCGTCTGATATTTTCTTGGCTTTTTCAGTGGCTTTAGCGTTTTTAACTTGCATTGCCGTCAGCGGCATCGATCGACCTCCATGATGAGGGCGCCGGATCCAAGTTGACGGTATTTTGCCGCGTTAGATGTCCGGAAAGCTTAGGATACCGCCACGGATACCGTCAGAAATACCGGAAGTCAACGGACCTTAGCGGTCCTGGTTGATATTGCAAAAGGCATAAAGGAGAGTAATATAAAGAGCTTACTATCCTTGCCTGGGTTTGTTTGGACCCCCAAGTGGTGCTCACCCCGGGACTCGAACCCGGACGGGCTATCAAGCCCAGAAGATTTTAAGTCTCCGGCGTCTACCAGTTCCGCCAGGTGAGCATCGATTTTGGACCACTGCCCGAAGTCGGGCATTGCTTCAAGTCCGAAGAGGGTGACTTGAGAGGTGTTTGAGTTCGTGTTTTGCTCTATGATCGCCTCGGAGACCGTCTGTGCTTGAATCCACAATGGATCTGCTGCGGCAGATGATGGAAAATCCTGAGGGGTATAAAGAGCTGCTCAACATGAGTGCTTTGGAGCTTCCGTTTCCTTTGGTCCTAGCCTGGGTGCTGGTGTGGTACGCTTTACTCAGTATTTCGACGCTCCCTAATCCGTATTACAGCGTTTTGCTCGGCCATGCCTCGGGTCCGTTGATCGTTGTGATCCTGACGGAGGTGTGGCGCCTTTCGCCTGCGGCCGAGCCAGGCGTCTTTCATGAGCCCTGGTGGTTGACCGCTTTGGTTCCTGCGGTCCTGGGCCCCAAGATTTATGATTGGGGTCGAGAGGGCAGTCCCTTGGCGATGGCGCTCGTTGTTGGGGGCATCGCAGCGATCTTTGGCACCTTAGCGATGGTGGCCTCTCGTTATTCCCTTTAGCAGTCTACAGCATTCGCACCTTGCCCTTTGGCGCAAAAACAACAAAAGCGGCGATACATCGCCGCTTCGCTGGTGCGAGAGGAGGGACTCGAACCCTCACGCTGTTTCCAGCACTGGCACCTGAAGCCAGCGCGTCTACCAATTCCGCCACCCTCGCACACGGGGACCAACAAGGCGGGGCTCACCTAGACCTTGGGATTGAGCCTGTCAAACGGGAACTTTTAAGCTCTTGAGTCAAAAAACATCCTTCGACCGCGAGCAGATGCTCGCTCTTTTAGAGCAAACTGATGGCTACGGCTTGACGCCAGCTCAGCTCATTCACGCCATGGAGATTGAGCCGGGCGACCGGCGCGCCTTTCGTGCTTGGCTCAAGAGTCAGCAAAGTCGCGGCGTCCTAAGCAAGGGCGAGGCGCAGCGCTTGCGGGCGCGTAGGCGCAAGACCCTACGGGGGCGGCTCAAGGTCTCTCCTCGTGGCTTCGCCTTTATTGATGGACGTGGTGGTCGCTCGGCCTTTGTCGCACCAGGCGGCTTTAATGGGTTCATGGACGGCGATGAAGTTGAGGCCGAGATCGTGCCGGGCAGAAAGGGGCCTGAAGGGGTCAACCTGAGCTTGATCAAGCGCCATCGAAAGCGCCTGATCGGACGTTTGATTCCGGGTCATGAGCGTTGGATTCTCGACGCTGAAGACCGCCGCATTGAGATGCCGATCGAGGTGCGTACCGAGCGGTCTGATCTGGAAAACGGCCAGATGGTGCGCGTCAAGATCGTCGGCATGGAGGCGCCGCGCTGGCAGGGGGGCACCTCGACCTTGGTGACCGAACTCGAAAAGATCTTCGAGCACGGGGCGGGTTTTACCGTCGAGATCGAGCGGCTGCTGGCTGAGCATGGCTTGGAGTGGATCAGTCAAGAAGCCGAGCCGGGTCCAAGCCCTTGTGAGGATGGCGGAGCGACTCGTGATGATCTCACGCACTTAGCATTTTCGACGATCGACCCTGCCGATGCACGGGATCACGACGACGCCCTCTACGCCCGCTGGACTGATCGTGGCGCAGAAATTACGGTCGCGATCGCTGACGTTGCCGGCTTTGTCCGGCCAGGTTCGGATCTTGACCGGTACGGTTTGCTGCGAGGCTGTTCGACGTACCTACCGGACCGAGTTCTGCCCATGCTGCCCGAATGGCTCAGCGCCGATGCGGCGTCGCTTCGCGCTGGGGTCGATCGACCGGTAGTCTATATGCGCCTCGAAATCGATTACCAAGGTGATGTCATCAGCGGTGACTGGGGTTTGGGTACGATCAACTCTCGCGCCGACTTGAACTACGATCAGGTGCAAGCCTTTGTCGACGGGGATGAGTCTGCTTTGCCTGACGATAAGGCCCTGCGAGAGTCGACGAAGGTTTTGTGCGAAGCAGCACGCCTTTTGATGGCTGCTCGCGGCCGCCGAGGTCAGCTTGAGATCGCTGGTGGCGAGCTCCGCTTTCAGCTCGACGATGAGGGTGAACCGATCGCAGTGGTTGAGCGTAATCAGCGCTTTGCCGAGCGCGTCGTCGAGGTCTGCATGATCGCCGCCAACGAAGAGGTGGGGCGGCGCTTGCTGGACCGCGAGACACCGGTACCGTGGCGCGTGCACGAGCCACCCTCATCGACGGGTTTGACCAGCTTCTTGGCCATCGCTGATACCTTGGGTTTGAGAAAGCCAACGGGGGCGCCGACGCCCGGCAAGCTGAACAAAATGATGGCGAAACTGGGCAATGACCCGCTTAAACCGGTGCTGAGCCAAATCCTCCTTCGAGCGATGAGCAAAGCACAGTACGATGCTGAACCGCTTGGGCACTGGGGCTTGAGCTCAGAAAACTATCTCCACTTTACGTCGCCGATCAGGCGTTATCCTGATTTGTTGGTCCACCGCGCCATCCGCTACCATTTAGGCGACCGAGGGCATCCGTTGGCGGCAGATAGCGATTTAGAGACCTTCTGTGAGGATGCGTCGTCTGCGGAGATCCGGAGCGTCTCTGTCGAGCGAGCCGCCCACCGCTTGTACGCTTGTCGCTTACTGCAGGGGCGCGAGGGGGAGAATTTTGACGGGGTCATCGACGGCATCGCTGCCAAGGGGGTCTACGTTCGGTTGCTGAGTCCGCCGGTTACGGTGGTCGTGGCTCGAGAGGACCTCCCGCGTGGACGCGTCGAGTTCGATGTCGCGCATCAACAACTCAAGCTTAAAAACGGCAAAGCGATGACTTTGGGTGACCCATTAAGCGTGACGCTTGATAGCGTGAACCTCTCGGCGCGTATTGCCCATGCCACCACCAAGGACATTCGATGAGTCAGCCCCCAGAGGACATCGTCAAACAAGCTGGCCGTGGCGCTCTTGCGATCGCCGGAGCCAAGGCCATGTTTCTGGTGTCAGGTTTGGGTCTAACCTTGATTATGCCGCGCATCATTCTCGACGCAGCCGGTGCGCAGGACCCAGCGCAGTTTGGACGGTACCGAGTGTCCGCTCAGACCATGTCGATTCTAGCGCAAGCCGTCTTGCTGAGTATTTTGCAGGTGGTCTCTAAGTTTGGCGCCGAGCATCGAGCCGCAGCCGGTGTGCTGGTTGCGTACGTTGCGCGCCGCGCCTTGCCGCTGGTTCTTATGATCGGCGTCGGTGCTCAAGCGCTCGCGCCAGCCATCGCAGCGGGTCTAAATGATCCGGCGCTGGTTCCTCTGCTGCGCGCAGCCTTTTTGATCCCTGTATTTTACGGGGTCTATGCGCATCTGCTCGGCACCGTGAACGGGATGCGAGCTTTTAATATCCAAGCCTTACTCGATGGTAGCTTTAGCGTCTTGAAGCTTGGGCTAATTGTAACAGGAGCGCTGATTTTCCCGCGGCTCGTTAGCATGGAGAATGGTGCTGCGGTCGGCGGTTTGCTCGGTTGGGCTTCCGCCGCAGCGGTGATCACCATCGCGGCGTTTTGGGGTACCCGAGGGTTGCGAAGGCAGGCGAACGAGGCGCGCAACTTTGAGGGCTCAACCATCGCTCGGTTTGCTGGCGGTATTATCCTTTATACGCTGACCTTTGAGCTCCTCAAGCAGATCGATTTGCTGGTCGTGAAGGGCAACGCTGCGGTCTTTGGTGGTGGCGAACTTGGTCAGGCGGTCGTCGGGCAATACAGCGCAGCGATGGACTTCGCCCGGGTGCCTTATTTCATTGTCATGGGCATCAGTTTGGTCCTGTTTCCTTTGATGAGTACCGTGGCCTTTGCTGGCGACTCAGAAGCGGTCAAACGCTACATTCACAACGCAACTCGCTTTACCTTTGGGCTCGCCGCAGTGACCAGCGCTGGGATCTTTGTAGCTGCGCCAGCCTTGTTGCCGGTGTTGTTTGGCCCCGCTTATGAACCGGCAGTTCCGATTCTGCGCTTCTTATGTCTAGGGCAGATGGCTTTTGCGCTCGTCACCATCACCATGAACATTTTTAACGCCTCGGGTCGCCCGGTGGTGGCATGGGGCTTGGTGGCTCTCATGGCTCTAGCCGCTGCGGTCTTCGTACCGATCGGTGTCCGCTCTGGTGGTGTTTTAGGCGCGGCCGGAGCGTCGGTAGGTGCCTTATGGTTTGGGGCGCTGGTTGCGCTCTTCGTGGTGCGCCACCAGTTTGGTGCTTCACTCGCCTTACCGACCGCATTGCGTGTGGGTTTGGGCGTCGCACTGACGCTTTTGCTTCCGCTTCTTTGGGAGCCGAGTGGCTTAGTTCAAGGGATTATTGCCCTAGCGGTCGTCGCTGGATTTAATCTGATCTTCTTGGTGGCGACGCGTGAGCTTGGGGCCGACGACCTCGCCTTGGTGCGGCGGGTGTTGGGTCGCTGACCATGAAGCGCGTGGCGATCGGTGCTGCTCTTGCAGTCACGCTGACTCTTCAGGCCGTAGCGCTCGACCGCTCCGCATCGTTTCACAGCGATACGGTGGACGAATCCACCTATCTCGCAGCCTCGACCCGAATGGTTCGCTTTGGGCGGGATCGGGTGAATCGTGAACAGCCTCCATTGACCAAGTGGTTCATGGCGGCCGCGCTCGATGCATTCGAGCCCAAAGTCCGCCATGGTCAGCGCGACAGCTGGGAAGACTCGCTCTGGAGTCACCCACCGGACCGGATGATGCGAAACCTCCGGGTTGCGCGCTGGGTCAATATTGGTTTTTCGCTCGTTACATCCCTGCTTCTCTTCGGTTTTTTGGCGCTGCGTTTCGGCGCGCTTAGTGGCTTGTTCGCCTCTGGCTTGTTAGCCTGTTCCCCGTTGTTTTTAGCCCACTCAAGCATCGCCACTTTAGATGCCGGTGCAGCCTTGACCACCTTGCTGGTCACGCTGATGTTTTGGTTGTGGCTCGAACGCTCAACTCGGATCAGAGCCTGCGCCGTCGCCTTGAGCTTGACCCTGGCAATGCTCGCGAAAAGCACGGCATTGATCCTGCCTATCCCGGCGCTCGCCGTGGTCGCTTGGCGGATCCGAAAGGGCTGGAATTGGCGCCGACCGATCGCTGAGCTTGCGGTGATCGGTTGCCTGCTGACGCCGCTTTCGCTGTGGGCAAGTTATGACTTCCAGGTCGTGCGCTTGACCCAGCCCGCGCTCGACCATGGTCTGCACGACCATCTTGCGAATTTGGTGGGAGGGCGCCGAGTCCTAAAGGCGGTGGTTCCAGCCGCCGGTCTGCCGGTGCCCTTATACGATTACCTCTCGGGCGTTGGCTTTCAGGCGATGCACGCTCGCGGTGGCCACCACAGCTTCCTCAATGGCGAGATCCGTCATCGCGGATGGCGTACTTTTTATCTGCACTCGATCGCGTACGAAACACCGCTCATCGGATTGGTGTTCGGGCTCCTCGGGTTGGTTTTGTTGTGGCGCAGGCGGCTCCCCATAGCGGCTTACGGACTGCTGGTTCTTCCCGCTTGGTGGTTGATCTATTTCTCGCTGATTACCCCCGCGCAGGGTGGCTTGAAGTATCTTTTGCCAGGCTTACCGCTGTGGGTAGGGTACCTAGGCGTGTGCTTGGCTTGGGTTTGGAAGCGATCATCCATCGCCAGGCCAGCGCTAGCGGCTGCGTTTCTTTTGCTCGCCTTTTCGGTGCACCGGTTCGGTCCGAATTATTTGATGTTCTTCAATCCTTTAGCGGGAGGTCCGCAGAAGGGCTGGGCGCATCTCGTCCATGGAAAAGACTGGGGACAAGGTCAGCGACAGCTGGGTGAGTGGCAGAAAAAAAATCAGGTCAAATGGATTTGGTATGCGCGCTACCATGGGCAGCCTAAATCCTGGGGTATCCGTTATCGTAAACCCCCCTGTGAGCCGGTCATCGGTTGGGTTGCGGCTCACGTTAGCGAATTGCAGCGCCCCGAGCGGCATGTCCCGGTCGGCTGTCTCGATTGGCTCAAATCACAAGAGCCAGTCGGTCACTTCGGTCACTCAATTTTGCTTTGGAATATTCGCCGTTTATCAAGCATGCCGTGACCATGATTCGCTGTGCCATTATCCCCGCATTTAATGCTGCTGATCGATTGTCAGCCACCTTAGCTGATGTGGCACCCTTCGTTGATCACATGGTGGTCGTCGACGATGGATCGACCGATCACACATCAGAGGTGGCTCAGGCTCATGAGAAGACGCACGTCGTGCGTCAAGCTCGCCAAGGTCCTGGCGGAGCTGTCTTTGCAGGACTGGGCTATGCTCGACGACTCGACGCCGACTATGCGGTGATTGTCGACGCCGATGGTCAGATGGACGCCACACAGATCCCTGAGCTCTTTGCGTTGCTCAACGAGGACGTCGATTTGGTTCGGGGGAGTCGCTTAGAGCAGACGAGCGGCGGCGATACGATGCCCTGGCTTCGTCGCTTCGCCGCCAACGCCCTGACCTTACCCTCATCATTTTGTGCGCGTACAGCCATCCGAGACCCTTTGAGTGGCTTCGTTGCGCTGCGATTGACGAAAGCACCCGCTTATCTTTGGCGCGGCTTTGGGTATCCCATGCATCTGTCGGCTGCGGTCGCTTCGCAAGGGGGCCGGATCGAGCATCGAGCGGTGCCCTCACGGTATCCTGAAAGCGGCGTTAGCCACCATGGCTTGCATCGAGCGCCTGCGGTTTTGCTGGCGCTCGTACTCGCCCTTCGGGAGCGCTGGCGATGAAGGTGGCCGTCCTGACCAGCTCATGGCCCAAACACCGCTCAGACCCGGGCGGTTCTTTTGTTCTAAGAAGCTGCGAAGTTCTGCAACGTCGAGGCGCAGAGCTCACGGTCTATCCCCTGGAGCCCGGGGTCGAGTTAGCCGGCGCACGGGTGCGTGCCTTGGGACCTCAGCTCGATGAGGGTCAAGGGGGTATGCTGGCGCGATTAAAGCGTCGTCCTTTGTTGGCTGCGCAGATCATCGAACGGCTCTTAGCCCGCCAGCCCAACTGGCGAGCTGCTGATCGGGTGCTCAGTCATTGGGCGGTCCCTTTTCCGCTGATGGCGCAAGCCCACGGGGTCCCTGCAGAGCGGCTTAGAACGTGGTGTCATGGCTCTGGGCTGCGCCTGCCTGGCGCAGGCGTTGCTCTTGGCCGAGCGCACCCCATCGCGTTGGTCTGCGAGCATCAATTGCGGCACGTGCCGATTCGCTTTCGCCAGCGCACTCAGGTCATTCCGGTACCGATTGATGTCCAGCCGGAGCCGACTCGGCCTGCCGAAAAGAAGCTGGTCTTTGTCGGGCGTTTAGTGCGCCAAAAAGGGCCCGATTTGATCCCTGAAATCCTAAACTATCTCCCGGGTTGGCGAGCCGTTATCGTCGGAGCGGGGCCGCTGCGTGCGCCGCTCGAGGCTGATGAGCGCATTGAGTGCTTGGGAGCGCTTCCGACAGAGCAATGGATTCGGCAGGTGGGTGGCGGTGTTGGAATTTGTCCTGCTCGTTCCGCCGAGGGTGCTCCTTTGGTCGTCGATGAGCTCCGCGCCATCGGCTTACCGGTGGTGGTGGCTGCCGTTGACGGTTTGCGTCAGCGGGTTCGGCATCAGCAGGACGGCTGGATTGAACGGAGTCGGAACCCCAAGCAGTGGGCTCGCGCCGTACAGGCTGCCTATGATGCCGCAGGTCATCAAAAAGTGCGTCTTGATCGGCGTCTCGGTCAAGCCGCCTGGAATCGGTTCTCCGATTGGGTTTTGGATTGAGCCGCGAGACGCTCAAGTTCTTCCCTACGATTATGATTTCGGCTAACGCCTCCTCCTATGGAGGAGAACCGTTTCGCTGCTCTTTGTGACCAAACCCTTTGCGCCGCCCTGGCATGACAGCTCGAGCGGGCTCGCTCGCGCGCTGGTCCAAGGTCTTCTTGAGCGCGGCGATTTGGGCAACCTTCGGGTCATGGTGGGGAGCACGCCTAGCGGATTTCGCGGCCTCACTGAGGAGCGCATTTATTCGGACGCTGGCGCCTTTGCGCCAGGTATTCGCCAGAATCTCCCGGTTTTGATGCGCTTGTTTCGGCGGCGCGGTGAGCAAGCCCGGCATTTCTTTTTCGCGCCCAACCCCCGAACGGCAATGGCCGCACGCTGGGCTGCCCGGGTGTGCCGTTTGCCGGCAGTTCACACCCTGTGCTCGCTTCCTGCGGTTGGGGCGCCGATCGGTCCGGGGCTCTTTGCTGACCAGAACGTGGTGGTCTCGCCTTGGGCGCAGCGACGCTTGGCTGATGAGGGCTTTGATTCGGTGGTCATCGAGCCTGCTGTCCTGCCTTTGCAGAGCACCAAAGAGGGCCGCGACCAATGCCGTGAGCGCTTTGGTGATTACGTTTTGTTTGCTGGTGATTTGCGCCCTGGTGGTGGGGTTCAAGCGGTCGTTGAGACGATCAGTCATCTCCCTGATGGGTTGTCTCTGGTGATCGCTTGCCGGACGAAGACCGACGCAGACCGAGCGCGCAAAGATGCGCTTGAGCAGCAGCTCAGCGTATCGGGTGGTCGGCCTGTCCATGTCCTAGGTCAAATCGATTGGATCGGTGACTTGGTCAGCGCTGCGAAGGCGCAGTTCCTTCCTGCGACCGATCTGACGGGCAAGATGGACTGGCCGTTGGTTTTGCTTGAGGGCTTTGCGGCGGGGGTGCCGGCAGTCGTTGCTCAGGCGAGCCCGATCGCTGAGCTGGATTCGCCGGTGCTCGGCCATGCGCCTGTTGATGATCCCAAAGCCTTAGCCGCAGAGCTCGAGCGAGTGATCGGTTTAGACCCCGCACAAAGCTGCGCACTGTATGAGCAGCGCTTTACGCCCAAACGGCTGGCCGAAGGGTACCGACAAGTGTACCAGCATCTGGGTATTGGTTGATGATGACACGAATTGAAAAAGCGCTGATGGTGGGTCTGGTCTGCGGGCTCCTCGACGGGCTGTATGGAATGGCTGCGGTCGGTTTCTCGTTTCGCCAGCTGCTCGGTTTGTTGGTGGTCATTGCGCTGCACCAAGTGGTTGCGGTGAGCTTGACCTTATGGGTGCACGGACTGGTTCCCGATCTCGGTCAAGGGTTCGCTCGGACGTGGTCGCAGTGGCGTGATCGGGGTTCTGGCGCCGAGGGAGAGCTTGGTAAAGCGCTCGCTCTGATCGTCTGGGTGCTCGCTGGTCTGATCAGCTGGGCGGTTGCGGGCTATATCATCACGCTGCTTCAGGGGCGTTTTGCGACGGCCCTTTATGAACATATTTTACAGACGGTCGCTGTCGTTGGTGTCTTTGCGGTCGGAGCACTCGCTGCCTGGCGGGTCGGCTTTGAACTTGAGAAGCTGCCCTTTCGGGGGCCACTGACTCGCTTTCGATTGTTGGTTGCCGTCGGCTCCATAGGTATCATCGGCTATACGCTGCTGTGGGTATGGCGAGACCTCTTCTTTAAAGAAATTCATCCGGTCCTGGGCGTGGTGTCGATCGCACATCTCGCCGGCGCGCTGTTCGCTCAGCGTCCAGCGCTGTCGGTTAAGCGTCCTCGCGTCGTTGCGCTGTCGGCGATCACCTTGGGTGTTTTGTGGTTACTCGGCGCTCAAGCCAGTGTAGCGCCCATGGTCCGTCGCGGCGCGCCCGCGAGCGGGCTGATGGTTCGGGTGATCGATAAGGTCACCGATTGGGACAGGGACGGTGTCGCCAGTCATTTTGGAGCGAGCGATTGCGCGCCCTTTGACCCAAGAATCTTCCCGGGAGCTGTTGATCTGCCCGACGATGGTATCGATCAAGATTGTTACCGCGGAGACTTGAACAGCGCTCAGGTCATGGTTGGCCGCCAAAGTGAGCTGCCGGCGGTGGGTAATATTCGACGCCCCAAAAGGATTATTATGGTGTCGATTGATGCGCTTCGGCCAGACCATCTTGGGGTTTATGGCTACCGCCGCAAACCGACGTCGCCGCAAATTGACCGGTGGGCAGAGCAAGCCGTAGTTTTTGAGAACGCGTACACCAGCGGTCCCTATACGATCGCTGCGCTCCCTGGGCTTCTGACCGCACGTGGGATCTCTCAGATCCCCAACTACATCGCAGAGAAGGGCAGCTACCGATTAGCGGACGAGCTCGAGACCCTGCCTGAGTTGATCAGGAAGCTCGGCTACCGAACCGGCGCGGTGACCAGCGGCTTGGATCCAAAGGCTAACGGCTTTGCTCAAGGCATCGACAAATTATTGGTCGTGACCAAAGCCAAGAATGACACCGCCGACCGAGTGACCAAATATGCCAGGCATTGGCTCAAGAAACTTGGCGATCGAAAGGGCTTCTTATGGCTTCATTACTTCGATCCTCACGACCCTTACCAGCGTCACGCTGATTTTGACTTCGGTGGTCGAGCGGTCGATCGGTACGATGCAAGTATCGCTTATATGGATCGCTATCTCGGACCACTTTTAGAGGAGCTGTCCTCCGATCCTGATACCGTGGTCGTGCTGGTTTCAGATCACGGTGAGGCATTTGGAGAACACGGCGCCACCAACCATGGGCACAACATCTATCGTGAGAATGCGCACATCCCGATGATCATTCGATGGGGCGGCGCGAAGGCTGCGCGACATCGGGGCGCTGTGAGCATCATCGATGTGCTCCCCACCTTGGTCCAGCTAGCCGGAGCGCAAAAGGCGCCAGGTTTTGGTCAAAGTTTGGTGCCTCAGTTGCTCGGAGAGCCGTCGGACTTAGAGCGAGGGGTTTTGACCGAGAGCTATCGAAAGGGTCAGCTCTATGGTCTCTCCACCGCAACGCAGCGCTTGATCTATGTCCAAGACGAGGGCCGCTACGAGCGCTACGATATCGAGTCAGACCCGAACGAACTTAGCGACCTGCACGGTGAGGACGCTCGCGTGGATGAAGCGCTCGAGCGTCAACTCTACGATCACCTCGCTCAGGGTGTCTTGTTGCGACGTGGTTTGACCGTACAGCGTATGATGCCTCGAGCGCTGCCGCCGGGTGTTCGCTTAGCTAAGCCACAGCGATTCGGCGACGCCCTCGAACTGGTCGGAGCGCGCTGGTTTGTCGGTGGTAAGACTGAGGATAAACCCGAATATGTTCTGAGTTTATACTGGCGGGCGATCAAGAAAATGGAGCGCTCGTGGCGGATCGCAGTTGGGATCCGTTCGGGGCGGAAATCGATCAACCGAGATCACACACCCGGCTACGGTTATGTCCCCGGTCGGGGTTCTTATCCGACGCATCAGTGGCCGGTCGGCCAGGTCATCGAAGATCAAGTGGTCGTTGGGCGTTTAGATAAATTGGGCTTGCGCGACCGCTCGATCAGCTTGGGCGTGTACGAGGGTAAAGATAAACTCTTACCTGCGCCCGGTGACCTCAAACAAAATGAACGCGGCACCCGGGTGATCATTCGTGAACTCAAAAGCGTGAAACCTCTCATCTGGGGACGCTTTCGTTCCGAGAAGGCAAAGCCATGATGCAGCGCCTCCGATCTGCGGTCTCGCTAGCTCTGTTCGTCGCAGCGCCGATTTGGTTGATTGAGATCGGCATAGGGATTGGGCGGGAAGGCTGGCCACAAGGCGGCTGGCTAGGCGCTTTGGTCGCCCTAGGCTTGATCCAGTTGATGATGGTTTGCGCAGTGTTTGGCGCGCTGGTGGCGCTGCCTAGAGGGGCGCAGTTAGACCGCTATATTGAGCGGCTTTGGGCGCAGCGTGCTGATCCTGGACAGGCTGGGGAAGCCTTAGCTCTTCTCGCCTATGCGCTGGGTGCTTTGGTCGGTGGCTTGTTGGCCATGAAGGTGCCCGGAAGTCTCAAGGGCGCGATCGCAACGCCGATGTATGCCGCTGCGGTCCAAGCGCTGGGGATGATCGCCTGTTGGCTGGTCGGTCTTTTGCTCGGTCGGCGGTTGGCTCTTGCGGTCAGGCCTTGGGGTGGACCGCGACGGATAAGCCCTGCCTATTTGGTCGTCGCTGCAGCCGTTTTGGGCTTTGTCTTTTACCTCGCACTTTGGTGGCAACGTGATCTGATCTTCAAAGAGATCGACCCTTGGCCGATCTTTGCGCTGGGCCTGATCTCGGTCTTATCGTGCGCGATCGCAGTGTTTGCTCATCGTCTTCGCACGGCGTCTGGCTTGGCGGTGCTTGCATCGGTTGGTTTCATGCTGACCTTGGTGTTGGGATTTGGTCGCTCCCCAGTGATCGCGAGCAGCTTAAGCGGCACCTTCGCCTTATCGAGCGTCGTCGCCGAGCAGCTCAGGGCACGCATCGACTTTGATGGGGATGGCGTCAGCAGCTGGTTCGGTGGCGGTGATTGTGGCCCGCTGGACCCGATGACCTTTCCCGGGGCGATCGATTTTCCCGACGACGGAATTGATCAAGACTGCTTCGCCGGTGATCTACTGAGCAGCCAAAAGGGCCAGGATCTGACGCCGCGCTTTGTACCGCAGGTCAAAGACAAAGAGCCTGAGCTCTTGGTGCTGGTCTCGGTCGATGCGCTGCGTCCTGATTTCATGGGAATGTACGGCTATTCAAAATTTCCGACCTCACCGAAAATTGATCGCTGGGCGAAGCAAGCTGTGATCTTTGACTCGGCGTACACGACGGGACCTTATACGACCATCGCCATTCCGAGCTTATTGACGGGCTTGGGCATGGGGCAGATGCCAGGATACATTGGCAACCTGTTTGAAGAGCGAGTCTCTTCGCCGACGGTCAAGTTACCGGCTTCGGTCGAGACTTTAGCTGAGACCTTGAAGAAGGCGGGTTATCAAACCGGGGCGATTGTTTCGGGGTTTGATATCCGTCAAAACGCCTTCAATCAGGGGTTTGATCAGTCTCAAGTTATCACCACGCGCAGCTTGGATACTGCGGATAAGGTCACGGCGGCTGCGCGTCAGTGGCTGGCCGACCACCCGAGTGGAAAGCGCTTCTTATGGCTTCATTACTTTGATCCGCATGACCCTTACTTTCATGGGCTCGAGCCGAATTTCGGTCGCTCGACGCGTGCCCGCTACGCCAGCTCAATCGCCTTCATGGATCATCATCTTGGTGATTTGCTCAACGAGCTCGGCGAGCAGCCTAAAACGACGGTCGCCTTGGTCTCGGATCATGGCGAGAGTTTAGGCGAGAAGGGAAGGTTTGGGCATGGGTTCAATATGCACCGTCATGAGACCCGCGTCGTCTTAGCCTGGCGGGGTGAGGGGCTTCAGCCGCGCCGGATTGGCGGCGCCGTGAGTTTAGTTGATGTGGCGCCGACCTTGATGAACCTGGCTGGTGTGCAGCCTCGTCCGAGCGCAGGTTACAGTTTGCTCGGTCAGCTGCGCGGCGGGCCCGAGAGTCCGCAGCGAGCCGTCCTGACTGAAAGTTATCGCCGGGGCCAGCATTTTACGGTGACCACCCAAGATTGGCGTTTGTTTTATCACTTAGATCAGAACCGGTACGAGCTGTTCAACGCCCGACTCGACCGCGGCGAGGTGAACAACTTAGCTGACGCTAAGCCCGAGCAGGTCGCCAAATTGCGCGAGCAGCTTTTGCAGCTGATGAACCGTGGCGGAACCTTTGTTCGCCGTGGACAACAAGTGCGTGAGCTGATTGCGGATGAGGTGCCGAGCGATGCGCTCCTCGAAAAGCCCGTGCGCTTTGGTGACGCCATTGAATTGATCGGCTATCAGTTCGAACAAGGCGGGAGTCCCGATCAGCCTCAGCATGTAGCGACGCTTTATCTCCGGGCGCTCAGGCGGATGGAGACTTCATGGAAGGTGGCTTTCGGCCTTAAGGGTCCGCGACCCATGAACAAAGACCACTTCCCCGGGCGCAGCTATTTTCCCACCAACCAGTGGCCGCCGGGTGTGATCATCAAAGATCCGGTCATTTTAGGGACGATGTCGAAGTTTCCTCCGGCTCGCTGGTCGCTTTCATTGGGTTTCTATGCCGGGGATAAGCGTCTACAACCCTCGCCAGATGGATCGCTTAATTTGACCAAGTCAGGGACCCGAGCCGTTCTAGCTGACGATCAGATGATCCGACCGATGCCGTGGGCGGTCGAACGCGACCGAAAGAAGCGTGAGCAAAAGCAGCGCGACGAAGAAGCTAAGAAGGCGCCAAAAGCAGCCGAGCAAGAAAGAGCGAAGCCGTGAAAGATAATGCCAGTTATTATGACGAGTTCGCCAAGACCTACGAGGACCGGCGCGGTGGGGGCTATCACGCCTGGCTTGATGACGCTCAAGCCAACCTGGTCAGGCGGCATGCTCGAGGCGGTCGCTTACTTGAGGTCGGCTGCGGAACCGGCTTGATCCTGGATCGTCTCCGGCGTGACTTCGATCAGGTGGTGGGTGTCGATCTGAGTGAGGGCATGCTCGAGCACGCCCGCGCTCGCGGGCTGACGGTTGAGCAAAGCAGCGCCGAAGAGCTTCCCTTTGAAGACGAGTCCTTTGACATGGTGTGCAGTTTTAAAGTGCTCGCCCATGTTCAAGGCATACGAAGCGCCGCTTTAGAGATGCATCGTGTGCTCAAGCCAGGCGGACTAGCGATCGCCGAGTTTTACAACCCACGCTCGGTTCGAGGCGCTATTTGGAGTTTGAAACGAGGCGGTAAAACGGGTTCGGATGGTCAATCTGAGCGTGACGTTTATGTCCGCTTTGACACGCCGAGGCAGGCTCGCGCTTATTTCCCTGAGGATATGGAAGCCGTCGAATCGTACGGATTACGAGTCATCACCCCCTTGCCGGTCATGCATAAGATTCCAGTGCTTGGTGGCGCACTGCAGAGCCTTGAGCGTGGACTCGCCAGGCCGCTGGCCTCCGTAGGCTCCTTCTACGATCTAGTGCTTAGAAAACCGTAAAAGATTTGCTGGCCGCTGGGTGGGCCGATAAGTCCACACGACGTTAAGGAGTCCGCCTTTTATGGCTCGTCGTTCGCCTCAGTTGCGCTTGATCTCGTTGCCACGCGAGACCGTGCCGCCCTACGACCTCGATGTTGAAGTCGATCGAGTCCATGATTTGGCTTCGTTTAGCGCCTTCGTGCGTGAGCTTCGCAGCGATTATCACGACGCGGAAGACGAATGGTCCAACGATGACCTCGAGCAGTTTCTTAGCGGTTTGAGCGGAGCCTCTGACGACCTCAAGGCGTTTCGTGGCGGTTCAGAACGGGCGGCGTGGAGAACCTTCGCTCGGCTGCTCTTAGCGGCAACGGTTCGCGAGTAGCTCGGCAGCGCCCCGAGTCATCCCGACGCGTCGCGCGAGCGACTGGTTCGCATGAAGATCCTCACCCCCTAGAACGAGTTTGACTGCGAGAAGCGGAGTCTTCTTAGAGGGGCTGAACGGCGACACCGGGTGGGGGTTCGAGGCTAAACAGTTCCGGGCTTGGAGGCTCGCCGTTCGATTCAAGGTCCTGCATCCGCAGCGCGACTTCATCCTCCGCCGTCTTGATCACAATCTCGCGAAAAACGCCGCGGCTGGTTGGATCTTTGAGGGTCAGTTTGAGGTCTTCGTCCGGAAGCTCCCATTGCCAATGTTTCGGGCTAAAGCGGGTCACACGAAGACGTCCAAGCGTTGGGTGCTCACCCGATAGTTGCTGGGCTGAGCCCTTGGTCCGGTAGGTCGTCTCGGTCTCTGGCATCGGTAACTTGCCGCGCAGCAGGTCCACCGCAATCTCAGGCTCTACGGGCAACGGAAGCAGACGACTCATGGTGAGGGGATTGGCTGGTCCCGTATAGAACCGAGGTCCTTCCATCTCAAAAAGAGACACCGTCTCTCCGTTGCACGCAAAGGTCGAGACGGGAGAGCCGCCTGGGCCTCTGACTTCAAGCAGCAGTTGATCGGGAGCAGAGATGATCAGCCCCAGCTCGCCTTTGAGCCGGCCTTGGCCTCCAAAATAGGTCGCGCTTAGGGTCGAGAAGAAGAAGTCCGGTGCCTTGAGTTCTGCCGACTTAAGCGCCCCAGGCTGGGCCGCCTTTGGTGCTTTCCAGGTGGCGCATGAACTCACCAAAGCCATCGAGATGGTCAGCATGAGAATTCGAGTCATTGGCCCTCCTTAATCGCCTGCCAGGCAGCGTTTAGGTAGGCGTCATCGCCAGCCTGATCCGCTGCAAGCCCAAGCTCGCGTTTGGCGCGCTTGAGATCCCCAAGCTGCGCAGCGAAGCGAGCCTTCGCTACACGAACCAAGGGGGCACTAAAGGAGACGCTAGGAGGAACCTTTTGCTTCACTGGTTGCACAAGGGCCGCCGGCTTTGTCGTTTGACAAGCGCCGATCAGAACCGCGCAGGCGGCGACGAGACCGATACGAATCAGTGTGCCAGCTCACGGGAACGACGAGCAGGGTTCTCTGTCGTGGGTGCCAGTTTGAGCGCCGCCTTGACGATACCCTGACGGTCTAGACCCATCTCGGCGTATTGCGCCGTTACGTTGCCATGTTCGATAAACTGATCGGGTATTCCGAGTCGAACCACCGAGTTGCTGAGTTGATGGTCGCTGAGCAGCTCGAGCACTGCAGCGCCAAACCCACCGGCGAGGACGCCCTCTTCGAGGGTAATAAAACTCATCGAGGGCTGGCTTGCGAGCGACAAGATCGCCTCTTCATCAATCGGCTTGATGAAGCGCATATCCAAGACGTTTGCGGTCACTCCTTGGCCAGCCAGTAACTCGGCGGCAGCCTCGGCTTCTGCCAGCATCGGCCCAAGGACCAACAAGCTCACGCTCGCCTCATCGCTCGCTTTGAGCCAGCGCGCTTTGCCGAGGGGCCAGGGCTCAGGGTGCGAGTCGATGGCGACGCCCGTTCCCGTGCCTCTAGGGAAGCGAAAGGCTGAAGGTCCATCGACGCTCAGCGCAGTCGCTAAAGCCCCGCCGAGCTCATTTTCGTCACTCGGCGCCATGCAGACCATGTTCGGGATCATGCGCAGATAGGTGATATCAAAGACGCCCTGATGGGTGGCGCCGTCAGCGCCCACCAAACCGGCTCGGTCCATGGCGAAAACCACGGGCAGCTCTTGCAGCGCCACGTCGTGAATAATCGAATCAATAGCTCGCTGCAGAAAGGTCGAATAAATGCCGCAGACCGGGCGAGCTCCAGCCGCTGCAAGCCCCGCCGCAAAGGTCACGCCGTGCCCTTCGGCGATGCCGACGTCGTAGAATCGATCAGCGAAGACCTTACCGAACTTACCCAGCGAGGTGCCGTCTGGCATCGCCGCGGTGATCGCCACCACTCTGGGGTCACGCTCGGCTTCGGAGATCATCGCCGTAGCGAAGACGTCTTGGTATTTAGGTAATCCACTCTTTGAGGGGGCGTTGACCGGGTCACCATTCTCATCACGCTCAAACGCGCCCACACCGTGCATGCACAGACGATCACGCTCCGCGGGCGCGTACCCTTTACCCTTGGTCGTCATGACGTGAACTAAGACCGGCTCGTCAAGCTGACGTACCCGCTCAAAAACCTCTTCCATGGCGGCGATGTCGTGCCCATCGACTGGGCCGATGTAGGCAAAGCCTAAGCCCTCAAAGAGGATCCCCGGCGTGAGCATCGCTTTGGTGCTCTCCATGGTGTGTTTGAGCATCGACTTGATGCGATCGCCCTGCGGGATGTTCGCAAGCACGCCTTTGATGCCCTCTTTGACGCCAAGATAGGTGTCGCCGATGGTCAGCTTTCGGCTCAGCCAGCTGCTCATCGCCCCAACGTTAGGTGCGATGCTCATGTCGTTGTCGTTGAGGACGACGATCAAACCTGAATCGAGATTGCCGGCGTTGAAGAGCGCTTCAAAGGCAAGGCCGCCGGTCATGGCTCCATCACCGATGACCGCCACTGCGCGCCCGTCATGTCCAGTGATCCGGTTGCCTTCGAGGATACCCAGGGCAGCCGAGATTGAGGTCGATGCGTGACCCGCACCAAAGTGATCGTGCTTTGACTCTGCTCGGTTGAGGAAGCCGGACGCACCCTCAGCCTTGCGTAGCTTTTGGAACAACTCCTGACGCCCGGTGAGCAGCTTGTGCGTGTAGGCCTGATGGCCCACATCAAAGACCAACGCATCCTTGGGGCTCTCGAAAATACGATGCAGCGCGAGGCAGAGCTCTACCGTGCCTAATGAAGCGCCCAAATGCCCGCCGTTTCGAGCGCACACCTCGATGATTTCATCACGAACGGCTTGCGCGAGCGCGTCAAGTTCATGAGCCGGCAAAGCCCGCAAATCGTCCGGAGTCTTGATCTGATCGAGCATGATCAGTTTCCTTCCGCTGCCAGCTCATGGCGCGAGCCGTCCGCAAGCAACTTCTCCATTCGCCCCTCTAAACCGGATAGCCTGTCTTGAGCTTGACGCAAGAGTTGGTGCCCTTGCTCGTAGAGCGCAAGCGCCTCTTCAAGCCCCATCGGCTCGTTCTCGAGACGCCCCACAGCGCCTTCAAGTTTGCTAACCAATTCTTCATAAGCTTCTTGTTCAGCCATGATCCTCTCCTTCGATCCGTGCACGGCGCTGACCGTCAGCGAAGTGCAATGTGACCCGCTGGTCGGATGCTGCATCGTGCGCCGAGGTAATCGGTTTGCCCTGTGCATCCGCAACCAACGCGTAGCCACGTTCTAACACCGCTTTGGGCGAGGCAGCCTCAAGTCGCTGATCAAGGCCTTTGAGCTCTTGTGCGGCACGTTCAAGGCGCCGAACCGTTGCCCGCTCTAAGCGGCTGGTCAGCAATTCCCACTGGCCACGCGCTGACGCAAGGCCTGTATGGGGCGACATTTGACCGAGACGCTGCGCCAGCGACGCAAGCTGCTGGTGACGATGACGCAAGCGCCTCGCCGGATGCGCATCAGCGAGCCGTTCGGAGCGCTGTGCGAGTAAGCGTCTGGCATCACCGATGCGATTGTTGGTGGCGCCGCGTAGGCGATGCTCCATGAGGCTGATGCGTTGCGTCTGCGTCTCAAGTCGCTGCCTGAGCGGCCGCTTCAAGCGATCGCCCAAGCGATCCAGACTGGACCAAAGCGCTGCTAGGTCCGGGAAGATCAGCTCGGCCGCGTGGGTTGGGGTATGAGCTACCGCATCAGCTGCTCGTTCGCAGATCGGATGATCAGGTTCGTGACCTACTCCAACCACAACAGGGGTAGAACACCCTGCCACCGCCCGAACGAAGAGCTCCTCCGAGAAGGGCAATAGGTCAGCCGATGCGCCGCCGCCACGCACGATCGCAATGACATCACACAAGCCGCTCTCATCGAGTCGTTTGAGCGCCGCTGCGCAGTCCTCTGCAGCGGTCGCGCCCTGCACCGTTGCTTCGGCGAACAAAATGGCGATGCCCGGTGCGCGCAGGGCTCGGGACCTTAGAAAGTCTCGAAATCCGTCCGCTTGAGCTGAGCTGACGACGCCAACGCGTTGGGGTAGGGAGGGGATCTGTTTCTTCAAGGCAGGCTCAAAGAGTCCCTCTTTAGCGAGTCGGTCCTCAAGAGCTTTGAGCGCTAAGGCTTGCAAGCCCTCGCCAGCCGGAAACATCGCATAGGTTTCAAAGCTGGCGCTGCCGTTTTTGGTGTAGATCTGTGCCCGTCCGTTGATCAGCACCTGATCCCCTACAGCGGGCTTCCACGCGAGCGCCCTGAGACGGTCTTTCCACAGCACACACCGCATCGAGCTGCGACCATCGCTGAGCGAAAAATAGGCATGACCCGAACGAGCGACGGTCCATTCGCTGAGCTCGCCCATCACTTGGACAGCACCAAGCTGCCGCAAGACCTGGTCCCAGGCACTCACCACTTCGGTCACGGTGATCGCCGCTTGAGGTTGCGCGGCTTGTGGTCCCGGGTGGGTGAGCGGGTGATGCTTCATGAACCCAGCGCAGGTGCGTGGCGAGGGCGACGATCGAGGCGAGCCCCATCAAGCATTCGAAGGCAAAGGTCGGTGAACGATAGACCAGAGAGTTCGGCGCATTTTGGCAGCAAGCTGGTCGCCGTCATTCCCGGAAGTGTGTTCACTTCGAGGAGCGTGATTCGGTCTTCATCGACGAGAAAGTCGACTCGGCAGCCACCTCGGCAAGCTAACGCTTCGACCGCTTGCTCCGACAACTCATGCATGCGCTGGATCACCACCTCGCTGCAGCGAGCCGGCGTGTGGTAGCGGCTAGCACCGGCAGTGTATTTATTTTTGAAGTCGTAAAACCCGGTCAGCGGTTCGATCTCGGTCGAGCCGAGCGATTTGCCCTCAAGGACTCCGACCGTCATCTCGACACCCTGCACGCGCTCTTCGACAAGAACCTGTTGGGCTACTGAGCGCAGCCGCCGTAAGGCCGCCAGACGGTCATCACCCGCTTCGAGCAATTCGATACCGACACTCGAGCCGCCTTCATTGGGTTTCATGCACACGGCGCGATCGCCTAAGACCGATTGAATCTGCGCGACTGCGTTGGAGTCGCCAGTCGAGACACAGACTCCGAGCGGGACCGGAAGCCCAGCTAAACCGAGGATGCGGTTAGCGACGTCCTTGTTCATGGCGAGCGCGCTCGCAAGAACGCCGCTGCCTACGTAGGGGATACCCATCCATTCGAGCATCCCTTGAAGACAACCATCCTCGCCGTACACGCCGTGGGTCACCAAGAAGGCGACGTCAATCTTTGCGGCTTCGATCCGCCGCCAGGGCGCATCATCGCCAAGTTCAATCAGATGGGCGTCCAGACCAGCGCCTTGAAGCGCTGCGAGCACGCCTTGCCCACTCGACAAGGAAACTTTGGCTTCTTCGCTGAGTCCGCCTGCTAAAACACCGATGCGCCGTTCACGCCACATACTGTTCTTCTCCTGCCCCAAAGGGGCAGATAGAACTCGGCACGATCCGGGTCAAAGGCAAAAGCTTTTCGGAGCGCTATTCGAGTCCGAGCATGCGGCGAACTTGCGGCGCTTCATCTGAGTTGGGTGCCAGCCTCAAATACTCCATGTAGTGCTTTCGGGCCTCGGCAGTCTTTTGAAGACTGGCGTACGTAATCCCTAAACCACGGTGGATCTGAGCATTCTTTGGCGCCTTCCTGACGGCTTTGAGCAACAAGGGAAGGGCCGCTTTAGGTTGGTTTTCAATGAGGCGCTGATTGGCGCGGGCCAGCAGCTGGCGTGCGCTCAGGTTGGCGCTGGCCGTCCCTTTCGAAGAGGATTTAGCGGCCGATTTTGCCCTGTTTGTTGAGGGCCTGCGGACATCATCTTTGGAGGTCGCCTCGGCGAGGCGGTCACGCATTTGGCGAACTTCTCGACGTTCCGGCGCATAGATCTCTGCGCTGCCTAAGTGACCGTTCGCCTTCTTGATTTGACCTTTATCAAGAGCCGCTGCTGCGAGGTCGAGCTCGAGCCGGACAAAGGCATTACGCACATCGTCGCGATGACGCTCCGCCTCGTCAAAGTAGACTGAGTTTTTCGGAATCGCTTGCAGGTCTTCGAGCGCTTCCGACCAATTTTTAGCGGTTTTCTTGGCTAAGGCTTTCTCGAGACTTTCTTTGTAGCGACGTTCGTTAGCGAGCACTGCTTTGAGTGAGCTGACTTCGCGGCTTGGAATTTCGTTGGGTGCCTTCTCTAAATGCCTGAGCGCTTCAGTCCATCGTTGGGCATCACGCAAACGCTGCATCGTTTCTTGCCAGGATTTGTGCTCTTCGGCTTTGGCGGCGGTGTCCCGTGACGCGGTCTCGGATCGGCTGTCTAAAGCCCACCAGGCGCCTCCGGCCAATGCGGTCATCATCACCATCAGCAAGGCTGTGGGCATCAGGTTGTTGGCCGGTCGACGCTGCTGACTCAGCAGCTCTGCGAATTCAGGGATCTGCCCAGGGGCGAAGAACCGCAGCTGAATATGACCCATGTCGATGCGATCACCCGGTTGCAGTCTCGTGTTGGCGTAGTTCTCACCGTTGACCTGGATCCCATTCGCCGAGCCGACATCTTTGATGATAAACTGATGGTCTTGAACCTCGATCGTCGCATGGTGACGACTGATCGAGCGGTGATCGACGCGCACTTCACACTCGACCCCCCGACCTAAACGGCAAGGTGATCGATCGATCGTATATTCAGTTCCTGCGAGTTGGGCTGATACCACCACCAACCGGGCAGGCGGACCATTGAGCAATCCTTCAAAGCTCTCTTGTCCGAGCTGGCTGCCTAACCCTGCGCGCAGATTGATCACCGCCGTGGGGTCTTGGTCGTCATCATCGTCATCGTTCATAATCGGCGCAGGGACCGCCATCGCCGGTTTGCGAGCACCCGGAACGGTGTGGTCGATTTGAGTGACCTGAGAGTCCTCAGGCTCAGCGGTACGAATGCCCTCACCCAAAATTCTCAGTTCGTAATCGCCAATGCTGACGACATCACCCATCATCAAAGGCGTGCTGCCATCGAGCCGTTTACCGTTGATGTGTGTGCCGGTGTAGCTTTCGAGGTCTTCAACCCGGAGCTTTTCGTCATTCGAATACAGCACAGCGTGCTGTCTTGAGACGTTACGATCGGTCAAACGGATCACGTTGCCGTCTTGACGGCCTATCGTGATCTCGGTGCGCGTGATCGGGATAACGGAGCGATTTCCTTCGTCGTCCTCGATCTCAACCTGAAAGACCAATTGTCCCTTCCTTCATCCGGCAATGCTCAGACTCCGTGCATGGTAAGCGCGTATGGGGCTTGTGCACAATCTTTCCGATCACGGCGATTGACCGATATTTTTTTGATCCACGAGAGCGCAACCAGCCGAGGTCCATCGACGCCCTGCCTGACGGCATGTAAATTCGCTGGGTGAAGCGGGATGAGGGCCATCTGTGGTCAGGCCTTTACCCTCTAAAATCGAGCCATCGGGCAAACGCAATTTGCCGGTGGTGATCAGAACCACATCACCGTTGCTCAAATAAACAGCGGTTTGGACGGTCACTTTACCCATCGTCCGATCACCCAGAACTTTAACCCCAGCGACACGCTGCAACGCTGCAGCGATCAACTCGGCTGCGCTCGCAGTTTTTGAATTCACCAGAACAACGAGGCTTGAGTAGTTCGCCATTTGCGCTTTCGCTCGGTGACGTACGGGCTCACCGAAGCGTCGCTCTTCGATCAACAAATCGGTATCGCTAGCAAAAAGATCAGCGAGTCCAAGGGCGTCTGCGACGCTGCCTCCTGGGTTGTCGCGTAGATCGATGAGCACTGGCAGGTTCTGATTCAGGCTAGGGCATACCTTGAGCCATTGCCTGCCGTCCCCGTTGAAGCGCTTGATGGTCAAACGCACGACGCCGCGATCCAGCAAACAGGCAAAGGCTTGTTGACGCGACGGGGCCTTCGACTTGGGAAGTCGCCGAGACCACGGATCGAGCTCTTTGAGCATCCCGTCGATTGCTCGACGGGCAAGGGTGTCGGGCGTTTCGCCGTACAGGTGATCTTTAAGCACCGCAGCGAACACTCGAGCGACGTCGCTGACCGAATCGTAAGCCTGGGGCGTAGCGGCAGGGGTTGAGAGCATGAGTGCCAGGGCGATCACTGCTTTGATCCGCCGAGCTGCCCTTGAAACCAGCGCGTGGGGTTGACCGCTAGGGCGTCGCTTCGCAGCTCGAAATGCAAGACGCCTGAGTCTCCAAGCAAACCAATCACCGAGCCGGCTTTGAGATCATCGCCGACCATGGCTTGGGTCTCGGATAAGCCGCCGTAAATCGTTCTCCAGCCCCGTCCGTGATCGATCACCATGGCTAATCCAAGCCCTGGTGAGCGCCCGACGAAGGCGACGCGCCCCTCCGCCGCCGCGACCACCGGTGCGGTCGAGAGGCCCTCCAGATCGATCCCACGATTGCGCCACCGCGTGAGCCGATCTTTAGCCTCTTGCCATCCATAACCTTTCACGACCTTGCCTGCGACGGGGGGAACGAGACCGCCTCTTTTTAGCCCGCCATGAGGTACATTGAGCATGGGTTTGATCTGCGCAAGCCAAGCTGCGAGCGCCAGACGTTGTTGCTCGAGCGCTTTGGCGTGAGCCTCGGCCCGTCGTCGGTCTCGACGGACCTCTTGGAGTCGAACCTCTGCTAAACGCCGCACTTCGGCGCGCTGATTGAGCAAGCTATCGAGGTCTTCTTTGAGCCGCTTTTGGCTGTACCGAATGGTCTCGACCTTGCTGACGGCGTCGGCCAACTCGAGCGCGCTGGCTTCTGCTCGACGCCACAAAGCGCCCGATCGCGCGACCCGTTGTCGCTCAAAGGCTCGAAGCAACGGCTTGTCGACACCGACATGGTTACCGCGCAGCAACAAGCCCAGCGCAGCTCGAGCCTCTTGACGCGCTTTAGCCGCAGTCTGCTCGAGACCGCTCGACTGCGCCTCGAGTTCGTCTAGGTGTTCGTCGGAGTCTGTAAGTCGCTCGGCGGCAAGCCGAGCCGCTCGCTTGGCTTCGCTGAGCGCAAATTCCAGGTCCTCTAAGGTCGCGACCATGCGCGTTTCTTGCTCAGCTAAATCGTTATCCGAAGCTCGCCGTTGGCTCAGCCGGTCCCGTAAACTCTGCAATTTTTCCAGAGTGATTCGGACAGCCTGCTGGTCTTCGATCGGTGGTAAAACGGGCTTGGGAGGCACACTTAGAGCGAGCAGCAGTACGACCATCATTGCTCAAGCTCCGGTCGTTGAATCTCGGTGAGCATGCCCAAGCCGGTTCCTGCGACTTGAGTCAGCGCACCAAGCGCCATCAATCGGAGCGCTAAGCCAAAGGGGGTCGCCACCGCGAGGTCCGTGGAGTCTCGCATCCACGCTCCGAGCGCCGAGCTCATACAGTAGCCTCCGAACCCAGCGAGCAAACCCACGACAATTCCAGTGAGCAGAAGCGGTCCAATCAGGCGGTCGCGTGTCGCGCCGAGTAGACGTAAAACAGCGATTTCTTCTCGCCTCAAACTCATCACTAATCGCCCGAGCGCAACCCCGAGGATCACGATGGTCATCGTCAACAGTAGGCTAAGTAAGTGAGCTCCCAAGTGGATCTGGCGGACGCGAGCGCGGGTTCGCAACAGCTCACGCGCCCCAGCATCAACGGATTCGACTCCAGGCGCTGCACGCAAAATAGCAATAGCCGCTGGAGCCACTTGACCGCTCGGTGGCGGCGAGAGGTGGATCGCGCTCGGTAAGAGCGCCTTGGGTATCTCTTGCGCAGCTTGTGGGTCTCGGAGCTCGCTCGCCAAGCGGCGACGAACCTCTTGCGCCTCGAGCAAGCGAGCGCTCTGAACTGAGGGCAGTGACTCGAGCCGAACCAAGAGACTCTTCATTGCGTCTTGGTCCGCCTCTTCGCTCAAGAAAGCCCAGACTTCACCTGCTGGATCAAGTCGCTTGAGAATCTCATCGGTGCCTTCGGCGTGAGCTCGCACCCAGCCGATGCAGCCTAAGCATAAGGTCAGCGCAAGCAGCCATGAGCTGTGCGTCCAAGGCCGGCGCTTGAATCCTAGGAAGGCTTCTCGAAGACTCCAGATCATCCGGTTCGCCGCTCCAAGATACCCTCTTCGAGATGGTAGGTTGGGTGAGGGAAGCGTCTCAGGATCTCGCTGTCGTGCGTGGCGACTAAAACTGTGGCGCCGCGCGAAGAAGCTAAGTCGATCAAGCTGAGCACTTGTAGGCTCAGCGCTTCATCTAAGTTGCCCGTCGGTTCATCACAAAGGAGCACCTGCGGATCGCCAACAAGGGCTCTCGCAATGGCGACTCGCTGTTGTTCGCCGCCAGACAACTGAGGCACCCGCCGTTTGGCGAGCTCACCAATACCGACATCGTCTAGTGCCTCCATCGCTCGGCGTTGGGCGAGTTTTCGCTCAATGCCGCGCAGCTCGAGAACGACTCTGACGTTTTCAAGAGCGCTGCGGTCACGCAGGAGCCGAAAATCCTGGAAGATCACCGCAACCCGTCGGCGGACCATAGCTAAGGCTCGCGCATCGTTCGGGCGCAGGTCATGTCCCGCAACCGTCACTTGGCCTTCATTGGGTTGATCGGCTCCGTAGAGCAATCGCAGCAAAGTCGACTTTCCTGCTCCGCTTGCGCCCGTCAAAAAGGCGAAGCTGCCTCGTTCGAGTTTGAGATCGACTCCATCGAGCACAGGACGCTGCTGTTGCGGGAAGCGTCGCGTCACATTCTGCACTTCGATCATAGAGTTCCCGCCTGCGTTGTCCCTCGTGCACGGGTAGCGTGCGTCGCGCCAGCGCGCGAGGTCAACCGGAAGGGGGAAACGGAGGAATCAACGCCTCAATTTTACCGCGTAAAAGATTATACTGAACAGGTGTTCAGTGGTAAGGCCAAGGGTTTTCAACAGATCGCAAAACACCGGTTTTCCGGGTGCTGGGGCCGCGGCCGCACTGGCTGGCCGTAGTTTCAATGACTTGGGCCCGAAACGTTATGCTGTGATTAAGCGCACAGGCTACATTTTGTGACCTCAAATGAAGTCGTCATTGCCTAGATCCAAATCACAGGCCTATTGACTGGCCATCGGGGCCGTTTGAAAACCCCGGTTTGGGACCTCTTAGAGACACCCCCACTGGAGTTGCGATCATGACGCTTGCAGAGCTTGCACAACACCTCACCCGCGAAGAGATGGTAGCTTTTGGTATGTGGCCGGGACCGAGTGAGGACGACGAGCTGTACATCGATGACTACTGCGTCTCCGAAGAGATCCACTAGCGCATCAAGCGAAGCAGCTCCTCAAGGCGCTGTAAAAACACGACACCTTCAGCGGCTAGGACCTGGACTGTGGTCGCTAACCCCAACGCAAAGAGCCAAACGCCGGCGATCGCTTTTGCCGGCAAACTCAAGAAATAGGCTTGAATCTGAGGTGCTGTTCGATTGAGCAGACCAAAGGTCAAATCGGTCAAAAACACAGCGACTAGGATGGGCATGGCGAGCGCCACCGCCACCATCAAGATGCGCGCCGCGCTGAGCATAATTAATTCGGCAAATGCACCGATCCCGGCCGCTTGAAACTGAGGCATTTCGGTCACCGGTAAACCGACAAAACTGGTGAACAAAGCTCCGAGAAAGAAGCGGTGCCCGCCGATGCTCAGGAAGATCACGAGAAAAAGTTGAAAACTCAGGTTACCAAAAACGGAGCTGCGTTCTTTGAGTTCGGGCACCAGCGCCGTGGCCATGTTTGTGCCGCGCAGTAAATCGACCAGACGGCCGAGCATATCGGCGATTAAGAAGAGCTCCATTAGGACAAAGCCAATACAAAAGCCGATGAAGACTTCTTTGAGCATGAGCACCAAGAAGGCGATGGGTGTGGTCGGTGGAGCGACGGTGTTGGTGGCTGCGACGATCGGAAAAGCGAGCAAGGTCAGGAGCACCGCCAAACCCATCTTTACAGGTTCTGGGGCGTTCTTACCCCCCAGGAATGGCACCATCACGACCACCGGCAAGAGGCGGCCCAGAATCAGCGCAAAGAGGACCATCTGCTGGGTGCTTTGCTTGCTCAGCAGCAGCTTATCGAGGACCCAGCCTACGTCACTCATCGAAGCAGTGGAACAAAGCCGGTAAAGCAAAGGTGAGCGAACTGAAGTAAGAATCCGCCGACCCAGGCTCCGGTCACCGCCAGCAGCAAGAACACTGCGATCACTTTAGGCACGAAGCTTAAGGTCGCTTCTTGAATTTGTGTCGTGGCGGAAAACAAAGCGACGGCTAGACCGACGACGAGGCTCCCGATGACGGTTGGAGCCGACGCCAGCATCACCAACATCAGCGCCTCGTTGGTCACCTGCAGGACAAATTGTTCAATTTGGCCAAACATCTATGTGTACCCCAAGACCAAGCCCTGCGTGAGCAAATGCCATCCATCGACGAGGACGAAGAGCAAAAGCTTAAAGGGTAGGGAGATCGTCGTGGGTGAGAGCATCTGCATGCCCAAGGCCATCAAGATATTACTCACCACCATATCGATGACTAAGAAGGGTAAGAAGATGATGAAGCCAATTTGAAAGGCTTCGGTCAGCTCGCTGACGACAAAGGCTGGAATCAGCACCATGTAATCATCTGCACCGATGCCGCTGCGCTGACCCTTTGGGCGCATGCGCTTGGCGAGGGTGAAGAACATCTTTCGATCTTTCACGCTGGCGTGGCGCTTGAGGAACTGTCGCATGGGCTCAGCGCCGACCATCATCGCTTCTTTTAGGACGCCAAAGTTTTTCCCCTGGAGCAGATTTTCGCCCGCAGCCTTTTGCGCGACCGCTTGAGCGTCAACGTACATGCGCTCCATCACCGGACTCATCGTGTACACCGTCAGGATAATAGCTAAGCCTGTGATCACGGTATTTGGTGGGATCTGTTGGGTGCCGATCGCTTGTCGAGCGATCGACAACACGACCGCCATTTTGACGAAGCTGGTCACCATCATCAAGACGAAGGGAACCAGCGCCAAACCCGCCAGCGCGGTCATTAAGATGAGCGGACGGTTGGCGATGCTGTCGTTGCCCATCAACTCGGCAACGTTGAGATTTTGAGCGATGACGACGGGTGGAGTCATCAGCGCACCGAAGACCAAAAACCTCATTCGCCTTCAGGCTCCTTTGCGCGATGAGCTGGGTGCAGATGGGCTAGATGCGTGATGGCGCCGTCGTTGGTGCCGACCAGGCGTCGCTCGCCCTCTACATTGATAATATGGACCGCCGCTTTTGGCGTCAGCGATAGGCTCTCTTCAAGCTCCATATGCTCGCCGCGTCGATGGGTTAATCCGGGGAAGCGTTTCAGGAAATGGGTGAGCAAGAGCATGCCGCCCACCACTAAGATCAGGACCAGCATCATCCAAATGAGCATCCAGCCAAAGGAGGTTCCGGTCGTCAGCGGCACCTCAGGTGGTGGGATGGGGTTGGTCGCAGCGATTAAACCGACCACTGACTCACTCTCACCCCGAGTTCGCCATCGATATTCAGCAGCTCGCCACGCCCGACGAGTCGACCGGCTAAGGTCAGGTCGACCTCAGCGCCGACCGGCTTACCCAGGCGCAGCACCGAACCGACATCGTAGGACGAGGCGTGCGCTAGGCTGAGTCGAAGACGACCAAGCTCGGCAGCGAGGGTTAACTCGACGTCTTCTGCTAACACTTGGGATAGATCCGTCGTCTTCTCGACGGCGTCACCCTCTGCGTCAGCCGCTTCGGGTTCAGGACTGTTCACTGGCTCGCTCATCACGGCCTCCATTAGATCGAGTTCGACAATGCGAAAGGCACCATCCGTTGTTAGTTCACAATCGGCTCGACGCGCCGCGCCAGGCGCTGCCAGTGCGCAGCGTCCAGTCAGCGATCCGTCATCTGCCACCTGCAGCTCAGCCTCTTCCAAAATCACCACATCACCAGGCTCAATACTGAGCAACTCTTCCTCGGTGAGCGATGCGATCCCGGCGCGTAAGGTCAGGTCAAAGGGGAGCGCATAAAGAGGGCTTCTCTTAGACACCTTGCGGCTGGTGGGCTGAGCTTCTGGGCATTGATGAAAGCGAACTTGAATCTGTCCTGCAACCATCTCGCCGCGACCCGCTAAGGTCACCACAGGGCCTTCGCCACCGCTGTCTTCCGGGGGGCTCGAGAGTTGCGTCAATACGGGAATCGGTAGAACCGATACGGCTTCGCGAAGCTTCGTCATCCAGTCCAAGACGAGATACTCAAAGATTCCAAGCTCCACAGCCGTCAGTGAGCGTGCTGGGCGCGCCTGATCCTGCGCTGCGCCCAGGATCTCATCGACCGCTGCGAGCGCAACAGGCCCCGCCACGCGAACGGACAGATCCAGGCCATCTCCACGCCAGCGAAAGCCAACGCATTGAGCTTCGGGCAGCGTCCAGTCACCGGTAATGCCGACCACCGCCGGCAGGTCCGAGCAGCCGGGCGGTTTAGGCAGTAGCGCTTGGTTCTCAGTAAGCAGACCGGGCAGGCGTTGACGCAGCGTGCTTGTCAACTCGACCTGATCGCTTGTCAGGGCGGTAAGTCCGTCCCAGTCAAAGCCCTGTTCCATGGGCGATTGCCCTCCCGTGCGCAGGCGCAACGCGCAAGGCACCGGCGCAAGCTAGTGGGGTCAGCCCAGGCCGTAAAGGGGGTGGGCGATCAATCGCGGTTAACCGTCCTCAACTTTGAGCTCATCGAGGTCGAGTCCTTTGTGGCGAAACACCGCCGCGAGCTCCGTGTGGTGAGCAGCGAGCATGCGGCTGCCCTCTTTGTTGTCGCCGCTGATCGCAATGCGGACCTTGCCGTCCTTTGCCTGAATTTGAAGCCTCAATCCGGCGAGCAGGTTGCCGCCGAGTTCGATCTCAAAGCGAGCATCACCGTGCTTATCGATCCCCACAAAAACTTTGCGAGCAAGCGCTTCAAGCAAGGCCTGGGGAATCTTTGGCCCGCCGGCTGCACCGGGTTTGCCTTCTGTTCGTGCGCTCGCTGCGCCGACGCCATCGATCGCCGCCGTCGTCGCGCCTGCGACCGCGCGCTGAGCCCGTGCGCCGCGTAGCTGGGTTTGCCGATCGTCTTGGGTTTCACGACCACGCTCTTGTCGCTGAGTCGTCTCGGTGCCTTGGCTTTGCTGGGCGCCGCGTTGGTTGACCTGTCGAGCGGTCTCCGAGCCTGCTCGTTGTCGCTCTTGGCTTTGCGTTGCGCGCCCCTCGAGCTCGCCCTGAGAGACCTGAGCCTCGCCGGCTCGTTCTTTGCCGGTCTGACCCGCCGCCCGGTGAGCGGCAGCGCGCTGCTGTCCCAGGGTGGATTTTTGCTGGGCACCCGCTTGGTGCCGAGCGGCGTTTAGGACGGCGCGAGCGTCGCCTTTTTTAGCCTCTTTCTTGGGCTGTTGAGCGAGCTGTTTTGGGGACTGCTTGGTTTGGGTCTTAGGATCTTGTTGGCGCTGAGCTGTGCGCTGGTTTTCGCCCTGTTGCTGAGTCTTTCCGCTTCGGTCCATCGCCGACTTAAAGGCGCTCCTGGTCTCATTGCGCGACTTGGTATCACGCGCTTTGTCCTGGCGCGCGGCGTCCTGACGCTTGGCATCAGCCCGTTGTTGGTCTCGGCGACGGATTTCAGACATACACGACTCGACTCCAAGCTCTTTATCGGCTGCCGCAACTAGGGGATGCTGACGCTAAAACTTTGGCGGTTAGCATTGTTTGGGAAACTCCCAGAGTCTCCGCCTTCATCGGTCAGTCGTGAGCCCCATGAGTAGCTCGCTCCATGAACCAACGCTGACTCGTTTTCGGCTGGATCGGGAGGTTCTTGGTAGGCGTCGTCAGCTTCGACCCAGACGACCGGCCGCAGCCCATGCGTTGCGTGCCAAACCAAAGCGATCGCTTCATGCGCTCCATCACCGCTGGCAAGGTGCTGACCGCTACCATTGACGATGAGCCCGCCAGGCAGGTCAGCAGCAGCGAGGCTGTCGTTCGTGGGATCAGCTGCGGCAGTTCCAGCCCAAGCGCCATTGCCTCCACCCAGCACGAGATAGCTCGTGTCACTTTGAGCGGCGATGCTACACCCGGCGGCGAGCGTCAGGTTGTCCCCCGTAGCGGTCGGCGATGTCGTCCAGGTTTCCACCAATCCGCCAGGGTTTAACCGTGCGCCATGGACCTGCTGGTTGGCTCCGATACCCGGCACCAGGCGGTAGTCATTGGTGCTCCCCAAACGAGTGACCTGGAAGGCTGCGGTCACAGTCGTGACCGTGTTGGTCGTGATCTGTTCGACGGTCCATTCGACAGCGATTCCTTGCGGCTCATTAACGACGTAGGTGAGCAGCTGGTCAGCTCCGTTTTGACACCACAAGAGCGCGCGGCTGCTCGTCGCACCAAGGGTGGTGAGCCGCACCGCCGAACAGGTGGGAAAACTAGGGATATCGCCGAGATGATCCCAGGTGACCGTTCCGCCTGTGTCGCTCCCTGAGAGGTGCTCGCCGTTGGCGGTCACCCGCAACCAGCTTCCGTCGGCAAGAGGGGTCACCCCGTCGCTCGCTGACCATGCTTCAGCGACATCACCGACCACCATCTGCTCGGGGGTGTTCGTCCACACGTTCTTGTCGAGATCGAGGATGTGAACGTCAGGAGAAAGCCCCAAACCAAACCAGTACACTTCGTTGTTACGGCGGACCGCTCGGCCGTGACCGGATGCCATCGCGTTGTCCGGCGGCCGCCATGCTGGGAAATTCGCGCTAAAGTCGGCTCCACTGGCAACGCTTGCTGACCGCACGCCGCTGTCCCAAATGACGCTGTTTCCATTGTCGTAGACGCGGATCTCGAGGCTACGACTCTGGCTGATTTGATTGGTGTCTATATCGAAGCTGTCGTCGCTCGCTGCGTTGAGGGTGGGCCATAGTTCATTAATCGTTGCCGGGTCTTGGTCGTCGCCAGCCACGCGAGGGTTCGACGGCAACTGTGGAGCCGCATTGACCTTACTTAGGTTCGTGGTCCCCGAGCTGGTCCTTACTCGACCGCAGAAGCTCTCTTGGAGCGACCAAGCACAACTTAGGGCGTTGTTTTGACCTAAGCTAAGCGTATTCGGTTCGGTGATCGTGTAGGCGCCTGTGCCCGCTGTCGAATCGCCTTGGTTTGATAGGGTACCGCACGCAAACTGACCGGTGACCAGCATCGCCCCCCCGGTTGTCGCTGTTCGAGTGCCGGTCATGACCGGCTGGTAGTCAGCGCGGCCTGAGCTTTTGTTGGCCACGCTGGTGTCAAAGCTTGGACTAGCGGTCCAGCTTCCGTCGACGAGGTCGCCGCGCAGGGTAAAGCTTGCTCCCGTTACCTCCAGATTGCCGACCGCATCGCGCGCTCTTAGCGTGACCGTGTACTCGGTATGGTTTGCCCAACTATACCCTGCAGGAATCAAGGACCAAGCGCCGCTATCGATCGCAACGCTCGCTTCTTCACCTTGGGCTGAGAACCCGGCCGGGAGCGGAGTGACTTGGACGTTCACCGCCACGGTATCAACGGTTCCGCGCAGCCCTGCAAGACCTGCATTGGCTGCGTTGAGACAGCGGAAGGTTTGCGGTGCGCCAAAGGTTGAAGCGAGGATCGGCGAGGCGAGGGTAGGCGGTGTGGTCGGTGCCGTAGCATCGACGACCAAGACCAAGGCAGCGCCCGCAACAAAGGAGGTCGCGTTGCTGACGTCGTCGGCGCGCGGCCTAACCGTCACTTCGTCGCCATCAGCAGCCCCACCGGGAACGTCGACCTGGATCGTCGTCGCAAAATTGACCACCCCGTTACCCGCCGTGGAGCCAACGGTGGTGGTGTTCCCCCCAGCGGTCACCCGCAAATCAACCGTTGCGATGCCTGAGTTCGGATCGCTGGCGCCGACGTCAAAGATCACGGACTCACCTGCTGCGACCGCAAAGCGCCCAGGACCTAACACTCGGTTGCTTGCAAGTTGCGGTACCGCCGTGATGTTCGCCGGCTCGATGTCATCGACGATGGTGAGCGTAGCCGAGGCGACCGCGGAGTCATTACCTGAGACGTCTTGAGCTTGAGCGCGAGCGATGACTTCTGTGCCATGCGTGAGCGAGCTGGTTGCCGATAGGGCGGTGGCAGCATCGGCGTCGTTGGGGGCGCCGCCGATGACTCGACTGGTCGGCGAGAAGCTGCCCTGAGACGGGTCGGCTAAACTGAAACTCACGCTCGCAACACCGGATGAGGCGTCGGTCGCGGTGGCGCTCATGGTCGCCCCGTTGGTGAGGCTGAGTTCGGTCGGTGGGTTGTCCCAGATCAGGGTCGGGTTGGTCAGATCTCGGAGCGTTACCGCAACCGTTTGGCTGCCATCAGCACTGAAGGTGCTTTGGTCAGCGACCGTGACGCTGACGTCCTGACTTCCTAAGGTTCTGCAGTTTGCCGGGACCGTCCAAGTGCGCTGTATGACTTGCTCGGTGGTTTCTCCTGCGAAGGTGACCGGATGGGGTGCAGAGACGCTTCCACAAGGAACGCTAAAGGACAGGCTCGCCAAGCCGCTGCTGCCGTCGGTGACGGTCGCTGTGAGCGTCACGCTGGTGGAGACATCGACGGTGGTTGAGGACAAGGCGAGCAAGGTCGCTGGCGCCTGGTTATCTCGGAGCGTGATCAGGTGCTGCGCTGGAGCCGCCGAGTTGCCTGCGACGTCCTGGCCGCCAAGAGTCAGGGTGATGACTCCCGGTGGGCAATCCTGCAAGTCGGTAAGCGTGAACGATGGGTCGGATAGAGAAGGCGCTCCGCCTATGGTCAAGCTCCCGCCATCGCTGACGGTCCCGCAGCTGGCGCTCAGGGTAGCTCGAGCCACACCCGACCCCGCGTCGGTGATGCGAACGGGGATGTTCGCTGCGGCGCCTGATGTATTAGTGATCGTTGGCGGCGAGCGAAAGCTCACGACAGGAGCCGTCACGTCGACGATCGTTAAGCTCAGCGTTGCCGGATCAGAGGTGTTCCCCGCAGCATCGATCATGCGCACTTGGACATCTTGGACCCCGACGGCATCGCAGCCGCTTGGAACCGTCCAGCCCTCGTTAACTGAGATCAGATTTTTCGGCTGATTATTGAAGGTATGGGGACCAGAGCTCCCGCAGGGAACGGTGATCTGAGCCGTCGCCAATCCTGAGCTGACATCTTGACCACGCAGTTGGAGCTGCAGGGAGTCGCCGGTATCGATTTGAACGGGTAGAGGGTTGTTGATCGCGACCTGAGTAGGCGCTTCAACGTCTCGCACTGCTCGAGTCGTTGCCGCCGGCGTGGTGGTGTTGGATTGAGCCGAGCCGTCAATGGCTGAAGCCACCAAGTTAACCGACAACTGATGCGCCGCATCAGAAGCGACCGGCAGCGCAAAAGTGTGCGTGCAAACCGGATCATTATTGCAGTTGTGGGTCAGCGTTTGGTTGAGCTCAGAGGCGACCAAGCGAAGCGTTGCGATCCCGCTTGAGACGTCGCGCGCCGTGACCCGAACCGAGCGGTTGCCGCCGGTGTCGAGTTGGCTCGGGACCGAATTGATCGAGACTTGATCAGGAGCATTTCGATCGACGACGGCGAGTCGAAGATTGCCAGTCGCCGTGAACTGAGTCTCGTTTCCCTCACCATCGGTTGCGGTGAACACGATGCTGTACTGACCTTCGCTCGCTTGATTGGGGATGGTTACCGAGAACTCTTGCTCTTGGCTCGAGAAGCGGTTGCCCTGTCCATAGTTAACGGTTTCGTTCCGTTGGTATTGGTTGTTCGAGTTAAAGCGATTAATGCTCGTGGCGTAGCTGGTTTGGGCGACGACTCCGCCGATATCTTGAGCCCGAATGCGCAACGTGCCGGTGCCGCCGACCGTCCCCTCACTGACCTCAAGCACGGTGATGATAGGACCCGCTTCGTCCCGAATGGTGGCGTTGGCGTTGACCACGCGCTGGTTCGAGCCCGCAGCTTGATCGGTGACCGTGACAGCGGCTTGCACAGGCAGACCGTTCCCAATCGATCCAGGGTCGGCTGCGACCGTCCCCGTAAACACAACGTTGCCTTGATTTGAGATGCTCTGGCTGGCCCAGGTGATGTGCTGCACATTAGCGACCTGAATCTGAGCGATACCGGTTGAGTTGGCGTCGGTCGCGCTGACCTCGAGACGCACAGGGCCGCCAGGTACCAAAATGTTTGGATTAAAGACCGCAGAGACATCGGGTCGGACGTTATCGACCAAGTTGAAACTCACCCGCTGGCCCGTCGTCACGTTGCCTGAGTCATCGGTGATTCGAGGGACCGCCGAGATCGTGCCCTCTTTGGCGTCGACCGGAACAGCGATCGCCACCGCAACCGCTTCAGCGCTGGCTCGGTTGGCAGGTAAATTGGTGCTCACCGGTCGAGTTGAGACCTCTGTTTGACCGACCACGAGGTCAGCGAGTCCAACCGAGGCTACGTATCGTGCCGCGTCAGACCCGCTGATCTGTACTGAGGCGAGCCGGCCATTGCTCAGGTTGATCGCTCCGCCGCCGCTGACTTGAGCCAGGGTTGGCGCTTGACCATCGGTGGGTAAGAACCCGATCGTCGCAGAGCTTGGGTTCGGTGGTGTCGCATCATCCCAAAGGGTGACTCGAGCAGTCCAATCGCTGGTTGCACGCCGATCGTTCGGTTGCGGAAGCTCGAGCACGGTCGGGCTCGCATAGTTGCTCAGTTCAGCCTGAACTGGGTCAAAGACCTCCACATCACTCTGCGCTGCTTGGTCGCCCTCTTGGTCCTCAATGCGCAGCTGAATACGAGCGATGGATCCGAACGTATCGGTCGCGCTGACCCCTAAGCGGAGCGAGCCTTCGACCTCAGGCAGCGCAAGGCTTCCCGCCTCGTCGAGCACTTGGATTTGGGCGATAACTGGCGCGACGTCGTCGTTGAGCTCGAGCGCAAAGTTCTCGGCCAAGCCAGCGTTGTGGTCTGCACCGCTGCCCACATCATCGAACCCACCTGCTCGGACCACGAACGCTTGCCCGTCAGGTCCTTCTGGAGCTTGAAGTTGGAAGGTCTCTTCACGCGTGTTCGTAAGACCTGGACAGGCTTGCGTATCCTCGGGAGGAGCAGCTGGCTCGCCATCGATTTGACCCCAGAGTTGCCGCAGGTTGCTGTGCTCGTCGGTACCGCTGACGGTCACCTCAAGCTGCGCCCCCGGGTGGACGCCATCGCCAGGGTTGAGCGCTTGAGCCGT
>JBDQPD010000008.1:0-51670 GCA_040260805.1 Myxococcota bacterium | reverse complement strand
GCCAAGCCGGGCATGTCCGAGTCCTATTTCGATCTAGGCTTGCGTCCGGGCGCCGATCAAAGCCCTGCGGCTTCGGTCAGCGTGAGCCGAGCGCTCTCGAGCCGTGACGAGATGACCGCAGAGGCAGCCTTCGCCCGCTTGAGCGGCGCAGGCTCGACCATCGACCAAGACTCCGAGGTGATCGACCAAGCCACCGCTAAGGTGCATGTCACGGCTCGTGTCACGCGTGAGCTCACGGCCTTGGTTGCTGCCCTAAAAACTCGCTGGGAAGCCGGCGAAGTGGACTTTGACACCTACGAAGACGCCATGGAGCGTATGATGGTGGGGCGCGCCGACCCCTTTGGTAAAATTTATCAACACGAGATCGGCGACTGGCAAGCCACCTTGATCTCAGGCGGAGCCGACGAGGTCTTCGGAACCCTCGATGATCTGCGGATCACCGCCAACCTTCAAGAGGCGATCCCGCAAAACGCTCAAGCACGAGGGTTTGCCGAGGAGGACGCCATGGCTGCTGGTGGGATGCCTGAAAACGGTCAAGCCAATCCGCCGAATGCTGAGCCGGTCGATGAAACTGAAGGTGGAGGCGAAGCACCGGGCGCAGCGCCGCGTGTCCGCAGCTGGTTCCCGGAGACGCTGATCGCAGCGCCGATGATCATCACCGATGAAGACGGCAGCGCTGAGCAAGGCTTGCGAGTCGCTGACTCGATCACCACCTGGAAGATCGCAGCGCAAGCGAACTCGGCGAGCGGTCACATCGGCAGCGGCGAAGGCGACTTAGTCGTGTTTCAGCCCTTCTTTGCCGACCTTGACCTACCGGTCAGCATGACCCGCGGCGACGAGGTTCATGTTCCGGTGATCGTTTACAACTATTTAGAAGATACCCAGACCGTGAGTCTGACCTTGGAGCCTGTCGAAGGTATGACCTTGATCGGCTCAGCCGAGCAGGTGGTCGACTTGGGTCCCGGCGAGGTCAAACGAGCCACCTACATTCTGCGCGCAGACCGCGTGGGGGACATCTCGATTGAGGTCACCGCTGTCGCTGGCGATGAAGCCGACGCGGTGCGCCGCACGGTCAGCGTCAAACCAGATGGCGACGCCGATATTCAGACCGCTGGCGGACGCATTGGCGCCACCCCTACGAACGTCTCGATGGTCCTGCCCGAGGGCGTCGAAGGCGCTAATGAGCTGTTGGTCAAACTCTACCCTGGTCTCGCCACCTCAGCGGTTGAGGGGATGGACTCGATGCTCAAGATGCCTGGCGGCTGCTTTGAGCAAACCACCTCGAGCGCGTGGCCCAACATCATGGTCTATAAGTACCTGCTCGCCACCGGCCAAGATGATCCAGCGTTAATGGATCGTGCGGTCGATCTGATCCGCTCAGGTTACCAGCGCATTTTGACCTTTGAATCCCCCACGGGCGGCTACAACTGGTGGGGCGATAACGATCCGGGCAACAAGCTCCTTACGGCGATCGCCCTTTGGCAGTTCGCAGACCTTGAGGGCATTATCGAGACCGACGCTGCGGTTGAAGATCGGCATCGCGCTTGGTTGATTGAGCAGCAAGATGGCAACGGCTCGTGGCCTGCAGGCGATGCGCTGCACGCAGGCAACGAAGCGCTCGGTGAAGACGTCCTTCGGGCGACCGCCTACATCGCAACCGGTCTCCACCATGACGGCAAAGCGGGCAGTTCGGTCCAGCTCGCCTTACGCTTCTTGCGTCAAAACATCGAGCAAACGGATGACCTCTATGCGGTGGCGCTTGCGGCCAATTTGTTCGCCGCAGCGGCGCCAGACGATGCCCTGCTGACCACCTTGCTCAATCGTCTCAACGAAGCGGGTGAGTCTGCCGGTGAGGGGCAGCAAAAATGGGCATTCAACGGCAACACCTGGACCGGCGCTCGCGGCGGCGGCACCCCAGGCGAGGTGGAGATGACCGGGCTGGTCGTGCAAGCGATGCTCGACGCCGGCCAACACAGCGCCACAGCGGTTGATGGTCTGACCTTCTTGGCAGCCACCAAAGATGCCTTCGGTAACTGGTACTCGACGCAAGCGACGATGAACTCGTTGCGTGCGCTCACTACCGCAGCTTTGGGCGCAACAGCCAACGCCAACGGCACCGTTCAGGTGATGCTTGGCGACGAGGTCATCAGCGAGGTGGTGCTCGACGAGAGCAACGCCGATGTACACCACACCTTAGATCTGAGTGACCGAGAGCTGGTGACCGACACGGCGGACATCAGCCTGAGCTTCAACGGAGAAGGCACGCTGATGTATCAGGTCGTGGGCACCCGCTATGAGCCCTGGACCACCCCACCCGCTCAGGTCGGCTCGCTCGGCTTGGATGTGACCTATGACCGCAGCCAATTGGATGTGGGTGGTATGGTGCAAGTGATCGCCAACGTGTCCTCTCGCCTTGATGAAGGCGCCATGGATCAGGTGATCGTCAGCGTGGCGATGGCGCCGGGCATGATCGCTTTAGTGGATGATCTGCAAGCGCTGGTCGACAGCGCCGCGGTGCAGCGCTTTGAGCGCTCGGACCGAATGGTGACCTTCTACATGATGGGGCTGCAGCCGCGCGAACAACGCAGCTTGCGCTTCGGCTTGCAAGCGACGCGTCCGGTCACGGCGCAGCATCCGCCCAGTCGCGCCTACAGCTACTACAACCCTGATGATTCGGTGACCACCGGGTCCAGCTCGGTGACCGTAACGCCCTAGTCGCTGACAGGGTCTCAGCTCAGTCGAAGCCACGGAGCATCCGACAGGGTGCTCCGTGTTGTTTTTTCTAGCCATTTCGACCCCTCGACAAAAACCGCTCGGCTTTAGCATAATGGATTTGGAGTTTAAGGTTCATGACAGCGAAGACATTCTACGGCGGCTTACTGTGTATTGGCTTGGGCTTCGCTGCGTGCAGTGAGCAGGTGGTGGTGCGTGAGACCGAAGCGACCTGTGGAAACGGCTCGGTAGAAGCCGGCGAGGCCTGCGACGACGGCAACACGGTCAACACCGACGGTTGCACCAACGCGTGCTCCGTCGCTGCCTGCGGTGATGGAACCACCCGCACGGATCTCACCAACAACGACGAGGGCTTTGAAGGCTGCGATGACGGCAACGACAACGACAACGACGGCTGCACCAGCGGCTGCGCCATTGCGCTGTGCGGCGACGGCGTGGTGCGCAGCGACGTCTCAGAGGGCGAGCTCGGGTTCGAATCCTGCGACGACGGCAACGACAGCGACTTGGACGCCTGCCTGAGCGACTGCACGCCTGCGCGCTGCGGGGATGGCAATGTACGCAATGACCTGAGCGAGGACGAGCTCGGCTTTGAAGCATGCGACGATGGCAATGAAGCCAACGACGATGCGTGCCTCAACACCTGCGCCTTGGCGCGTTGCGGCGATGGCGTTTTAGGTCCCAATGAGGGCTGCGATGACGGCAACGACGACCCAACCGATGCCTGCAACAACTGCCAACCGGCGAGCTGCGGCGATGGCGTGCTGCAAGACGCCGAGCTCTGCGATGACGGCAACGACCTTGAGACGGACGCCTGTCTGAGCTCATGTGCGCCGGCGCGCTGCGGCGACGGCGTCGTTCATGAGGGCGTCGAAGCTTGCGATGATGGCAACGCCGAGATGCGCGACGCGTGCACTGGGGTGTGCCAGCTCGCCGTCTGCGGTGATGGGATCACCCGCCAAGACCTTGCGCCAGACGCCGAGGGTTTTGAAGAGTGCGACGACGGCAACGACACCCAAACGGATGCATGCTTGACCAGCTGTCGCGTCGGCAGCTGCGGTGACGGACAGGTTTGGGAGGGGCGAGAGGCTTGCGATGACGGCAACGACGACGAGACCGATGGCTGCTTGAGCAGCTGCATTGAGGCGCGCTGCGGTGATGGCATCATCGCCGAAGGTGTCGAAGCCTGCGATGACGGCAACGAGCTCAACACCGACGCGTGCCTGAACACCTGCGTACCTGCGGGCTGCGGTGACGGGCACATCCAAGAGGGCGTCGAGGCTTGCGACGACGGCAACGCCGACCAGACCGATGCGTGCCTGAACAGCTGCGTCGTCGCGCAATGCGGTGATGGCTTTGTCCAAGCGGGCGTCGAAGCCTGCGACGACGCCAACGGGGTCAACACCGACGCCTGCACCAACGCCTGCCAGGACGCCGTCTGCGGTGACGGGATCGTCGGTCCCAACGAGGACTGCGATGACGGCAATCAAGTCGATGATGACGCCTGCCCAAACTCCTGCTCGTCGGGACCGTGTCCAGGCGGATCGGTCGCGGTGGATGCCAGGAGCTTTGTCCAGCGCGACTGCAACCAAGTGTGCGACCAACAGTTCGACACCTGGCAGATCAACCGCGACCGATTACCAGCGCCCGGACCGAACTGTGGTGACGCGAGTTGCGTCGCGAACGTCGTGTGCGGCACGATCGGCTTCTCGGCTCAAGCGCTCGCACACAACACGCGCCCGAACGGCGGAGTTAACAGCTTCAATCAGAGCGTTCATGACGGCGGCGGAGGCACCTGCAACCAAACCTGTCGCACAGGCGGTGCGAACCGCAACCCTCCCTATTTCCTGTTTGATCTTGTTTGCTGCGTGCCCTGACCGTGCTCGATGGGCCACGACGTCAACGACGCCTAGCCCACTAGAGATAAACAGCGCTCCAGACGACCGAGAATACAGAACCTAAAGTCAGCGCTCCGAGCACTCCATACGCAGTGTTCGGCGAGGCGCTGAAACGCCTCCAGCCGGCGCCAAAAGCGCAGGCGATACCGACCAACCCCACCATCAACAAGCGGCCGCTCGGGCTGTACATGGAGAGTTGGTTGATCCACTGCAAGAGGACCGGCGTGATCGCGACGGCAGCGAGCAGCCACCAGGCCCGCTGACGGTCGCTTTGTGGCATCGTGAGCCCCGCTGACCGCAGCGCCCGAACACCGGCGAGCGCAGGCACGATAAACAGCACCAGATAGACCAAATAAAACCAAGGTGGCGCCAGCAGGTAAGAGCCCAGACGCAAGATAAACGTGACCACCTGCCAGCCGACAATCCGCAGCCAATAGTTAACCGAAAAAGGCTCTTGAATCGCGTCACTGGTGGCGAGGTGTTCAACGATCAGCGAGCGCGCCGCAAGGTCGCCGTAGAGCAGCTGATTACGCAGATACCACCAGCCACCGATCAACAGCGCCGCGCCGATGGCGACCAGCGCATAACGCAGAGCTTGCTTGCGCCACTCGCTCGACCAAAAGAGCAGCGGCACCAGCGCCATAATCGGCAAGCTAAACAGCAGCGTCGCTTTGGTCAGCAGACCCGCCCCCATCAGGGCACCTATGGCTAAGGCAGAACGTGTCTGGAAGCGGTGATCAAGAGCCGCGCGAACCAGTAAAAAGGTAAAAGCTGCTGCGATGAGGTTGGTCAAGGCGTCGTTACTGACCGCCGCGCTGCGGTGGACAAAACCGGGCAAGGTCGCAGGCAACGCCGTGGCGACCAACACCGCGCCCGGATGATCAGGCAGCATGCGCCTCGCCGTCGCGAAGGTCAGCGCCACGACACCGAGGCCCATCACCAGACCTAAAAATCGCAACAGGTACAACCACATCATACCCGGTACTGATTCGCCTCGAGAGGCATAAAAACGCGGATCTTGTGGAAACCTAGGGTTGGCTTTTAGGGCTTCAGGTCTCAGCCCTCCCGCGGCGGCGAGCGGGTGCGTGAGGAGATAGTAAAGCGGCGGGTGATGGCCGGTGTTGGTCTGGGTCACGTACGGACCAAAGGTGGCTTGATCGAGCGCTCTAGACCAGGTCAACTCACGAGCACAGATCGTGTGACCGGCTTCATCAGGGAGCTCGTAAGGCGGACTGATCAGGAGATGTGCTGTCGCCGCAACAACAAACAAACCCACGCAGATCAATAGTCGACGATCGAGCCACGCGCTCACCACCTCACTCAAGCTCCGACCAACTCGTCAGTTCAGCTGTTATGGAAGGCAAGCTGCTAAGTTATCGCTGTTGATCCAGCGCAACAAAGGCGCCAAGTCCTCTTGGCTGTAATACGGACCACCTTGCGGCATCCGCCCGCCCCCGCCGCCCGGAACAAAGGCCTGCATCCCCAACATTTTGGCGTACAGGTAGGACCCTTGCGGGTTGCGCGGCGAGACCAGATCAAGGTTGGAGTTCCCAGCCACGTTAACAAAGCTGTCATGCAAGGTGCGCGGGGTGGCATGATTGATCGCTACACCACCTGCAGCCCCGTGACAGTTGACGCAACTTTGAAACATTCCCGACATCCACAAATCGCAGATGCTGGTCTGGGTGTTGCCGATGTCCATCGCGACGTTGACCTCAGGCGCATTGACGTCAGGAATGACCGGGTTGTCCGGCTGAAAGGCGTCGGGGCGAGGGCCTGCATCGAAGTATTGAATAGGACCGTCCCAACCCGGTGGCGCAACGTCACCATAGACCTGGTAGGCGTCTGTGTTGCCGGCTTCAAACAGGTAGCCAAAATCGCGCGCCTCGCCTGCATCTCGAACTAAGTTCTCAATATCGGGCGGCGGCCCCGCATCGGAAGGACCAGCCTCTGCGAAGCCGAGATCCGGCAAGCCGCCTTCAGGGGGACCTTCCGAGTAACCATCCGGGCGCTGAAAGACGCCCGTGTCTTGACCCTGCATCCCAGCGTCTTGGGGTCCGGCGTCGGCTTGAGCCGGGCGGCGACAGTCCTGACAATTTTGCTCCTCATCACACTCTTCAAAGGCTTCATCATCTTCGGCGACATCAGAGCGCACATAGCCATCGCCGCAGCGCGCGCTTTGGCAATGATTTAAGCATGCGTCGCGCTGGTTTAGGTTGCCATCATCGCAGGCCTCATAGTCTTGCTGCCCGACCTCTAAGTCCGAGCGTGCGACGCCATCGCCGCAACGCGCCACGGTGCAGCTGTTGAGGCACGCATCGGTGTTGACCTCGTTTCCATCGTCGCAGGACTCCAAACCTTGCCGAAGCACCCCATCGCCGCAGCGCGCCACTAGGCACAACTGAGTGCAGCCATCGGTGGCGATGATGTTGCCATCATCACAACCCTCATAGCCGGGCTGCCCTTCTTGGATGTCGTTGCGCAAAATGCCGTCGCCGCAGGCGGCGCTGATGCAATTTGAGCGACATCCGTCGCGGTCGTCACGGTTCCCGTCATCGCAGTCTTCGTAGTCATCGTGGTCGTCAGCTAAATCCGTCCGCCGAACCCCATCGCCGCAAGCCGCAAAGCGGCACGAGTTGGTGCACGCATCATCGTCAGCAGGGTTGCGATCATCGCAATCTTCCACGCCAACTCGGATGTAGCCATCGCCGCAACGAGCCTCGAGGCAACCACTCGTGCAGCCATCACTGTCGCTTTGATTGCCGTCATCGCAGGCTTCGTATCCGCCGGCTCCAACCTCTAAATCACCCCGCAACACCCCATCGCCGCACGCTGCGCTCAAGCAGCTGTTCAAGCAGCCGTCGGTGTTGACTTGATTGGCGTCGTCGCATTGTTCGTTTTCTTGGACAAAGCCATCGCCGCAACCCGGCAAAGCGCACTGGTTGGTGCAGCCATCATCATTGCGCTGATTACCGTCGTCACAAGCCTCACCGGGGCCAACGATTTGGTCGCCGCATCTTGATGCGCTGCAGTTGTTCAAACAGCCATCGGTTTGGTCTTGGTTACCGTCATCGCAGGACTCTTCGCCGCGCTGAACATAGCCGTCACCACAACGCGCCACGACGCAGTCGCCCACGCAGCTGTCGCCATCGTCATCGTTCCCGTCGTCACATGCCTCAAAGCCTTCTTGGCCCGCTTGGATATCGTTACGTCGCTGTCCATCGCCGCAGCGCGCCTCGGCGCAATCATTCCGGCAGGCATCGGCGTCGTTGTTGTTGCCGTCATCACATTCTTCACCCGGGCCGACGTGTTGATCACCGCAGCGCGCCTCGGCGCAGGCATCAGTGCAGTTGTCGCCGTTGTACCCATTGCCGTCATCGCAAGCTTCGTAGCCGGGCTGACCCTGAGCGATGTCTTGACGGGGGACGCCATCGCCGCAGCGAGCCACCGAGCAATCGTTTAAACAGCTGTCGGCGGCGTCTTGGTTCCCGTCGTCGCAAGCCTCCCGACCTTCCCACACGATGTTGTCACCACAGCGTGCGATCTCACAGGCGCTAGTGCAGGCATCGCCGTCGACCTCGTTGCCGTCATCGCAAGCTTCGTCGCCGTCGATCTGACCGTTACCGCAGGCCTCGCTGCGGCAATTGTTGTCACAGCCATCGCCACCTTCTCGGTTGCCGTCGTCACAACCCTCCCAAGGTGCCCTGTAGCCATCGCCGCAGACAGCGACGGTGCATTGGCTGGTGCAGGTGTCCATATTGTTGGCGTTGCCATCGTCACAGGCTTCTGCGCCTTGAACGTAGCCGTCACCGCACACAGGACGTCGACACATCATGGTGCACTCATCATCGTTGAGGGTGTTGCCGTCGTCACACTCCTCATCGCCTTGAACGGCGCCATCACCACAGCGAGCGGCGCGGCAATTGATGCAGCCGTCGCCGGCGTCGTCGCCGCCTTCTCCGTTATCGCACGCTTCCCAAGGCTGCACGATGCCGTCGCCGCAGCGCGGCAGCGCGCAGGCGTTGGTACAGCCATCATTATTGATGGCGTTACCGTCATCACAAGCCTCTGAGGACTGAACAAATCCATCACCGCAGGTGGCGTTGCGACACAGCGGCGAACAAGCTCCTGTGGCGCTGTTCGAGGTCCCTAAATCACAATCTTCACCCTCTTGAGTCACGCCATCGCCGCAGCGCGGCGAGCGGCAAACATTCGAGCAATCATCCGTATCGACGGGGTTGCCGTCGTCGCATCCCTCCCAAGGCTGCACGAGCCCGTCACCACAGAAGGTGAGCCGACACAGCGAAGAGCAGCCGTCCTCGTCGGAGGTGTTTCCATCATCGCAAGCCTCTTGGGCTTCAATCAAAGCGTTCCCGCACACGGGATCGGCAGCGACCGGTTCGCTCCGAAGCGAGCAAGCAGCAAGTAGGCAAACCAGTGGTGCAAAACGAATCATTGATGGGCTCCCTGAGCCGGCAGATTTTAGCTGAAGGGCTGCCGAGTCACAAGGTAATGGATGGTCTCAACCCGATTTGAGCGAGTCGATCATCTTTGAAGCGCTCCGAAGCACGGCGTCTTGCCACTCGGCCTCGTCGGGATAAAATGCCGTTCTCGAGGCCTGTTTGCCCCGCTCGCGCACGCCTCCATGCTGAACAATTTGGTTCTCAGTGACCAAGCAGCGCAGGACCTTTACCGACGGACAGGTACCGTATTCACAGGTCAGCATGGCTAAACGTTCGCCAAAGAGCCGCTCCAGCGCAGTCGGAAACCCGCCCCGAATGGCATAAGCCACGCCGCCCTCTTCATCCCAAGCCTGAACTCGATCTCCGAACTGCTGGACCAAGCGCTGATGCGCGTCCGAGCCGCTGCGCGCCTCAACCAGATAAGTCGCCTCACCAGGTGCGCCCAATCCAGTGTGCAGATCAATCCAGGTGATCTCGTGCGCATCACCAACCCAACCGGGGATCGCCTCAAGGAGCTTTCGGGGGCCCTCTTGCAAACGGTCACCACCCCAAAAAAGCCCCTTTGGAAAATCATACTGCCCACCAGCGATCGCTTGCTTCAACGGTTCGTAACCGTGGCGGGCGATCTGCCACCCACTGCGCACCAAGAACTCTAAGTGAGAAAAAGGCCGCACAGGATTGAGCAGAGAATTGAGCCGAGCATAATGGCTTGGGCTGCCCGAATAGTCCTCATCGGGGCTTAGAAAATTACGGTTGAGGTCGACATTATTCTCATTCACTCGACGAAAATCAGCCATCCCCACCGGGTTGAGTGCATGCATCAAAACCACGCGAAAGCCCTCAGGCAGCCCAGACTCGATCAATAATCTTTGCACCGCTGAGCCGGTGTAGCCCTCAACTCCATGGAGCCCCGAGCTCAAAACCAAACAGCGCTCGCCCTCGCCGAAAACCGCAGTATCGATCGTTAGTTCCGAACCATCGTCCGCTCGTCTTGCGTCGGCGTCGATCACGACCTGATGGAGCGCCCCCCCCGCGGCGAGGGCTTCGGTGCGAAAGGCTTGACGTGCTTCGAGGTAGGAACGTGCGAACATAGTGACGTCCTGCCAAAGCCTAGCCGCAGCGACAAGGTAGACCTAGACCGAACCGTAACTTGAGCCGATGAGATAAGAGCCGGATAAAGAGACCCATGCGCTTCATTACTCTGTCTTTACTCACCTTGATCAGTGGATGCAGCTGTCAAGGTGAACCCGTCCCAGCGGACGCCGGACTCATCCGGCGGGTTCGGCCGCGACCGGATGCGATGCCTGTTCCGCCAGACGCTGGACCGCTTCGGCAAGAGATCGTCGTTGAGGTTCGACTGGACGGCGAGCCCGTAGCGAACGCGGTGGTCTTGCAAGGTGGCACCGATAAACACCTTAGAACCGATGCCACTGGCCGTGTCACGCTGACCTTGGACGCTTCCGTTGTGGGCGACAAAGCGGTCATCGCATCACATCCTAAAGCGCGGGTTGGCATGATCGACTGGGATCAAGCTCGAGAAGATCCCGCTGTGATTGATCTGATTCGCTACGATGACGGCGATAACTTGGACTATCAGTTTCAGGACCCCGGCGATCCGACACGCAGAGCCTCGACAGCGCAATGCGGGCACTGTCACCAAACCATCAACGATGCGTGGTACGAATCACCGCATCGCAGCAGCGCCAGCAATCCTTACGTACACGACCTTTATGCGGGCACCAGCCATACACTAAACAACGCGTCAGATTGCGAAGCAAAGGGCGGACGGTGGGCTTCTGCTCGCGCCCCGGGCGGACGCGCTGAACGTTGTTTCATCGGTGAAGGGTTTTTGACCGAACAACCCGACTGCGCTGACCAAGACTGCTTGGAAGCCCCAGCGCAGACAGGAGCCTGCGCCGACTGTCATGCCCCAGGAATCAACGGGCAACTGGGAGGTAGAGACCTTCTCGAGGCTCAAGGGCACGCCCTCAACTATGGAGTCTTTTGTGATGCCTGCCATCGCGTCGAAGCCGTCGTCGAGGACGCTGAGCCAGGGGTCGCTGGTCGACTCAAGCTGTTGCGCCCTAGCGAGGCCGGGGACATCACCTTCGGCGCCGGCGGCTATCTACCCTTGACCTTTGGGCCGAGCCACGACTCGCCAAATGTTCGAATGGGCTCAGTCCAGCGTGATCATTTCCGAAGCGGTAAAATCTGCATGGGCTGTCATCAACTCGACCAAAACGCGAGCCACGGCATGCCGACACCGAACCCGGAGCGTTGGCCTGATGGTGCGCTGCCTATTCAGTCGACCTACACGGAATGGAAAGCCAGTCCCTATGCCGACACCGTCGCTTGCAATGCCTGTCACATGCCGCCCGATGCTGATGTTTTGAACGCCGCCGACCACCAACTCTTTACCGAGTCTGAAACCGGTTACGTCGCAGGCTGGCACCGTCCAGCTGGAGCCGTTCGACAGCACAGCTGGCTCGGACCGCGTCAGCCCGAATCAGGCCTTCTCGAGCTCGCAGCTTCTTTGTTCATCGCCACGGAACGCCAAGGGTCCGATTGGAGGGTCCAGCTACGGACAGTCAACAGCGGTGCAGGCCACGCCCTTCCAACCGGTGAGCCTCAGCGTCAGGTGCTCCTGAGCGTCGAACTCCGATGTGACGAGACGCCACAAGAACTGATCGGCGGTGATGTACTACCGGGTTACGCTGGCTACGTCTCACGTCGAACTGAGCAGGAAGACTGGAGCCGTTGGCCGCAGGCTCGAGCCGGTGACCGCATCGCGGTCATCAGGCGCCCTGGAGCGTACCGAGATTACGACGGCTTCGGTGCCTTTAGGGCGAACAACTGGGCGGCTCAAGACAAGGGCTTGAGGGTCGAAGAGTCGGTGGGCGTACGAACCGTCACCGCGGTCAGCGAGGCAGGTCGAATCACCACCGACGCCGAGCTACCTCAAGGGGACATCGCCTATCTGTTACGCGGGCAGCAAACGCTTGCCGGTCAAGCCGGCGCAGCCTTCGCTCGGGTGACTCAAGGTGCACAAGGAAGCATTGGCGTTCCGCACTTTCAAGCGACCGACTTGATCAGCGACAACCGCCTAATGCCCCAACAAGAATGGATCTCAAACCATCTGTTCAGAGCAACCTGCGACGAGCCCGTGGCGTTCGCCAGGCTCATCCACCGCAATTTCTTTTGGGCGACCGCCACGCAGAAGAACTGGCCGGTGATCGACCGCGTCATGACCGAGGTGCGCCGATGAGATGGATCGCTCTTTTCGCTTGCTTGACGGGGTGCACTCCGAAGGGCTCTCAAGCGCCGATTCAGCTGGTCGATGATAGCCTATCGCGCATCCTAGACGAGCCCTTCAAGCAGCCTCGTTCAGCCGTCGATTTAGACCCTAACCCCGGCGTCTTGAGGCTTCGACTGGTGGCTCGTGCGCTGCCCGAGGGTCACCCCTCTGGGTTTCGGTATGCGTACAACGAGCAAACGCCCGGGCCGACCATCGAAGCTGAGCTCGGACAAACGCTCGAGGTTGAGTTGGTCAATGAGCTCACCCGCGGAACGACCATTCACTGGCATGGGCTGCACGTCCCTAACGCAATGGACGGCGTGCCTTGGCAGCGTGGTCCGATCGCCCCTGGCGCCACCTTTCTTTATCGATTCGAACTCAACCAAGCCGGGACCTTCTGGTACCACCCGCATTTCAACACCGAAGGACAGGTCGACGGTGGGTTGTTCGGGGCTTTGATTGTACGTGACCCGGCTGACGAGCCTGCCGATCATGACCTCGTCGCGATCGTGGACAGCCGCGCTGAAGCTCGGCCGGACCCAGCTCAGCCGGTCGGCCCCGCTCACGGGCATGCACGCCTCAAGCGACAGTGGCTAATGAATGGACATTCACCCGGACACCTCAACGTCCAGGCTGGCGAGCGAGTCCGGCTGCGAATGATCAACGTGAGCAATCACGGTTACCTCAAACTGAATGGTGATTCGGCTCGTCTGGTTGCGACCGATCAAGGACCGTTAGAGATCGCAAGATGGGCTCAAGATGAAGTCTTAGGACCCGGAGACCGAGCCGAGATTGAGTTTCTAGCCGGTGGGGAGCCAATCCAGCTCTCAAGCCTACCTTATTCACTCAACGGAGGCGACTCGCTCGGTCCGACTCAGCCTCTTTTCGAGGTCCGCCCCTCAGGCACTCAACCCGCTCCTGCGCCGCTTTCGCTGCGCTCAGCAGGGCGGGTTCAGCACCCCGATCCGGGCTATGCAGACATTGTCTGGACCTTTACCGGTTCCGACCGAACCGGCCGCTGGTACATCAACGGTAAGCGCTTTCCGCAGATCACCCCGGTCGAGGTCAGGCTGGGCCAAACGGTGATCATCGAGGTGCGTAATCTGAGCCCGACCGACCACCCCTACCATCTGCATGGTTACAGCTTTGAAGTGCTCAGCCGCAACGGCGTGGCGCCGGACAGCCCGACCTATGAAGACACGATCAACCTGGCTGTTCGCGAACGAGTAAGGCTTCGCATCGTCGCCAACAATCCGGGCGACTGGATGAGCCACTGTCATATTTTACCGCACGCTGAAGACGGCATGATGACCGTCCTTCGAGTGATCGACTAAGCGTCAGGGCAGCGGCGCAGGCTCACAGCCATCGCACGATACGCTCTCTGGGGTGGTGCCGTCGACCATCTCCTGGATCCAGTCGACCAGCAGGGTTCCCGAGCCGTCTCCATTGGAGTCGACCGTGTAGAAGCTGTCGCGGTGCACGATGCAGTGCTCATCGCCAGGTGCGATATACGACCTGAAGTTCGGGGCATCTTGACTGATCCGATAGATCTGGTCGCGCATCTTCGAAGACCACTGCTCCTCGCCACCTTGTCCACCCATGGTGTTGTAGTAGAAGACCTGGTTGTTATCGAAGACTGTATTGTACTGAGAGACCGTGTGCTCACCATAGTGCTTACCCACCTCGGCGTAGAGATCTTTGAGCTCCATGGTGTTGATATCAATGGTCGCAGGGTCGAGCGCATCAATCCACGCCGGAAGCGTATCCAAAGCGTTCCAGATCGGGAACGAATCCGACAAGAAGCTGTCGGTGATGATCCCCGCGCCACAATCGCCCATCTGAATCACTTTGGAATCCGGATAGTCGCGCATCACGTGCGGTGCCCAACCGATCGAGCCATAAGCGCCAGCGCTGCAACCCCCAATAAAGACGGTCTCAGGCTGAGGAATGTTCTCTTTCGCCCAGCGCAGGGCGACCTCGGCGTTGACCGCGCCCTGATGGTTCAGCGGGAAGGAGTCAGCGCCCGTTCCGTATTCGACGACCGAGCGGCCCCAATGGATGTCACCCGTGCAGTACGGGATGAACAGATGGTTCCAGCCGGCAAAAGGGTTCTTCTCGTTCGAGTGATCATAAATGCCCTGCTCCGGATCGTCTCGGCGACAACGCCCGCTCTCCAAGCATTGTCCATTGTCACCGGCGCAATCCGAGTCCTGCGCGCACGGGTCGCCGAGCACGACGTTGCGCACGTCATCGATGTTGTCCTTGAAGATCATGTCAGCGACCGAACAGGTCAGGTCGTTCCAGCAGGCACCGCCCCCTTGAAACTCAACCACCAAGTTGTTGGACACGCCGGGGCGAAAGAAGAAAGCCCAGGGCTGGCCGCGCGAGCAGATCGTGTCGCCGCCCGGTTCAATCTCTCGCCAAGTCTCACCTTCTAAATCGGCGATTGCAGGCAACGCATTGAGCGGCCGCCCAGCATCCACTGGGGGTCCTGCGTCTGCAGCGGGATCCGAATCATCCGGAGCACAAGCGGTGGAAAGGCTCAACGCAGAGATTAAAACAACAAATGTACGCACGGCGACTCCTGATCAACGGTGGGTGGCTTGAAACACGTTCTAGTCGCGCATTCAACACGCTCGTCAAGAATCGCTTCGTGCGCGCAGCTTCACGGTGATCCGGCCGCAGCCGTAGGCTCCCTCAGGGCAGCCACTCTCGACCGCTGCTCCGTTCACCGCATCGCTGTCAAAATAGAGCTCGGCTTCCTGCGCTTGGTTGGCTGCATCCAGACGCACTCTGATCCGAAAGCTCAGCACCTCTCCAGGCTCTAACTCTACCGCTGGATGGCGAACTTCGAAGATCGGGTCGGTCACTAAGAGTGCGCTCAAGCGCAGGGTCGCATCACCGACGTTTTCCATGTCGGTCCAACTTTCGGCTGACAGCCCCGGCGACAAAACGCCGAAATCAAGGACACAATCGCTGGCATCGCCGGTGCACTGAATATGACCAAAACTGTCCTGTGCGGTGAGCTTCAGACGTGGGCCAGGGCCGCAATCCTCAGAGGTGCAGGGTAGGTTGTCCCCACCTGATGACCCACATCCATTCAGCAGCATCGTAAAAATCAGAATCATGCGCATGAAAATCTCCATCGAGCCGCCCACTATTTTTGACAAGAAATGGCGTCCTTAGACGACGCGGCTTAGCTTGGCAGTATGAACGCGCAGCACGCTGAACTAAGCAAGACTATTGCCGAGCAAAATCGAGCGCTCGCCGAAGCGATGGGCGATCCAGAATCCAAACCCTTACTGCGTGGTCAAAGTCACAAATACGCAGCGGTCCTGAGCTTCGCCTTCACCGCAGTGATCTTGTGGCGCTCTGATCCAGGGGTTAGCTGGCTCGCTGGGTTTATGAGCTTAGGTGGGATCACGATGCTCTTTGCGGTCTCGGGAGCCTACCACACGATCAATTGGCACCCGGAAGTGCGGGTGTGGATGCGCCGCGTCGATCACACCATGATCTTCGTCTGCATCGCCGGTATCTACACCGGTTACGCCGTGCTGCTGCTCAAATCACCCTTGTCACAAACCTTGGTCGCCGCCTTTTGGATCACCGCCGTGTGCGGTGGGTTCTTTAAGCTGGTTTGGGTGATGGCGCCGCGAATGCTCAGCGTCGTCCTGTACGTCGGTATGAGCTGGTCGGGTATGTTGATCTACCAAGAGCTGCAGACCTTTATCGGTCGCGCCGCCATCTTGACCATGCTCGGGACCGGCATTGCCCTGAGCGTGGGCGCGGTCCTTTACGCCATGGCTTGGCCTGGAAAGGACGCTAAATACTTTGGCTACCATGAGATTTTTCATCTCACGGTGATCGCTCATCTGGGCGTTCACATGTGGGTCATCGCCGATTCGGCGCTGCGGGTATTTTAGATCAACTCGGCTTGACGGGCTGCGCCTGCGTAGCGCTCGACAATCGCTGCAGCGGGCTCGATCTCATCGATCCCATCCACGCTTTGACCAGCCTGAAAGAAGTCCTTGTAGTTGAGCCCCTTAAGGCTCGCCTTCTTGAGCTGGATGATGCTTTTGGCTGCGTAGTACGTCCGCATCCAATGCTTCGCTTTGCGGTGTTGCAGCATCTTACGAGCCAACCAGCCCGTCTCGGTGCCGGTGCGCTCAATATAGGGCGTATTAATGACGGCTACGGGCACACCTGAGATCCTGGTTGTGAGGACGATGTCCTCGGCGCGAGCCTCGACAATGGCGTTCTTGTAGTCGTTGTGGGCGCGGCACTCTTGAGTGGCGATAAAACGGGTCCCCATTTGAACGGCTCCATAGCCTTGCTTGAGCGCCTCCACGTAGCCCGCTTCATCACCGATGCCGCCCGCGCAGACCAAAGGGACCCCAAGGTCACTCATGCTCTCGTACAGCGCGCGTGGGTTGTGCGTCCCAGCGTGACCACCGGCTCGTCCGTTAACACAAATCAGCCCGTCTACGCCCCCATCAAGGGCTTTGAGCGCCCATTTTCGCTCGGTCACGTCATGGTACACGACGCCGCCCACCGCGTGCACTTTATCGACCACCCACCGGGGGTTGCCGAGCGCCGTAATGAAGAAGCGGACGCCCTCTTCTAAGGCGATATCAATCCACATTTTCATGCGCTCTTCGTAGGCGCTAACGCTCTTCTCAATCAGCGCGTTAAACCCCAGCGGGTTTGGGGTCATCGACTGGATCATCCGAATCCCCTCACGCAGGTCATGCCCATGCACGTAGCTCATCGAGATCGGCTGAATCACGCCGATTCCACCGGCGCCCGAGACCGCCGCGATCAGTTCTGGATTCGAGCACGGATACATGGCGCCGCAGATCAACGGAATCTGCGCTCCTGTTTGCTCTAGAAACTGGTCGATCACGGGGTGTCTCCCTCAACAGTGAATGAATCCTCACTCACGCTAACCCCTTCGATCGCACTTAGCCAGGCCGCAACCCGAGGAAAATGATCCTCCCGCGCTGATGGGTGCGTCATCAGGTTGATGTGGTCGTAATCTCGTTGCGCGCCTTGCGCCCGACCGACCACAATGAATGAGCCCTCATTCAATTGGCACTCTCGCATAAACACTCGGACGTCCTGAGGGTGTCCAAGCAGTCGGTCCTGAGCGCCAGTCAGCCAAAACGAAGGCGGAAACTCAACCGACTCGGCGGCGGCGGCATAATCAAAGCCGTCATCAGGATCCACCCAAGGTCCCGGCCGAACCCAGCGGTTGCTCGCCCTCAAGCTTTGGCGCGTCTCGACGTCAGACCCCACGCCGAGGCGATGAGCGGGTAGATAGCCAAGCATCGCGCTGACCAAAGGGAACAAACGCTTCCAACCCAACTCAAGTTTCGTCAACCGCTCAAGGCTCCAAACCGAGATCGATCGCTTGACGGCAAAATGAACCAAAGCGGCGACCTGCTCGATCAATTGGGGATGCCGCGCCAAACAAGACATCTGCAACACCCCGCCCCAAGAGTGGCTGATCCAGACCTGTTGATGGCCTGGCCGGCGCGCTTGGATAAAGGCAGCGACCGCAGGGAGATCTTCAGTGATACTCTCGAGCTGACCGTAATCGGCAGAACGGTCAGCAGCGGGCACGCTCAAGCCTCGCCCGCGCTGGTCTAAGACGTACACATCATAGCCTAGTTGCTGAAGATAAGGCGCTAAGCCCTTGCCCGTCTGCGAGTAAAATATTCGCCCATTTTCGATCGCTCCATGAACCAAAAATGCGGGCGACCCCGACCCCGGGAAATGCCGCAGATGCAAACGCGCCGTGCTGCCGACCGGAACAAACAGACTCTGTGCATCCAACAAATCATCGCTCCACCTGGCGCCTGGGTCGCGTTTGGACTAGATCTCCCACCATGCAAAGGCCCGTCTACGCAGTTCTGTTTACTCTTTGCTTCGGTTGCAGCGAACCCGAGCCCGAGACACCCGCACCTGCGCCGGTGGTCGACGCCGGCCTTGTCGCCGATACGAGCCAGCCTCTCGACGCTTCGAGCGTCTTGCTCCCGGGCAACGGAGAAAGCCCTGACCAAGCGGCGTTGAGCTGCGAGACGCTCTCCGAAGAGTTTCCCGACCTCCCCAGCGACACCTACTGGCTCAACCCCATCGGCGGCTCAACGGACAACGCCTTCGCCGCCTACTGCGACCTCGACGCCGACGACGGGCCTTGGACGCTGATCGTTAAGATCGATGGCAACGAAACGACCTTCAAATACGATGAGGCGATCTGGGTCAACCAGCTGGTACTCAATGAAGAAGACACCGCCCCCGGCGAGGGTCAAATGAAGAACCATGGCTACTCGATGCTCCCCTTCACGAGCATTCGAATCGGCATGCGCGTCGACGCCGAAGCCGAAGAGGGCGACGGAGAGACGCGCTACTTATCAATGGACGTGGGCAACACGAGCATGCGCAGGCTGATGGTCCGTGGCGACGAGATCGAGACCGGCTTCGGGCGTGACCGCTGGCGAGAGCTGATCCCGCTGACCTCACTGCAACCGAACTGCAACGCTGAAGGCATCAACATTCGCTCGAAGCTCCGGTTTGGTTTGCTCGGGAATGAGCAAGACGACTGCCACACGCCCGACTCGTACATCGGGATTGGTAGCGAGCGCGACCAGGTGGTGGCGGGTAATTTTGCGGTCGGTCGTTGGCAGAGCGATCGAGGCGATCGCCGCACCAAGGCTTACGCTGAGATCTGGATCAAAAACGCCGACGCGCTGAGCGGCGTTCTGCCCTAACCTAAGGCTGGCAAGCCGGGCGGGTGCGCAGCTCATCAAAACGATGATAATTGGTGTAGAACCCCGTGGTGCCACTAAAACCGATGTAGCCGCCTTTAAAGTCCAAGCCCTGAACCCGCTGATCGATCACCGACTGGCCGTCGAGCTCGACCCGCACACGGTCGCCATCGATCACCAGCTCGACCTCGTGCCATTGATTGTCTTCAAGGGTTGGAGCCTCAGCAAACGCGACGTGGTTTCCGGGGTTGCCATCTAAGGTCACGGCGACGTGGTTTTGACGCGTCGGGTCGGTGTGAAACTCGTTGCCGCCGTTGAACTGATTATACCACGTGTCGAATTCAATATGGAACGCGTTGCCCTCAAAATCACCGTAGGGTCCGCCGACTCCATAGGCTAAACCGCCGCCGGAGCGAGCGACGTCAAAGAGGTCACCAAGAGCTTCAGGCGAATCGACATCCCAGATGTTCATGGCAAAACCATCGGCTGCTGCGCTCGCATCAAAGTTGCACACACCCGGGTCGTCGCATTGGCCGGTGCTGATCCGAAAGGCCAACCGCACGTCACCGGGCTCAATGCTCTCGCTCACCTTGTAAATAGCGCCTTTACGGCCGCGCTCGTTGCCCGTGAGCTCGAGCCAGCCTCGTCGGTCACGGCTGGCGTCACCAAAGCGCTGCCACCCTTCCAAATCTTGCTCGAAATCACCGATCATCTGCCAACCGCAGACGCCCACACGAACTGAGTCTCGAGCGAGGACCTCATCACCATCGAGCACCTCAACGATCAGATCGTGGATACCACGCTCAGACAAGGTGATGCTCCGAAGGACGCGCCCCATGGGCGAGACCTGATCGACCCCTAAGGCTCCATCAAGAGAGCTGCTCCAGCGCACCTCGAGCCCGTCAAAATCGTCTCCTGAGAGCTCGGCAACGGCGTCGATACGGTCACCTTCCTCGATCGACAGACCATCTCCGGGCCGGTTCAAGGTGATCTCGACATTGCGCTCTGCGCCGGCATCTTCAGCGGGCGCAGGGCCCGTATCTGCTGGCACTGCGCCGGAATCCTCAATGGGCTCACCAGCATCAACAACTGCAGGCCCAGCGTCACGAGCTTCCGCTAGGCACAATCCGCCTCGGCAGCTCAAGCCCTCGGCGCAAGGAGCCGTCTCGTTGCAATTCTCACCGAGAATACCAAAGCCAACCTGGGGTGACTCAGGCTCTGAACAGCCCATAAAAAGAAGCGCTAAGGCAAGATATCGCATGAACGGCTCCGCGCAGCATTGAATGCCGTCAGAGCTAAGCACGGACCGCCATCAAACGCTAGAAACGGCGCCCAAAGAGCAGACCTGCGCGCAGGCTCTGACTCGAGGCTGGAATGATCAGATCAAGCTCGGCCGGTGGGAAGTTGGTCTGAGACCAAGCCATCGAACCACCGACCTGCCAGCTCTTGATCTGGTGCACATACATCAAACGGCCGCCCAAGCGCAGACCAGCCCAGTTGAACTCACCCGTGCTCCGAAGCTGCTGTGTCGAGCTTGCGTCACCTTGAACATATTGTTCATGGATCAAGTCCGAGGTGGTCTGTCGCCAACCCGCCTCGCCCAGCAGCAGCACATGACCGTGTGGACCCAAACTAAACCCCGCACCCAAAATCGCCTCTGCGCCAACCATACCGTGCCCTTCGACCCGAATTCGCTCTTCCAGGCTCGGCTCGGCAGCCGTGATCGGATCCACCGGGTAGGTCATCGGGTCCCACCCCTCACCATCGGGCTCTGCGCCTGCTCCGCCAGCGTGAAGGCGTGCGCCCACAGCGTACCAAAGATGACGAACAGGAGCGATCGGACCGAGCCACAATCCAGTGACCCCGCCACCTAAAGCTCCCTGGCTCGACTCGCTCCATTCAAGGTCACCCAAGACCATGCCTAAGCCGGTCTGAGCACGCCAGGCGCCGCCGCTTTGACTCGCCTGAATCAAGGCGCGCAGCGCGTCCGGCGATTTGCCGGTAACCTTGGTCCCATACTCGACCATTCCCTCAACCAGCTGAGCCGACGGGGCTGGCAGCTCATCGTTTGCGGCGGCGGCGCGCAAGGGCTCAAAGGCTCGCTCAGGGACCCCTTCGGAGGGGCTGACACCGGGGAGGCGAAGTCCATCTTTGGGAACCGGCTTGAGTCGTTTGAGTAAGCGCTTCATCCCTGCGCCGAGGGCTTCTGAAGACTCTGCCTGAAGCGTTGCTACGCCTCGCTTGCCCAGCACCAAAGCGGTGTAGGCGCCGCGGCGGTTACGAAGGACGATCAGGCCGCGACGAACGCCGCGGGGGAGATTCTTGTGAAGCGCCACCACATCGGCGGGCTCGACGAGCCCATCCGCTAGACCCGCCAAGCCAGGCTGGGGCTCGACGATCTGGACCGTATTTTGGTCACCGGCTTTAAGCTCTATCTCAAAGGCATGACCGGCTCCACCGCTCAGCAGCTGGATTTGGTGCCGCCCCGCAGGGACGGCGCGCAAGGTCACCGGCAAGGCGCCAAGCAAAAGACCGTCGACGTAAACCTGAGCGCCGGGAACCCCAGCGGTCATCGTGATGTCCGCCTCACCTTGTCGCTGCACCGCCCGCCAAGCTTTGACCAACCGAGCGCTCGACCAGGCTAGACCGATCAGATCCTTTTCAGCGCAGCCGGCTAATCCTCCGAGCATGAGGTCTCGTGTTTTGAGCGCTGCGTTTTGATCAAACGCTGCCGCCGCTGCGTACAACAAACGGCAGCTTCGCTGATGGCTCCTCAAAAGGGTGCTCGGGCGCCCTAAATGCAATCTTAAGATGCCTTCGGCACGACGCGCGGCCTGATCGGTCAAACCCAATACGAGCTCGAGCTCGAGGGCTTGCTGTTGCGTCACGTCATCGACCGCTGGCTGGCTGCGGGTCACAGGGCGTAACCGCCAGCCCGCTTTGCGAACAGACGCCGATAAGGTTTGGGTTAGCGCCTTACTCTCATCGGCAGATGCAGGCGCACCGTGCAGGCCAAGATAGGCTACATCGGTTGAACTTCCGGTCATTTGAAACTCGCCGAGTTCAAAGTCGGCGAGCACCAAAGAGGTCATCATCAAAGCGATCATCGCAACCACACCTCAAGGGTCTCAAAGGCAACCGCCTGAGCCTCTTGGGGCGCCTGGAGTGCGGTCGCCGACTCCACCAGTGGCCCCTCCAGGTCGCCTAGAATCACAGCCCCTGCTGCCCCCGGTGCGGCGCAACCGCTCGCCGAAGCAAAGCTCCAGTTCCAATGATCACCGGCATGAGCAAGCGGTTCAGGACAGGTCTGGGGCGCCTCACCTGGCTGACGATAACTTAGGGTACCCTGCATCGGCTCATCGTTGATGGAAGGATTCCAAGCTGACTCGGGCACACCGCTAAAGACCGGGGTGACGCGCACCCCATCTCGAACCAGATAAAACTCAAGCTCAGTCGCCGGAACGCCCAAGCGCTCAAGAGCGATTCCAAAAGGGGCTTGGCCCTCGCTTTGACCGATCAAGCCATCCGTCCAAGCGTTCCAAAGCATCAGGTCGCTTTGCAGCAGAATCAGACGCGAGAAGCCGCCTCCATCCGTCTCCATATCGCAATGGATCTGCATCGGGGGCATCGGCCTCATACCGTCCAAGTCAACCCAGTACACTCCGCTAGGTGCCTCGGGATGAGCCGAGCGAATCTGCGCGCACTGATGTCCTAAGTCCTCGGGGCCGCTGCCGAGTCCCGAGGGCAAGGTGTTGGGGTAGCAATCGTTTCCGCAGTCATCGCCAGCGTCTTGATTGCCGTCATCGCAATGCTCGTACCCCAAATCACCGGGTATCTTATCCGTCCGGACATGACCGTCGCCGCAACGCGCTGGCTCACAGTCTGCGACGCAGCCGTCATCCCATTGATCGTTACCGTCGTCGCACGCTTCAATGCCCTCGTGAACCCTGCCGTCGCCGCAACGTGCAAGCTCACAATTGACGCAGTCATCCCGGTCTGAGCGGTTGCCATCATCGCAATGTTCGTAGCCCTCATCGCCAACACCCAGATCGACGCGAAGGTGGCCATCCCCGCACCGCGCCGTGCGGCAGGTGCTCAAGCAACCATCGGTTTCATCAAGGTTTCCATCATCACAGGCTTCGTAGTCGGGGTCATGAATCGTTCGATTTTGCCGCAAGAACCCATCGCCGCAGCGAGCGAGGCGGCACCCTTCGACGCAATCGTCAGCGTTGCCTTGGTTGCCATCGTCACACGGCTCCCAGCGCTGCTGCAAGCCGTCACCGCAGCGCAGCTGCGGGACATAGTCTGCCCCAGCAGCCTCGGGTTTGAGGCACCACTCACCTTTGCACTCGTTACCGGTCGCGCACGTGGCGCCCTCACAGCGCTCGACATAAACACTCTTCGCGCCACCCCAATCACTGGGTGTCGGCGCGCACGCAGAACAACCTAAGACGAGCATCAAGCGATAATGAGTTGCGAACATCAAACGACTCCTCGCCACGCCTATGCCCGGGTTTGGACGATGAGCCCATCCGACAAGGCACCGAGCAACCGAACTAAAAAGTCCCCGACACGCCCACAGCAAGTCCGAGGCTCGATTGCGTTCCTGCTCCGCTGACAAAGCTTTGAACGGTTCCCAAAAACGTCTGCTGCCACTGCAGGCGAGCGTTCATTCGCCAGCTCGTACCCACCAAACGATAGGCGACCCCCGCCGCGGCGCTCAACTCGGGCCCTACCCAGGAGAAGGGGATCGAATCGCGAAGCGAGACCGCGCTTCCTTCGACCTCTGCGCCTGACTCATCCAACGTGTACTGCTCATGCCTTAAAGTCGCTTGGTGGCTGGCGTAGCCAAGACCAGCCTGACCGATGGCGCGCAGGGTCCCGTTCCCTAGATCAAGCCCCAGGCGACCCACTGCGCGCAGCCCATAGCTGCTCGAGGTCGATACCCGAACACGCTCTTGCAACACAGGGTCCTGCCGTGTGGTCTCTTTGAAGGGGAGCTCAAGAGCGGCAAACGCTACACGGTCTTGCCACTGCGCTCCGAGCTTGCCCGCCATGAACTCGACACCGTAACCACCCCATAACCCGAGTCGAGGAGTGGGCTGGCGACGCAACAAGGTGATCTGCATCGCTGCGCCATCGGCGCTGCTCAAGCCAAGCGCACCCAAGGCGGTGAACTCAGCCGTCAGGTCGGGATCCATCGCGTCCCAGATGCGCATCCGCATGTCGCGCTCAGCGCGCGCCTGAAGCTGGGCGATCGTTAAACCGGTCGCTTGGCTCGCCTCTTGAACCGCCAAAGCTTCCATCTCGGCGGCTAAACTCTCTTCTTCATCGTCTTCTATGATGGGCATCGGAGCGGGCTTGGGTTGGACCACCGGCTCGACCTTAGCGGGCTTGGTGGGTTTCGCCTTGGCTTTAGCCTTTGAGGGTGGCGCCGCAAAAGCAGGCGCGGCTTCGGCCACCGGTTTTGCCGCTCGAGCGATCTTTTCGGGTGAAGCTGCGCTTCCCCTTACGCTGCCCGACCCTCGACGAATCGGCCCCCGAGCGACGCGTTCACCGACCGCCTCTTTGACCTCTTCTTTCATCAAGCGCCATTTGAGCTCGCGCGGCTTCATCACCACCGCGTTCAAACCATCGAGCAAAATAGCCTGAGACAACAGCGTACCTTGAAAGTCTTCCTTGAGCGCACCGAGCTCTTCCATGACCGGTGACAAGCTCAGGTGAGCTGTCAAAAAGTCCGGATCAAACTTCATCTGCTTGAGCCGAATGGATCGCCCCTTTTTGTCGACCGCGTACAAGGTGACCCAGATCTCGTTGTTCTGCTTGGCGACCCCGCCGAACAAGCCCATGACGGCCTTTTTACCGTGACGCTTAAACAAGCGCCCCGCCACTCGAGCGACGTTGGCGTCCACGCGGTTATCACGCAAGGTCGAGAGCATCCGCTGCTGCGCCTGCCCCCCCATGCCGCGCGTGACGGTCGCTTGAACCGACACCGACTCACCGGCGTCAATTCGAACCTTTTTACCCCAAGGCTTGAACCCTGTTCGAAACACACCGACCAGATGGTCGCCGGCTGGAATGCCCTGCAAGGTCAACGGCGCAGGTCCGAGCTTACGCCCATTCAAATACACATCAGTTCCCGGGACATCCGTGGTGACCGAGAGCTCACCCGTCGCCTCGCGCTTCGCCGCTTCGCGTGCCTCGCCAAGCAAGGACTCAAAGCGCTTCGTAAAATTAAGCCGGCTCTTCGCAAGGTCACCCATTTCACAGGTCCCAGCGAGCCGACGGAGCTTCTTCTTCGCCTTGGCAATTTGCCCCATGAACAAATGACCTTCGGCGGCGATCGCTAAGCTGCGACAGTACAGGTTCGGAGTTCTCAAGTAGCCTGCGTTTTGACCCTGAAGGCGTGTCACCCGACCCGCTCCAGACGTTGCGTGACCTGCGCGGCGGTGCTTGAGTAGCGCCTCGGTGTACACGACCTCTTTGAGCCACTTTTTGTGCAGACGCGCCTCGTGGTCCTGGACCTTTCGAAGCGCTGAGGTCTCATCAAAGAAGACGACCTTCCAAGGGCCCGCCTCTTCAATCAAGGTCACTAAGTTCTTACCCACTTTGAGCAGAAGATTAGCGTCTGCGCTGTTCCATACAGGCTGCAGTGGCACGACAAATATCGGCGTCTTTTCAGCAGACTCAACCTCTGGAGCCATGCCTTGAAGGAAAATATCATCCTCATTGGCGAGAGCCGCTAACGGCAGCAAGCTTAGGATCAAAACAAGTCGCTTCACCGAACAAATACCTCAATGGTCTGAAAGGTGGTCGCCGCTCGGTAGCCACGAAGACCGTACAGTTGATGGGCGCGATCATGCTCGCGACCTTGTCCATGCACAATAAAACCGGTGGTGGTGTATCCAGCGCATCCATTGGCGCCACTCGCTGCAGACCAATTCCATGCGCTGTTCGCGTGGCTTAAACCCGCAGCGCAGGTCTCGTAGGCCTCATTCTCAAAGAGCTTGAGCTCAAACTCTGAATCAAACTGCTGATTGCCCAACACGGGATCCCAAGCCCTGTAGTTCACCCCTCGGTAAAGGATCTGCCGAGCGACGCCATCGATCTTGAAGAAAAACTCAAGCCGCTCGCCTTGGTCATCAGCCGCAAAGGCGCGGAGCGGCAGACCATACAAAACGCCTGCGGCGGGATCGCCCGAACGCGTCAGCCATGCATCCCAAAGCGCGTCGGCGCGGCGAAGCATCACCGCTCGCGTCCAACCACCGCCTTCGGTGTTCATGTCGCATTGAACCTGCACCGCCGACTCCCCCTCGGGACCATCAAAATCGAGCCAATACAACCCATCCGCTGCTTCAGGGACTAAGACCTTGATCACTTGGCAGCTCGAGGCGGCTTGGTCGGCGCTCGCGCCAGAGCCCAGTCGTGCGTTGCCCTGCAGCTGGCAGTCCTCGGTGCACAACGCCTCAAGTCCATCGGTCCCCGGATCACAAGCTTCGACACCTTCGTAGACGAATCCGTCACCGCACGTCGCCACCATACAGCCGTCTATGCAGCCATCGTTGGACTCGATGTTGCCATCATCACAAGCCTCATAGGCGCGATCATCCTCAGACACGTCAGCGCGCAAGATGCCGTCGCCGCAGACTGCGACCACGCAGGCGTTCGTGCATGCGTCCTCATTGACTAAGTTGCCGTCGTCACAGATCTCATACCCATCGTCACGTGGTCCGAGGTCTCGACGAACTAAGCCATCACCGCAGGTCGCAAGCCTGCAATCATTGAGGCAGGAGTCGGTCTCATCGACGTTGCCATCATCGCAGGCTTCACCAGCATTCAGCACACCGTCCCCACATTCACCCGGCTCAAGGCCGGCTGCGTCAGCGTTCGACACCGACGCATCGCCGATCGGCCCCGCATCCACGATCGGGCAATACCCAAACAAGCAGCTCAGACCGTTTGCACAGATGGAGCCCGGTACACACGGACCGCCATAGCCCGCTGAGCGCTCAACGCTGCCCACTTCAATCTCGGCGCTGCAGGCGCCGAGGCAAAGGGTCATCAATAGGCTGGTCACTGCGCGCAAGGAGGTCTCCGTTCCTCCTCATTCTGGCCTGGCAGAGCCCTAGGCTCAAGAAACCACGAGCATTCCTAGTCAGAGCACGCACTTGGCGCTAGAAGCCAAGCCTGCCCAAGGGGGGGTCTATGTCGATTCCAAAGAACGGTCGTCCATTCGATGACGTCCTCGCCGATCTTGGCGCCAAAGGCGCCGAAGACCTCGATTACAAAGCTGGGAAATCCTGGAGCTTGGTCTACTACGTCGACGACGACTATTACGCCTTTTTGAAGAAGGCGCACAACGCCTACTTCAGTGAAAACGGGCTCAACCCGATGGCGTTTAAGAGCCTAAAAAGCCTCGAATCAGAGGTGGTTAAGATGACCGCCCAGATGCTTCACGGGGGCGAAGAAGCCGTGGGGACGATGACCTCTGGTGGCACTGAGAGCATCTTGATGGCGATGAAAGCGTATCGAGATCGCGCCAAGAAAAAGAAGCCTTGGCTGCTCAACCCCGAGGTAATTTTACCGACCACAGCGCATGTCGCATTTGACAAAGCAGCCCATTATTTTGGGCTCAAAATCCGGCGCGCACCGGTCGACAGCAAAGGCCAAGTCGAGGTGCGCAAAGTGGCCAAGCTGATCAATCGCAAGACCGTACTGATCGTTGGCTCAGCGCCCCAATATCCCCACGGCACGGTCGATCCGATCAATGAGCTCGGACAGCTCGCTGAGCGCCACAAGGTGCCGCTGCATGTCGACGCTTGCTTTGGTGGCTTTATGTTGCCTTGGCTCGAGAAGATTGGGGTCTCGGTACCGGCTTGGGATTTTCGGGTTCCTGGCGTCACATCGATCTCAGCGGATCTTCACAAGTACGGCTTCGCCGCCAAAGGCGCCTCGAGCATCATCTATCGAGACATGACCTACCTCACCCATCAGTTCTTCATCACCACCGACTGGTGCGGCGGTATCTACGCCAGCCCGTCGATGGCAGGGACCCGCCCTGGCGGACCAATCGCTGGAGCCTGGGCCGCGCTGCAGGCCTTGGGTGAAGATGGCTATTGCCGTCTAGCGCAAGACGCTTGGGATGCCACAGAGAAGCTGCGCGGTGGCATCGGGTTGATCCCCGAGTTGCGCCTGCTCGGATTACCGCACGCCACCGTGGTTTGCTATGCGAGCGCCAGCGATGAAGTGGATCTGTATGCGGTCGCCGACCAGCTCGCCGCCAAAGGTTGGGATGTCGGTAGGCAACAACACCCAGCGAGCGTCCACCTCACGGTCAACGCCAACAATGCGCCAGTGATCGACGAGTATCTAGAGGATCTGCGCGCCGCCGTCGCCGTGGTCAAAGCGAACCCCGAGCTCAAGCGCAGCGGCGAAGCGGCGATGTACGGGATGATGGCAAAAGTCCCCGTACGCGGCCTGGTCAAACACAGCGTTCGCAAGGTGATGGAGGGCATGTACGCGCCGGACGGCAGCGCGCCGGATATGGCGAACCTCGGTCAAGACGATGACGACGGCTTCGTGCTCGGGCTGATCAACAAATACGGAGATCAAGCGCAAACGGCGCTCGATAAGCTCGACGCGGCGAGGGATCGCTTGAAAAAACTGGTCGGAAGAAACCCGGGATGAAGCCTCTGCGTTTAGCGTATGCTCGCATCGCCCAAGAGACCAACGCCCTGTCGCCTTTGCGGACCGAGCTCGACGATTTTCATCGGGTCCATTACTTAGAAGGTGACGAGCTCGCAGCGGTCTGTGTTCCGGGTAAAACCGAAGCCGAAGGGTTTTTGAAAAACGCTGAACTCAGCGGCTTTTGCCAAGGCTGTCGGTCGCAGCGTGTCGCCATCGAGACCGTCCCCCTGGTCAGCGCCTGGGCGGTGCCTGCCGCTCGGCTCTCAACCGAGTGCATGGACACGCTCAGCGAGCGGCTTGAAACCTTACTCAGAGCCGCAGGACCTGTGGACGGCGTCTATCTGTGCCTTCATGGCGCCATGCGCTCCGAAGAGAGCACTGACCCGGACGGTGAGCTCATCGCTATGGTCCGTGCTATCGTCGGCGAGTCGGTGCCCGTGGTGGTCAGCCTCGATCTGCATGCGGTGATCACGCCGCTCAAGGTCGAGCGCGCCGATGCGCTGTGCGCCTACAAGACCAACCCGCACCGAGACCATAAATCGGTGGGGAAACGCTGCGCACAGCTGCTCATCGATTTTGTGCTCAAGAAGCGTAAGCCAGCGGTAGCCTGGCGCTCGTTGCCCATGCTGCTTGGCGGCGGCACCACCTTGGATTTCTTGCAGCCTATGCGCACCGTGTTTAAGCGCATGAAGGAGATGGAGAAAGACCCGCGTGTGCTCGATGTCTCGGCGTTTATGAGCCAGCCCTGGCACGACCACCCTGATCTGGGCTGGGCGAGCTATGTCGTCACCGACGACGACCCGGACCTCGCCGAGACCTTAGCCGACGAGCTCGCCGAGTTGTTGTGGGCGACCAAAGACGTCCCGCCCCCAGCCTTTGACAGCGTCGAGCAAGGCATCGTCAAGGCGCGCGCCGCCAAGGTCGCTCGCCAGCTCGGCGCGGTGTTCTTTTGCGACACCTCCGATGTGGTCACGGCCGGCGCGCCAGGCGAAAACACAGAGGTCATCCGAGGTCTGATCAAGGGCGCATCGGATCTGAACTGCCTGGCTGCGCTGCGCGATGAAGACGCCGTAGAGAGCCTCTACGAGTGCCCGATCGGCAGCGGCGTTGAGGTCACCGTTGGGGGTAAAATCGACCCTGAGGTCACATCGCCACTGACCCTCGAGGGTATTCTAGTCGGCTGCGGCGAGACCACAGGTTTTGGGCGCGCCGTGGTGGTGCGTCAGGGCAAGGTGAGCGTCTGCATTACCGAAAAAAGCCCGGCGGTCATGAAGCCCGCCTTTTACCAAGAGCTCGGCTTGAGCGTGCTCAAAGCCGACATCGTGGTGGTCAAAAACTTCTTCCCGTGGCGCTTGTTTTGCGCCCTGTACAACCGCAAATCGGTCAACATCCAAACCCGCGGCATTACCGATTTAGACGCCGCCAAAGTCCTTGAGTTCGAAGACCCGATGCACCCGATGGACGAGATCCTCGACTGGCGCATCGCCGATCAAAGACGACGATCGCTCAGCGATTAGCGCACCCAGAGCACCAGCTTGTCGGTTGAGGTAAAGCTCGTACCGTTGGGGATATTTTCAACGTGATGCTCCGATTCGTCGCGCACCCGATCATACGCTCGAAGCTCACCCGCAAGCCGACCCGTATTGCACGCCAGTGGAAATCGTCGGTTAGCGCTCACGTTACGGCTGTTACAATTAAAGCCCTCTAATGTTGGGTGACCTAAGCCGATCTCATCAGCTCCGGGGCCTGCTTTTGCATAAAACTCCCACCTCGTTCGATCACCCATGGTGATTCCTGCTACGTCATGCTCCAGAAGATCCGCATAATGCTGCTTTATCGATGAGTGAACGTCGGCGACTGAATCCGCAACGTAGCGCATATGCCAGCCGGGTTGGTCCTGAATTCTTAGCATAATCTCACGAAACGGCTGAGTGACAGGAACCGAACCAAGTGCATCAGTGTCATCTGGCGACGCAGTGACGTGTTGACCAGCGACGAACGGAAAATAATCTCCATTTCCCAGAATTTGATTGTTGGCGTTCGAGATGATGGTCACCAGCTGCCAGCCACCGCCGTTGTACTCCATATCGCACCAGACCCGATAAGCAGGCGCATCGCCCTCACCGTCAGGGTCAAGCCAGTAGGCTGCGCTTGGCGAGTTGGGGTGGTCATCCTTAATGGCTTTACAGCTCGGCCCTGCCTGTTCGGCGCTCGAACCATCCGGTCTAACCATACGGCGAGCAGCAATCCAAATATGACCGTTATCGTAATTTGGGCATTGAATATTGCCGCTCGGTTCTCCACCAGGGTTCGGGATAGTCAACCCGGCTTCGTCATCCCAAGCTCGCGAGCTGCACCAATCCGTATTTGTTCCCTCTAAGTCGCCGATGAGCCAAGAGCTCATAGTAAAAATATGACTCTGTCCCAGGACGCTTGCGTCACCATTGCTGTATTCACAACCTCCTTGACGGTGAGTCCAAAAACCTTGGTTTGAGCAACGATCCATGGTGTCTGCACCCGGATTAAAATCATTAAGGCTTGCATCCCAGTAGACATAACCCGTGGCATGCTCGACTTCGTTTTGTTGCGTAAATTCCCACCCAAGTAGGACCTCGTTCGCTTCGTCGAGCGCGCCCTCGTACGGTACCGCGTAGGTCGAGTCCTCGACGCTGCCTTGTTCGCTGGCCGAACGCCCCATCGAGTTGGTGTTGCTCATGAATAAGCTGTTGCTGTAATTCGCACCGCTACCCCAGCGCTTCACAATGGTCCAACCACCGCCAAGTGTGTCCATATCGCAACGGGCACGGTAAGCTTGTGTTCCACCGTCGCCATCCGGATCAATCCAGTAGATGCCACTTTCTAAGTTGGGGTAATCATCGTGCAATGTTGAGCAGGTATGTGCCGCCTGTTCGGCGCTCGAACCGTTGGGCTTGACGAATTTTCGAACGAAAAATTCTACCCACGCCCACTCACTGTTACCGACGTATCCATTGGAGTAAAATACGGCAGCAGTCTCCAAGGTTTCCGCCGGAAATACGCCATGAAGTACAAAACCCTGATTATCGATCGCATCACCGCACGACCCATTTCGACTTCCAAAGGACCAATTCCACCTGGCGTTGTGGTGCGTTAACCCGGCTGCGTTGCAATCTCGCCAACTTTGTTCACCGACTGCCTTGAATTGAAAATGGTCGTCAAACGGATTTGCGGTCGACTCATCCCAGTCCAAGCTCAAATCCCACGCTTGGTAGTTAATACTTCGATACAAATGATGAATCCGAGTATCGTCAAAGTGAATTAAATATTCGAGATCTTCGCCCGTATCGCTGTTCGATAACTTCTGTATTGGAATACCAAATGTTGCTTGATTATCGCCTGACGAATCTGAATTTCGAGCTTGGCTCCACGCATTCCAAAGCGTTTGTCCTCGCGCAACCATGACCATTCGTGTCCAGCCACCTCCATCGGCGTCCATCTCGCAATAGGCTTGCCAGGCACTATCTCCACCCTCTCCATCCGGATCAATCCAGTAGATGCCACTTTCTAAGTTGGGGTAATCGTCGTGCAGCGTTGAGCAAGTACGCGCTGCAGCTCGCTCACTTGAGCCGTTCCTCGCTATACCTGAGAAGCACTCAGGTGCTCCAGAGACCGTCCCATGGCGACCTGTGCCTGATAAATCGGTCCACGCCCCAAATTCCATGCTCGTCGGCGAGAGCAGCAGCACAGTTGAGTCAAGAGCCCTAAGCTCAAACTCAGGGATCGGATGAGTCGGCTCATCATAAAGGCTGGCAACCGAACTCAAACGTAAGGGCCCTAACCGCGTCGCAGTAGTCCGGACTTCTCCGCTGTTGCCACAACGCGCACCAGCGATCACATTATTTTGCGCGCAGCCCTGATGCCACGCGTCGCGGACAGCCAACTGCTGCCGCTCGCCGCGCAGATAAAACCGAAGAACCGGAACGGCACCGGGCTCATAAACGATGGCAACATGCGCCGGTGACTGAAGATCGAAATTTTCAGGTGGCTCCCAAACACCCACATACTGCGTCCCAAGCCCCTGTGAATTAGCAAAGGCGCTCATATTGATCTGACCAGCCATCCGATCAAAACCTATAGTGCTCAGCGAAACCTCATCGATGCGCTCGCTCCCTTCGGCGGGAGGCTCTAAATTCGGCAACCAGAACTCCAGCGTCCGCGGCCCCTCGCCTATCGAATCGGAGAGCGCTATGCCCGCTTGAAGCGCGAACAGCGCGTAATCATCGGGTGGAGAAAACCTTCGATAGGCGCAAGCAGGGGGAGCCTCAGGACCGCCGTCTGTATCGGAGCCGCCATCGATAGGAAGCGCGGCATCGGTCCCAGATGCCGCATCGGCAAGATGACCCGCATCAGCAACCGGGCCCGAATCCGCTAAGCCGGCGTCGACCGGAACTTGGGCGTCTAAAACTGTGCTCGCATCCACAGCAGGGCCGACATCCGCCGGCGCGCCACCGTCCCAATCCAAGCCGGGCGCAACGCAAACCCCTTCGGCGCAGACCGTTCCGTTACGCGTGCAATCAGCGGTCTTAGTACATGCACCAAAAGCCGTCTTAGCGGCGGTGAAATCAGGCGCATTGCAGGCGATCAGCGACACCACACTCAGCAGACACAATAAACGCATCACCACCCCCACCACATCAACGCAAAACCAAGTCCGCTCACCGCAAGCCCTGCGCCGACCTCGACGTTGCTCTGGTCCGCCTGTCGGCTGAGGACTTCAACCTCAGTGCTGTCGAGCGCAACGCCTTCGGTCACTTTTCGGTCAAACTCGGACTGAGCGTCGATCCACACCACCTGCCGTGCGGCAGCATAGGTTGCACCGAGTAAACCCACCGTTGCCCCGCTCCACTTGAGCCAACTACCACTTGAGGAACCTTTAGATGCAGCGACGACCGACGGCATGGCGACAGCCTGCGGCGGGCTGGGTTGCGCATCGGCTGCTAAGGGCGCCCCTTTTGACGCTCCGAGCAGATCGACCACCGCCTTATCCACTAAGCCGTCAATACCGTCAGCTAGCGCGCCTTCGTCTTTGGCGCGCAGAATCTGTCGCACATCAACCTTGGCTTCTTCTACAGCGATCACCTTGACGGTTAGCACGATCAGGCTGCCCATTTTGCCAATGCTGGCGTTGAGCATGTAGGGTACTCCAAGGGCACCGCCGAGCTCGGCTAAGCAGCTCTCTTCATCGCAACCAAGCGCCTGCTTTTGCGCTTCTAGATCGATCATCGCCGCCATATCCGAGCCACCGACGACGCTCGAAAAACGGTTCGTGTTCTTGAGCCGAACGAGGATCATCTCGTTGACCAAATCGGCGACACCACTCGAGATCCCGTGCACCGGCTTGACGCTCATCACGGCGATGCCTGGGATCTCTTCTTTCGCCGGCGATTTCTCTACCGCTTTAGTCGGTTCCGTTTTTGCGGGCTCTTCGACCACCGGCTTGGGCTTAGGTTCTGGCTTTACCGCCGGCACGACCACCTTCTTCTTGACCGCACGCTTGCGCCTCGACCGTTTTCGACGACGTTTCTTTCGCCGCTTGCGCGCCGCAACCCAGGCGCTGCTTTTTCGCTCGATTCGATCGTCAGGGACATGAGCAAGGGCTTCGGAGTCGACGCCCACCAAGCTCACGGACAACATCATACAAAGAATGCGTAAGAACATAGCCAAGTGCTTGCCTGAGGTACCCTCCCAAGACAAGCCGCCATAGCGAGACCCTCAGGCGGCGCGCACCGCCACAAAGGTCGGCTTGCCGTCGGAGCTCCGGCCGGCGTCATAGCGGTAACCGAGCTGGTCGAAACCTTGCAGGTGATCGGCTTGAGTCAGACGATTCGAGATCACGTAGCGGGCCATGGCGCCGCGCGCCTTTTTTGCTAAAAAGCTGATCGTCTTCACCACGTCCCCCTTTTGCTCAAGGAAGATCGGCGTGACGACTTGGGCGCTGAGCGCCTTGGTGCCTGCGGCCTTAAAGTATTCGTTCGATGCACAATTGACGACGATCTTTTCGGAGTGATCCGCCAGCCGCTGATCGATCAACTGGGCTAAGCGGTCGCCCCAGAACGCGTAGAGGTTTTTGCCGCGTCCGTTGGCGAGCTTGGTGCCCATCTCGAGGCGATAAGGCTGAATCAAATCCAAGGGGCGCAGCAGACCGTAAAGACCGGATAAAATACCCACGTGGTCTTGCGCCCACTCGAGATCTTCAGCCGTCAAGCTGGCAGCGTCGAGGCCGGTGTAGGTGTCCCCCGCGAAGAGCAAGGCCGCTTGCCGCGCATTGTCGGCGGTCATCGGCCACTGCATGGACTCAAACCGCTTGGCGTTGAGCTCGGCTAAGGACTCGGAGATCCCCATGAGCTGGCGCAAGCTTGACGGCTCAAGCGGCCTGGCGACCTCCATGAGCTGCTGGAGGTCATCACTGAGGTCAAGCTGGCTGCGGCCTAAGCCTTCGACGCAGGGACCTTCATTGAGCTTTTTCGCGGGCGACAACACAACATACATAAAACACCTCTACTCGCAGTTGCCGCAGCCTAGCTATCCGATGCAAGGCCCCTGTGCTCAGTTGTTCAAGTGAGCTACTCTACCAACGGCTACGGGGAGATGGTTCTGATGAGATGCATGCTGACGGTGCTTGCGAGCTCTTGGCTCCTCGCTTGTTCAAACTTACTGCCGGAGCCGGTACCGCTGCCAGTGGCTGACGCTGGACCATCGAGCGATGCCGGCGCCAACCCGGAACCCTGCGAAGGCGCTACGGAGAGCTTAGCCGGGCGTTGCCTTGAGGGCTTAGGTGCCGGGGCGAGCTGTCCTTTGACCCCCTTTAGCGATGATCACATCTGGCTAAACGGCGCACAGACCGTCCGCTACGTCACCGCTGACGGCGCCGGCGACGGACGCTCCCAAAGCGCTCCGGCAGGCAGCGTTCAAGCCGCGCTGACCGGCGCTGGTGATTCGGTCGTGCTCATGCTCGGTGCGGGCACCTTTGAGCTCGGCGATACGCTCCCAGGCCAGCTCACGATCATTGGGCGATGCGCTGCCGAATCCAACATCTCGCTTGGAGCAGGCGGTCCGCTGAGCCGATCAGCGGGTCAAACGTTAAAGCTCTGGGGACTCGCCATGCGAGGCGACAACCTCACGGGCGAGCAAGCCGTCGTCGAGTTTACAGGAGCCGGCGCGCTCGAGGCGCACCAGACAGTGTGGACGAGCGCAGCCAATGCGCTCGTTGTTGAGGGAAGCGTCACGCTAAGCCACAACACCTTTGGGGCCATCGGCGCCAAGGGCTTGGGCGTGCGCGGTCCGCTCAGCAGTGTGATCGTCGGCGATAACCATTTCCTCGGCCCGCTTGGCGGCGAAGGGGTGTTCCTTGGTCCCTTAGGCGGCGAAGGCGTCTTTCGCGTCACCGGCAACACCTTTGAATCGGTCGCCGGCAACGCGCTCACCATCGTCGATGCAGCCAGTAGTGTGATCGTGGGAGACAACCACTTCTTAGGTCCACTCGGCGGCGAAGGGGTGTTCGTAGGACCAGCGCAGGCGATGGTCTCCATCGAAAACAACCGCTTTGAGTCGGTCGCCGGTCATGCGTTAACTGTGCAAGAGATCACCGGCGGAGCCACGCTGAGCGGCAACGTCATCAGCGCGCCTGGACCAGGCGCTATGGGCGCAGGCATTCTGATTCTCGACGCTCGAAGCGGCGCCGTGAACGTCACCAACAACCAGATCAACGGCGCCACCAACGCCGCGTTGGTCATCGAGCGCAGCAGCGCCCAGATGAACATCACCGGCAACACCCTCTCAAACACTGCGCTCCCCCCCGAAGTCGGGGGCGACGAACAGTACGCCTTTGGCGCGCTGGTCTTAGACAGCGGCAACATCTCGATGACCAACAACGTGATCAAGAACAACCCGACAGCCGGCGTCATCTATGATCTTGCGGGATGGAACAACTACCTTAGGCGCTCGGATTTGTCGGGCGCTTGCACGCTTGAAAACCGAGAAAACGAGTATGCCGACAACCCGATCAACGAGATCTCGCAAAACGAACCTCCCGAAACGGAGCGCTCAAGCGATGTAGGTGCACAGAGCTTGCCGGACCTCGGTGACCCCCTTCCCACAGGGCGACGCTCCGGGCGCGCCCGCTGCGGCGACGGCGAGGTCAACGGCGCGGAGGACTGTGATCCAGAAGATGTGCAGACCCGAAGCGTATGCAACGACGACTGCACGCTCATCGACACACAACGTAGCGCATCGGGGAGACACTTCTCGTGCTTTATCGGCAGCGATTACCAAGTGTACTGTATCGGCGCTAATGTGAAATCGGAGATCTTGCAGCCAGGCGTAGCCAACCCGGATCTCGATGGCATGCAGCGGCTCAGCGCGATCACACCAATCGACCTCGGCGATTATCATTTCACCAGCGTCGCCGCAGGCCGAGACCATGCCTGCGCGTTAACGACTGACGGGCAAGTGCTATGCTGGGGCGACCGGACTTATGGACAGGTTGGAGATTGCACGCTCGATATGGACTCAACCGCTCCTGCGGTCGTCATGAGAAACGCAGACGAAACGCTCGAAGAGATCCGCTCGATCTCAACTCACCAAAACACAACCTGCGCGGTGACGGTTAATGGAGACATCTTTTGTTGGGGTGCTGCGCAGCATGGTCAAAGGTCCCCCAGCGCCTCCAGGGCATGTGCTGAACGTCCCGGCTTTGAACAGCCACATCAAGCCGCCGACATCAGCGTCGGCAACCAATTCATCTGCACTCGATCAGAGACGGGCCAGGTGGCGTGTTGGGGGCTGAACAGCTATCGCCAACTCGGCCAATCATCAGACAGCGTCTGCGACGACTTCTCGTTGACCTGCTCTACGGCTCCGCTGGTGGTCGATATTCCCCACGTTTTGTCGATCGGCACCGGGCGTTCGGCCTGTGGCATGCTCAATGCGAACAACAAGCTGTTCTGCTGGGGACCCACCGATGACACCAGTTTACCGCCAACCTCGGGTGAGGGAACGGACGACCCGGAAAGGGGCGTCGGGCCCAGCAGAGTCGATGGAGTTTTCGGCGTGTCTCACTACGCCCTTGGGCACCAGCACGGATGTCTTGTGGATATCACTTCGGGGGACCTCAAATGCTGGGGTCGAGAGCCTGCGCTGTGGTCGGGTGACCGAACACAAAGCCCGGCGGTGAGCCCTACCGTTGTTCCGATGAGCAACGTTGAGCGCGCCTTGGCGATCGAAGAATTAACCGTAGGTCACGGACACACCTGCACGCTACGAAGCGACCGCCAGGTTCGATGCTGGGGCTACTTTTTCAATCTTGGAAATACAGAAATAGCGGTTTTGAGGAGCAACGGGTTGTATTCGCGGCTACCCTAAGCTTGCACGCAAGGCCGCCTATGCTTAGGTGCCACTCGAGGGATCAATTATGCTTCGCAGTCAATTCTTCGCGCTCGCACTTCTTTCAACCTGGGGATGCAGCGACAACCAGCCAGTACCTGGAACAGCAGACAGTGGCATACCGACTCTCGACGCCGGCACTGCGGATAGTGGAGACATCGACGCCGGCATTGCGAACTGCGACCAAACGGATCCCGTCTCCGGACTCTGTCTAGGTGAAGGCTTAGGAGCTCAGGCCCTCTGTGGCGACGGCGATTTTGCGATCGGACACGCCTGGATCGCCGGTGCAGGTTCGACACAGGTCATCTACGTAAGCCCGAATGGCAACGGGGACGGATCGAGCCAGGACCGCGCCACGACCACAATCCCTGCCCTATCTAACGGCGTCGACAGCGCCATTGTGGTCCTGTCCAAAGGCACGCACGACTTAGCGCTTCCTCAGGTCGGTGATCTGACCGTCATCGGCGCCTGTCCGGAGCAAACCACGCTGTCCTTGGGTGTTCGTGGCCCCCTGAGCGCCGGTACCGGGGATTCATTGCGACTTTGGGGGATGACCCTCGTCAACACCGCCGATGGCGACTCAGGGCGAGCGGTGGTCGCGAACGAAGCCTCCAGCGTCACCATTCACCAAACCATCTTCGCTCAGTCGCACCAAGCGATCGCCATCGACAACGTGGCGAGCGTGACGCTCTCAAACAATACGATTGAGCAAACAACCGACGTTGCGCTCGGTGTGAGCGGTCCGCTCTCGAGCGTCATCGTCGGAGACAACCACTTTAAGGGTCCGATCGCCGGGGACTACGCGATCGACGTTGAGTCTGGGTCTGAGATCACCTTTGAGAACAACACCATAGCTGAGGTTAATGGCGCCGGATTTGGCGCGCATGGCTCGCTGTCGAGCGTCATCGTCGGAGACAACCATTTCTTAGGGCCACTAGGCGGCGAGGGTGTCTTTTTAGGGCCCTTAGGCGGCGAAGGCGTGTTCCGCGTCAGCGGTAATGACTTCGAGGCTGTGGGCGGTGACGCCCTGGTGGTGATGGAGAGCAGCCTGTCGGGGCAGATCAGCGGCAACACATTCGGCGCTCAAGTCAGCGGTGACGGCATCAGCTTGATCGGTAACCAAGCCGGCGCAACGATCACCGTCAGCGAGAACAACTTCACCAGCATCGTGGGCGCAGGGATTGTAGTCGGTGAAGGGAGCGCAAGCTATCAGTTGAGCAGCAACACCATTAATGGCTCAGGCGATGCGGGCATTTGCGTCATCGACTTAATGGAACCGGGCGCTGCAACGCTGTCTAACAACCAGGTCACAAGCGCCGTGGGGATTGGTGTTGAGTTGCTGCGCAACTCTGCCGAAATTATGCTGGTCAGCAACACCGTTACCGGCACCTCGACCGGCGAGATCGGGCCCTTGGGTTCGGATGCGGCGATGGCGTACGGCGTGGCGCTCTTTGACTCAAAAAACATCCGCCTGATCACCAACACCGTCAGCAACAATGCGACGGCAGGTGTGGTCGCTGATATGGCTGACTGGGGCGCTTACGCCTTGCGAGCGGATCTGAGCGGAAACTCTCAGGTCACCTTGCGAGATAACTCATTGTTGAACAACGGCGCAGAGCAGTCGCTCAATCTAGTAGTACAAAACCTAAACCAAGAAGCGCAGCTTGAGAGCGATGAGGATGCCCAGCAACCCCCAACTCGCGACCTGCTGCCGACCACGCGCTCTGCCCGAGCGTTTCGCTGCGGCAACGGCAGAATCGACGGCGCCGAAGAATGCGATACTGGCGCGCCAGGCGGCACAGATGAGTGCTCAGCCAACTGCCGATTGGTTCGTGGGCGCTCACTCTCTGGAGGGAACAGATTCTTCTGCGCGACCAGCAGCATGGGCCGCGTGTTTTGCCAAGGGAACAACAGCTCAGGGCAGGTCCGGCACTCAAACCAAGCAAACGATCTACCGCTCCAGAGGCGCGATGACCTACCCGCAGGCATCGTCCAAGCGTCGGCTAATGGATCCATGGTCTGCGCAAGGACCCATCTAGGCGAAGTGCTGTGCTGGGGCGGCGGTCAGCTCGGTCGAGGCGAAGAGCCAAGCCGACGAGGCGACGTTCAGCCTGTGGTTTTGCCAGATAATGATCTGATCTCTGGCGTTCGGGACATCGCCGTCGGGTACAACGGAGCCTGTGCTCGCACGCAATCAGGCGAGCTCTGGTGTTGGGGCACCATGCCGCTGGGTAATGGGACCTACCCGAGTCAAAACCCTCTGACGGCATCGCAAGTCACACAGGGCTCGGCATCCTACCTATCTGATCGAAACCCTGTCACGGATGCACGCGAGCTGGCGCTTGGTGAGGACTTCGGCTGCTATACAAACGTCGAAGGCGCTGTGCGTTGCTGGGGCGATAACGACCGAAACCAGCTAGGATTTCAAGCGGAACAAGAGGGGTCGTGCGGGCAAGCCCAGCAGCGATGCATCAACCACGCAGCGCCCAATGGAGTCACAAGCGCAACCCTGCTGCGCGCAGGGAAGCGACACGCGTGCGCTCTCGTTGGCGAGGGCAGCGTCGTTTGCTGGGGCGACAATCGTTCACGGCAGGCGCGACCCGATATCGACCGGAATTTGGTCACTCCTTCATCCGTAGGTGGCTTCAGTTTTGCGACCGACCTAGCGCTCGGAGAGGCGCACACCTGCGTGCTGACTCAAGCTGGACGGGTCAGCTGCTGGGGCGCCAACGCTGACGGGCAGCTGGGCCGCGGAAACCAGTCGCGCGTTGAAACCAACCATGCTGACGTGATCAACATACAGAGCACCCCCTTACAGCGACAAAGCCTGATCTTTTCGACTTTCAACAGCACCTGCGCGCTCTCGAACAGCGGCGCGCTTCAGTGTTGGGGTGCCATGTTCGTCCCCACTGCGACGATGGTAACGCGCCTGCCTCGATGATCCTCGCGCTTGCTCTGGCGCTCGGCTCACCTGCCCCTGAGCCCATTGAGCCCAATCTGAGTGTCGTGTTCATGCCGATGTTCGGTGGTGACTCGGACCTAGGATTCGTCATGGGTCTGTTCGGTATCATGACCAAACCCGACGACATGGGTGACTTCCGCTGGCAACTCCAAGCGCACAGCTCAACGAGCCTAAAAGAGGTTGACGGCGAGCGCTTTTGGCCGCTGCAAAGGCACTTCCTTCGCTTCGAAAAACCAGACCTTATCCCTGGTGTTAAGCTTTGGGTCGAGGGACGTTTCGAGCGTATTTTAGACGCAGGCTACTTTGGCCTGGCTTCCGGCTCAGCCGAAGCACCGCCGCCAGCGCCGCGCGAAAAATTTTATCAATATCAGAGCACAGAACCACACCTAAGAGGGTTCATAAGCGGTGACCTGACCACGAACAAGAACTGGAAAGGGCTCGCTGGATTCGATCTCAAATATGCGGAATCCGTCGCGCCCGATGGCAGCCAGCTTGCCCTTGATCTTCTCGATCAACCGCGTTTAATCGGCGCCGAGCCGCATCTGACGCTTCAACCCTGGGTGGGGTTGTCCTTTGACTCGCGAGACCGCCGCTTTGGCACACGCAGAGGCCAGCACCATCTTGTTACCCTGCGGGGTGCGCCAGGTTTCTTTGACGAAGCGATAGGGTTTGTAGGTATCAGCGCGCTCCTGCGGCACTACCTACCGGTCGCGAAGCATACAGTGCTCGCCTACCGACTATGGCTCGATGGGATGTATGGAGACGTACCCTTTGAGGAACTCGCCCGAGGCGGTGACCTGCGGCAGACGCGTATGATTGGGCATGCTCGATCGCTGCGCGGGATCCCGTGGGGACGAGTCCATGCGCCCTATAAGGCGATGGGGAGTCTGTCCCTGCGTCGCGAGATTGTTCAGTTCACGCGACCAAGCAAACCGTCGATCAAAATCAACCTCAACGTCTTTGCAGAAGGCGGGCGAGGATGGTGGCAGTTTGACGAAGGTGGTCACGCCGCATGGGCGATCGGAGGCGGCCCACGTTTAATCCTCGCTCCCGGCGTCAACATTCGCTTTGACTGGGCATACTCGCCAGCGGCAGAATCACTTAGCGAGTCCTTCTACACCGGGTTTTATGTGGATCTCGGCGAGGTCTTCTAAGCCTCGGGCAACCATCCGATAAGCTCGCTTCTTCCTTGAGGCGCCCTCTTGAGCAGGCCAGTAAGGTCCGACTTCGGAGGTCTTATGCATCGTTTGGTACTCGTTTCGCTCTTGGTCACAGCCTGCTCACCGCCGGTCACCACAGACGATGGTCAGGGCAATGGCGGACGTCAGGGCAATGTCGACGCAGGCATGACCAACGATGCCGGCACCCAGCCGATCGATCCGAGCGACCTGCTCGACCCAGGCTCCGAATGCGACTGCTCGAACGAGTGCTGGGGCACCGACGAGAACCCAGGCATCTGCGTGCTCGGGTTGTGCATGCAAGAAGCCGCCGGCGAGTGCAGCGAATCCGGCTCACGCAGCGAGTGCGACAGCCGCTCGCGCTGTTGGGGAGCCGAGGGTATGAGCGGCTCGATCTGCTGGCCTGACGCCAATGCGTACGACTGCGCGGGGGATACCGACGATGACGGCTCCTGCGTACCGACCGCTGACAACAGCTGCGACGCCAGCTGCTCAGACTACTGCGAACGCAGCGGCGGCGGTGGCGGCGACACCAACCGCTGCGACGCCATCACCTGCCCCGACGGCCAGCTCTGTGACCCCTCGAGCGGTCAGTGCATCGAAACCGACCAGAACCTCCCCGCAGGGAGCCCACCCGATTGCGAGCGTGATGTGCCCGCCTTCAACGACTGCGACCCACGTGGCGGCGCCAACAGCTGTGCCGAGCTCATTCAGTTCAGCCCGGTGCGCGACCTCGGCTATTGGGATTACCCGCTCAACGGCGAAACCGAGGCTGATCAATACCGCAGCTGGGCGCGCCGTGACCTCAAGCTGCTCATCCAGCGCGCCACCGCGGCGACCGAATGCCTGAGCGAAGACTGGGAATACCAAGCCTACCAAGACCTTGGTTTGGGCGACATGAGCGAACGCGACGGCTCGATCCCTGGCACCCGTGAAAATCAGCCCGGGCATCCGCAAGGTACCCACACCAACGGTCACGACATGGACATCGCCTATTACCAGGTCGGTCAGCGCAACAACTGGCTGCGCTCGGTCTGCGAGCACGTTCAAAATGGCGCCGATCAGTACCACTGCGTCGCTGAGCCTGCGATTCTCGACGTGTACCGCACCGCGCTCTTCATCGGCCGGCTCCATGACACCCCGTATCTTCGGGTGATCGGAGTCGATGGAAAAGTTGGTCCTTTGATTCGTAATGCGGTCGCTCAGCTCTGTGGTTCAGGCTGGCTGCGCAACGGCGCCTGTTCCAGGCTCAAGCTCGCCTATGAGGTCGAAGACCAAGGGCAGGGCTGGTATCGCTTCCATCACCACCACTTGCATATCTCGCTCTCGGCGCCGACCAACGGGTGGTGAGTGTTGATCAGGCTCCACCTGATTCGAGGCGCAAAGTCCTAAAGCATGCCCCTCATTAACCAGGGCTAACGCCCCGCTAGGCGCCTAGGGTCCTCAACTGCTTCGCTGGTGCATTCGGTTGGTGCGTTGATCGGGTTGCAGCGGCTCGGCGTTCCCCCCGGTATCGAAGAGTGGTAATCCACCCCAAAAACGGGCGCAGGAAAATCAGAACTGATCAACTGAGCGCCACTCGCGAGTGCCGCTTTAAGTTGCGTGTCATCACCGGCTAAACCGACCAAGGCGTCGTCACCTCGTGTGCGCACAATAAAACCCTGCTCAACGGCTGCTCGGATCTGATCGCCGGACGTCAGTGGATTGTTGAAATTGGTGATCGCAGCGACCGGGTCGGTCACCTCAGAGACCACAAAAATCTCTCGGTGGCTCAGGTCGGTGCGGTTGCGGCTGTAACGCCGCCCCCACTCGCCCCAGCTGTCCATCCACAACACAAAGCGCCCTCGAGTCTGCGCGAGCACAGGCCAGCCGTCGGTGACCACCGCTTCTCGCAAGGTCTCGAAGTCGCCCTGGACCTCTGCCGGGGTCACGTGAGCGCCGCCTTGCATGACGTCGCGTACGACCTCGTCAAGCTGTTCAAGCATCCCCTCGGCGAGCTCTTCTTTGAAATTGGTTTTGGGCTCGATCATCACAAAGATCGGGTGGTGCCCGCGGTGGGCATCGGACCACGTGCGCATGACCTGAAGACAGACCCGCAGGGTCGGGCAGTTGCTCACCGCATCGAGGATCCCGATGTGAAACACGTCGAAGACTCGCCGCTCTTCATCGTAGTAGACGTCGAGCTCAAACTTGCGCAGCCCCTGCTCATCGAGCTGCTGATCAAGCGGCACGTGCGTGTAGCGCCAATCATCGAGCGTATTGGCAGGAGGCTCGACATGATAACTGTTGTGAGACCCTAAGGCCTGGAGCTGATTTGTGCCCAGCACCGCGTCCAGTGGATGTGCGGCAGGTAAGGACGGTTCAGCGTCTGAATCAGACTCTGAACAGGCTCCAAAGACCAACAACATGATCAGACCAACTCGTCGCAAAGCCAAAACACTCCCATAACCCGAGTCTGTACTATCGGCTCACCACGCTTTAGACAAAGGGGTGCAACGAGGTCGTCGAGGGGCTCAGCGCGATCGTCACTTGCTATTGCTCGCGCATCTCGACACGCTGCGGACCATCGACCAAGGTGACCCTATGCTGCCTCCTCCAGGCAAACCCAAACTGCGCGGTGTGTCGCACCTGGTGGCGACGATCCCCGCGCTGGCAGCAGCTTTGCTGCTCGCTCAACACGCCCAAGACGGGCCCTTGCAGTGGGGCGTTGTACTCTACGGGATGACCTTGGTCTTACTCTTCGCGGTGAGCGGATTTTACCACACGCCCAATTGGCCGCCCGAGCTGCGCATGAAGCTGCGCCGGCTCGATCGCTCGATGATCTATTTGTTCGTCGCCGGCGGCTTCACCCCTTATTTTATGGTGATTGAAGCGCAGTACAGTGAGTGGGTCTTGCCCGTAGTCTGGACCGGCGCAGCCTTGGGCACCTTAAAATCCTGCTTTTTTCCGCACGCGCCGCGCGCGCTGACCGCAGGGCTCTACGTGATCCTTGGACTGGTCTGCACACCCTTTATGCCGGCGATGCTCAGCCAGCTAGGCTCCACGCCGGTCACATGCGTCGCCGTCGGCGGCGTCGTCTACATTTCAGGCGCTCTGTGCTACGCCCGCAAAGCACCCAATCCGGTACCCGGCTGGTTTGGCTACCACGAGGTCTTTCACCTCTTGGTGATCACCGGGGCAGCGTTCCACTACGCCGGTGCCTGGTTGATCGTCGGCTGACGACTCAACCCAAAAGACTACAAGCCTTCAAGCTCACGCTCATCGAAATAATCGATCTTATGCAGCGGCATCACCACCACCGACAACACGTTCGACAGGTGCGCGGCGATCCGCTTGTAAAAGCGCGTCAAAAGCACATGAACGGTGACGGAGCTCGGGTCTTTATCACTTTTTGCAATGCGCAAGAGCTGTTGATCGCACCGCTTGCACAGCTCGCGTGCGCTCTGCAGAAGCTCGACCGCTCCATCGATATCACCATCGCTTGCCATCACCGGCAACGCAGCATCGAAGACCTCTTCGAGCTCGTCAGCGATCGTGCGTAAGCTTGCGGACACCTCATCGCCACCTAAATCACGGGCGTCGTAGTCTCGCAGCTCCGAGAGGTTTTTGCAGTAGTCGCCAATGCGCTCCGCATCCTTGACGACATGCAACAATACCACGCAGTTGTTGAGGTCAGTGTCCCCACCTTTCGTGTTCATCGCCACGAGGACGCGTCGGCGCACCGAGCGCTCAAGCTTGTTGACGCGGCGGTCTGAGCGGTAGAGCTCTTGTCGCTCATTGGCGGTCAACGCGGTCTCCCAGACGCCTCGCTTAGCGTCCTTAAACATCGCCTGAGTGCGCTCGAGCATCTCGGTGAATTCGGCTTCGGCGGTGGCAAGAGTTTCGTTGTCTTTACCAAAGAGTGTGATCAGTGTGTTCAGCATAATCTGAATTCCTACTAAAAGAGCTTAGAGATGAAGAAGAGCGCAGCAGGTACGCCGTAGAACATGCCAATGATGTAGGTGAATGCCCAGCGTTTCGACTTGTCCGCGACCATAGCTAAACGCTGCGCCATACGAATCGGAACGTCGGCGGCTCTCGGAATAGTAAAGATCAAGGTGATCGCGGTCAGGTTGAACAGAAGGTGGACCATCGCGATCTGACGAGCTGCCATGGCTTGATCTCCAACGACCGCAATTGCGGCGATCAGCGCGGTGACCGTCGTTCCTACATTGGCACCAAGCACCAAGGGTAAGGTCTGACGAAGAGTGATCAACCCAGCGCCGGCTAAAGGCACCATCACCGAGGTCGTAATCGATGAACTCTGAGCCGCTACGGTGAGCACTGCGCCTGCGAATAAGCCAACGACAATGCTGCTATCGAGCGCATTCGAGAGCAGGCTTCGCATGCGGTCTAGAACTAAGTTCCGCATCACCTTCACGATCAACACCAGGCAGATAAAGATGATGATCAGACCGACCACAGCCAAAAGAACTTTTGCGCTCGTTCCTGGCTCCTCAAAGCGATCATTAACAAAGCCTTTAATCGCTTTGTAACAGGCCTTGAGGCTCGCCTTGAAAGGGCTCTTGTACTTCTCGGTGCTGCCCGCCTCAAACCAGCCCGCGATGATCAGACTCAGACGCTGCAGATAACCGGTCATCAGCTCAAGCGGGAGGAGCACAATAACGGCGAGATAGTTGAAGAAATCGTGGCAGGTCGCCGCCGCAAAGGCCCGGCGAAACTCGACACGGTTACCGACATGACCGAGCGCGGCGATGGAGCTCGTCACCGTCGTACCAATATTGGCGCCCATGATCATGGGGATCGCCATCTCGACGCTGAGCATCCCACCGCCGACCAAACCCACCACCAGAGATGTCGTCACCGACGAGCTCTGAACCAAGGTCGTCGCGAGCACGCCCAGGATTAATCCCACAAATGGATTCGAGACTGAAGCCATCACCTCGGGCGAAATCACACCCGAACCTAAGCTCTTAACGGCACCCGATAAGACGGTAATACCGACCAAAAAGGCATAGAGAAGCACGAGCAGTGCACCCAACCTTAGCATCGATGACTTACGAATTGAGTCGATCATGGCTTGACCTCTTGGAGCCTAGAAAAGCTCTCAGATAACTTCGCACGGTTAAGGGGAACGAACCCCATTTTTTCACCTCGCGTCGACGCGAAATTTAAATACTGCCTGAGGAAACGACGCTGGTGTTCACTGGCTGCACCGTTCACGGTCGCATAAAGATAAGTCAGGCGAGCCAGCTGCTGATAGCGCCCCGCCTGAACGCTTTGAACCGAGGGAACAACAGCGGTCGCCGCGTCGCTGCCGATACCCACAACACGAAGCGTCGATGGGTTCTGAATCGCGTAGCTAAGACCGATAAAGCCCAAAGAGCCCTCATCATTAGCGAGCTCATGCACCAACAAGTGATCATCTTCGCTGCTTTGATAGTCGCCCCGCAACGCGCCACGCTCGCCCACAATTCGCTCGCTAAAGCTGTCAAAGGTGCCCGAACTTTTTCCGGGGCCATAAAGCGCTATTCGGCGCTTCGGAAAGTCAGGTCTGATCTGATCCCAGGTGACGATTCGCCCCTGCGCCTCGGGCGCCCAAATGCGACGAAGTTCATCCAACGTGAGATGAGTGACCCAGCTATTATTAGGATGCACGACGATGCTGATCGCATCATAACCGAGAGGGATCGAGACGATATCGATGCCTGAGCTCGAACAGGTTTGGCGTTCTTCTGCGTTCATCTCGCGCGAGGCCGCAGCCACCGCGGCGCGACCCGAGCAAAACTCCTTGATGCCTTTGGTGGTTCCAGTCACCGAGATCAGGACCTGAGCATCACCTTGAGTCATTTCAGAAGCCACCGCTTTAGTGAGCGGATAAAGGGTGCTGGACCCGACGAGGCGAATATTCTGCTCACCCGCGTCACGCGCCTGGACGCCCGGGTTCGTCCCCGGCGAGCAGGCGGTCACCAAAGCAAGGGTCGCGACGAATGTCTTCACAATGCCTCCCCTCGCTCGTTGATGGTTGCGCCTTGCAGGCGCGAAGGTGACAACGAGGTGACAGCCGCGCAACCATTGCGCGAGGCGTTTGCGAGTTGTACGGTTTGAGATCAGCATATCGTGGTCTTTGGTCTTTACAGAAGCGAGTGACTTAGCGCGTCACTCGAGACTAGAAACTCACCTGAAGCTGCGTACGAATCGCCATGCCGTCGTTGCGGTCATCAAGCGGCTGACTCACGTCGATCTGCGCTTTAAGTTTATGGTTCTTCATGTAGGTGGAGAAGCCGACCATGGCGTGTTGTGCGTCGTCGATTTGGACATAGCGAAGCAGCGGCTGATAGCGCTCCTTGATCAAGTGTCCCAGCTGTACATGCAGCCCATTGCTGGCATCGGCGCCCGACGCACCACCCGTAAAGTACTCGGCGAGCAGCGACGTGCCCGCTAATTTAGCGATCACATCAGCGCCGACATAAGTCGCCTCTGATTGGCCCGCTGCCTGGGTAAAATAATGCTGCGCGCTCACCCCAACACTGACCCGAAGAGGGCCGCCGGCAAAGTCGACCTCATCGTATCCAGAAGGCTTACCGTGATTGTATGCCAGTCGAGTGACCGCCAGCGGTCGAGCCTCGCCGGTCAGGTTGCTGAACTTGTTTTTATTCGGGTTGAAGATCCCCTTCTCACCGTAGCCGTTGAACAGACCAAGGGCGTACTCGATGCGGTTCTTTTTACCGTTGTGGATCATGAATCCGAGATCGCGGCCTGCACCGAACGCCTTATCTGTCGCCGCTCGGTCGACAAACGCCAACCGGGATGAGCTGATCAACTGCTGTCGAGAGAAGGGTTTTTTGAACTGACCCACGCGGAGCAGAACGCTACCCAAAGCGAGATCGGCGTAGGCGTCTTTCAGGTTCACAGCGCCCTTGCCGAGATCGACCTGAATCGAGGCTTTCTTGACGTAGTCGGTCGACCCACCAAACTTCAGCCGCACCCGCGGAAGGCTGAACTCACCAGGAAGCTCTTCAACTGTGTAGCGCATCTGAGCGCGTCCGCTGAGCTTAACGTTTGCATAAGCAACTGAAGGAATAGCCAAGCACACAATACACATAGCCAAACGCAACATGGAATCACTCCTTATTCGGGGTTTCCAACCCGACGAGGCGCTCTCATCACTTTTTCAAACCTGTGACTATTTCGTATTTATCCCGTGATCTTATTGATTCGTTAGCGACACGTTTATGACACATAAATGACACATAAACTCCTACCAAGACGACACCAAAGGACTAATTAACAAAGCTTAATTAGTATCTTACAGGTCTTCTGTCAGGAGATTGGGACTCAGCGCGGAGGGGGCCAGTTGGTAACTAACCCATGCTCATGCAGCCTTGGTCCCAAAAGGCGCGCATCGTCGTAATTTTACCTAAATCATCAAAGGTGAACAGGTCGGCGATCTGCACCCGCATTTCAACGCCTGCCCCTGAGGTGATGACGCAAAAGATCATCAAGGCTTCATCACCGCAAACGACAATGCGGTCGAGCTCGCAGCGCATGTCCATATCGCCTTGATGAATACGGTCCCAGAACGCAGCGATCGCCTCAGCCCCCTTGATAACAGGGGCTCCCACCGGGTCTTCGAGCGTCGCCTCAGCGGCGAACAAGCTGAGCCAACCCTCTCGATCATCGTCGGCCCAGCACCTCATGTACTCACGCAAAGCGGGCTCTGCGAGCTTGCGCGACAGGCTCATTTCTTAGGCTCAGTCACCGTGACCGTGATCGTCTTTGCCCACTCCGGGCCGTAGCTGCGATGGGCGCCATCGGCGAACTGCAAGGTCAGCGTGTGCTGCCCAGGCGATGCGTTCAACACATGCTTGGTCTGACCTTTACCAAAATGAATATGGCTCGCGTCAGCGGGTACCGGTGTGCCGGGCTCAATCCCCTTGGCGTCGATGATCAAGTGATGATGGCCGATGGTCTTGTCATCGATCGGCTCACCCGCCGGTTTCACGGTCTTTCCGATCACCTGAAACACCAATTCAAAACCGTTGGGGATGGAATCCCCGTCTTTGACGTTCGTAAAGGAGACACCGGGAGGACCTTTTGGGGCTTCAGGCGCTGCGGCAGGCTCTTCGGCTTTGGGCTCGGCCTTGGGTGGCTCGACCGCCACCACAGCAGGCCCTTGCGCTTTAGCCGCCGGCTCCGCCGCCGCGCGCTCGTCCGATGAAGAATTGCACGCGGTGAGGGCGAGACACGAAATAAGGGAAAGCAAACGCATGATAATCTCCTGGTGATGGTCTAGTACATGACGTGTGCAGCGTAGCGCGGCAAGGGTGCGCGTTGACGAAACTTAATCGAAGGTGTCTAGGAACCCCATGAACCGATCCTTCACTCGAATCGCTTGGCTGTTTACTGCATACCTCGTGGGGGTGATTCTGTTTGGCGCCTGGGTCAGGATCACGCACAGCGGCGCAGGCTGCGGAGCGCACTGGCCCTTGTGCGATGGTGAGATCATCCCCACCGCCCCCTCCTTAGAAAAGATGATCGAGTACACGCACCGTCTCACCAGCGGCTTATGCGGCGTTTTTGGGCTGGGCATTTCCGCGTGGGCTTGGCGCCTGTTTGGCTTGCGCGGCAAGGCCACGATCGCGGCGTTGATCACCCTGCTCTTCATCATCATCGAGGGTGCGATCGGCGCAGGCTTGGTTCTTGCCGAGTTGGTCGCTGACGACACCTCGGCGGCGCGAGCGACCGTCATCGTCCTGCATCTGACCAACACGCTGATGCTCACCGCTGCGGGCGCTGCGACCGCCTACTTTAGCCAAAATCCACACGCCCCCTTTCGCTGGACAGAGCAAAGAGGGCTGCTGACCATCATGGGTCTCGGCTTCATCGTGGTCTCGATGTCAGGCGCCATCACAGCGTTGGGCGACACCCTATTTCCAGTCCAAGCCGCAGAACATTCTGGGTTGCTGGCTCAGGTCACCCACGAGCTCAGCGCCACCCAACATTTTCTGGTTCGTTTGCGGATCATCCATCCTATTCTGGCGCTGATTTTAGGTGGGTTCATGATCTGGGCGTTTGACCACCTGCGCGAACACACCGCCGGTAAGATCGCGCTCGTGGGCATGGTGTTGAGCCTTAGCCAGATTGGACTCGGGCTGCTCAATGTTGCGCTCGCGGCGCCTGGCTGGATGCAGCTCATCCATCTGGGAATGGCGCAAGCCTTGTGGATTGGTTTGGTGCTAACCGGCTGGCGCGCTCAGCTGCGTTGAG
>JBDQPD010000195.1:0-2937 GCA_040260805.1 Myxococcota bacterium | reverse complement strand
CCGCAGCGCAGGTCGACGAGCAGCCGTCGCCGGTGTCAATGTTGCCGTCATCGCACTCTTCAAAGCCTTGCTGTTCGGGCTGCAAGTCGGCGCGCAGCACCCCGTCGCCGCAGCGAGCCTCTTGGCACGCCGCAGTGCAGGCGTCCGCCTGAGCGGCGTTGCCGTCGTCGCATTCTTCATAGCCCTCAGCGCCAGCCTCTAAGTCCACGCGGCGCACGCCGTCACCGCAGCGCGCAGCGGCGCAGTTTGCTAAGCAGCCGTCCGTGTCGACGTCGTTGGCGTCATCGCAGGCTTCGCCGTCTTGGATCACGCCGTCGCCGCAGGTCGCCGGGCGGCAGTTGGCGCAGGCATCCGTGGGGTCTTCGTTGCCGTCATCGCAGCCCTCACCCGGGCCGACCACGCCATCACCGCAGCGCGCCGCTTGGCAGTCGCTCAGGCACGCGTCGGTGTCGTCATCGTTGCCGTCATCGCAGGCCTCAAAGCCGGGCTCGCCCTCAGCGATGTCGGTGCGCAAAACGGCGTCACCGCAGGCGGCGATCACGCAGCGGTTTAAGCAGCCGTCCACGTCGGAGTCGTTGCCGTCATCGCAGGTCTCATACCCTTCAGCGCCCGCCTCGAGATCCGCTCGAAGGATACCGTCGCCGCAAAGGGCGGCTTTGCAGCCATCGGTGCAAGCATCCCCCGCCACCTCGTTGCCGTCATCGCATTGCTCACCGGTCTCGATAGAGCCGTTACCGCAGGCGGCTTCGGTCTCGCGCACGACCACTTGGTCGCCGCAACTGCTCAACACGAAGAAACAGGCGACTAAGACCCAACGCAAACACTCAATATTCATCGTTCAGACCTTCACTAAAAACACCGTATTGATCACGAACCCACAGCATGATCTTGCCGAGCGAGGTAACGATCGTGCCGTCGGGAATATTGACGACGTGATGTGCCGATTCACCCTGCGCACCATCATACGCTCGAAGCTCACTAACGAACCGCAATCCAAATATGACCGTTATCGTAATTTGGACATTGAATATTGCCGCTCGGTTCTCCCCCAGGGTTCGGGATAGACAGCCCGGCGTCATTATCCCAAGCTCGCGAACTGCACCAATCCGTATTTGTTCCCTCTAAGTCGCCGATGAGCCATGAACTCATAGTAAAACTATGACTCTGTCCTAAGACGCTGGCATTTCCATTGCTGTATTCACAACCTTGTTGAAGGCGAGTCCAAAACCCCTGGTTTGAGCAACCACCCATGGTGTCTGCACCCGGATTAAAATCATTAAGGTTTGCAGCCCAGTAGACATAACCCGTGGGATGCTCGACTTCGTTTTCTTGTGTAAATTCCCAGCCGAGCAGGACCTCGTTCGCTTCGTCGAGCGCACCCTCGTACGGTACTGCGTAGGTCGAGTCCTCGACGCTGCCTTGAGCGGTAGCCGAGCGCCCCATCGAGTTGGAGTTACTCATGAATAAGCTGTTGCTGTAGTTGTCACCGCTACCCCAGCGCTTCACAATGGTCCAACCACCGCCAAGCATGTCCATATCACAGCGAGCACGGTAAGCTTGCGTTCCGCCAGCGCCATCCGGATCAATCCAGTAGATACCACTCGAAGCACCACGCCGTGCAGCTAAGATCGAGGAACAACTTTCAGCGGCAGCACCTCGAGTGGAGCCGATTGGAACCTCGGTACAGTTGTTTCGACACGCATCAGCATTATCGACGTTACCGTCATCACACGCTTCCCCTTCGTCGACTTGACCGTTGCCGCAAGTCCCAGAGCGACTGATCACCAACCGAAATCCAACGTTCACGTAAGAGCTCGTCTGCGGGTTGTCGTCGCGTTGCCAGATCGGTCGGTCGCCGTTGGGCGCTCCGGGGCCGTCATCACAACCCCCGCCTCGGTTAACCCGAATGGTCCCGCTCGACAGCGCGCGATCGACCTGAACGCCAGCTTGATACACTGCGTAGGTGTCAAACACCCACTCCCGCACGTTGCCGCTCATATCAAACAGACCGTAGCCATTTGCGGCGCGCTGACCCACAACACCGCCGCCTGCGGTGCAATCGAATCGAGCGACCGCAGCAGGGTCCTGACTGCCTGCATACCGGTGATCAAGGCTTGGTGCGCGCGCCGCAATCTCCCATTCCGCCTCAGTGGGCAGTCGGTACCCGTCGCAGCCGAGCCCTGCCGACAGCGACACGTTGAGACCGTTGATGGTGTAGCAGCTCGTCAAACCTTCTCGAGCGCTCAACCAATTGGCGTATTCGGCGGTAGCGATCCACGAGACGTTCCCGCGCGGCTGTCTCGCTTGACCCCCGCCGCAATTTTGATCGTAGCGACAAAATTCTTCCCACGTAACCTCATGCGCCATGATGCTAAAGGGGCGGGTGATCTGCGCTTGAAACGGTGGCGCTGAGCGCCCCTCGCCGCCTACGGTGCCCACGTTGTAGGTTCCTGACGGGATCCAGCGCGTGCCATGCGCGGTCCAAGCGCAGTCATTATTGCAACCATCGCTGGTGTCGGCGTTGCCATCGTCGCAAGCCTCGAGCCCAGCGCGCACCAAACCGTCACCGCAGCGAGATGCTGTGCAGTCGTTTAAGCAGGCGTCGGTTTGGAGTTGATTACCGTCATCGCAGGTCTCAACCCCCGCACGAACTACCGAGTCGCCGCAGGCGGCGACCGTACAGACATTAAGACAACTATCGGTATCAACTTGGTTGCCATCATCGCAGGCTTCAACACCAGCTTGCACCACCGAGTCACCGCAGCGAGCCGCCACGCAGTCGTTGAGACAAGCATCCGTTTGCACTTGGTTGCCATCATCGCACGCTTCGACACCAGCTTGCACGGCGCCATCACCGCAGCGGGCGACCGTGCAGGTGTTGAGGCAGGCGTCGGTGTTGACCTGATTGCCGTCATCGCAAGCTTCTTCGCCGGCTTG
>JBDQPD010000036.1:0-32911 GCA_040260805.1 Myxococcota bacterium | reverse complement strand
GGCTCTGCAGCCGCTTCGGGCTCTGCAGCCGCTTCGGGCTCTGCAGCCGCTTCGGGCTCTGCAGCCGCTTCGGGCTCTGCAGCCGCTTCGGGCTCTGCGACCGCTTCGTTGCTGGGTGTTTCAGTTTTTTCTTCGGGTGTGACCGTCGGTTGAGTCGACGCCATCGATTCATTCGCCGCTGCTTGAGCTTCGTTTGGAGACATCACCAGGGTCGGCTTCTCACTCGTCCTAACAGCAGGTTTTGCTGCCGGAGCTTCTGGAGCAGACGCTTGGTTATTCGACGTGTCACTAGCGCCTTTTTTGCGAGTTGCCATCCAACCCAGCGCGACGGCAACACCAGCACCAAGAGCGATTAAAATTCCAGTATCCATATCGACCATCCCACCCCGTCGGGTGTATTTTCTATTAGTTAGGAGAGCACCTTAGCTTCGTCTCGAAGTTTGGCGATCAGAGCGTCGACGTCAGCGACCATCTGTCCCGCTTGGCGCTCTGGTGGGGCTGCAAGTGACACCACTTTGACAGGTCCCTCTTCAACCCCGCCTAGTTCGGCGTCCGACAGCACATCGTAGGGTTTCTTCTTAGCCTTCATGATGTCGGGTAGCTTGGGCAGTCTGGGCTCGTTGAGGCGCAGGTCGGCGCTGATGACTCCGGGCAGATCAAACGCCACGGTCTCGGTTCCACCATCAGCTTCGCAGCCGATGGTTACGGTCGAGCCCTCAAGTTTGACCTCGTAGGCGTAGGTGGCTTGAGGCCAGCCAAGACGCTGCGCTAGCCGCTGCGGAACCTGACCTGAATCTCCATCGATGCTCTGTTTGCCCATCAACACTAGGTCGGGTTGCTCTCGCTCACAGACAGCGCTCAAGAGGGGCGTAATGACCTCAGGCGATAACGTCACCTCAGTGTTGACTTGGATGGCTCGGTGAGCACCCATCGCCAGCGCTCGGCGCAGCTCAGTTGCGACTTCATCACCACCGATGGAGCACACGACAATCTCACCGTCACCGCCATCGAGAAGCCTCAACGCTTCTTCTACTGCGATTTCATCAAAGGGGTTGATTACCATGGCAACACCGCCGCGCTCGATGTCGTCACCAGCTTTATTGACGACGATCCTGGCGTTGTAATCCTCGGTCCGTGCGATCGGTACTAGAATCTTCATGAGTCTACTTTCAGTTCGAATGCGTTCTTATTGTGCCGGTAAGGCATAGGGTCAAGGCTCGCTTTAGCGCATCAGCTCGCGCGAGATGACCACGCGTTGAATTTGGCTGGTTCCTTCATAGATCTGGATCAGTTTGGCGTCGCGCATCAACTTCTCGACAGGGTACTCTTTCGTGTACCCATAGCCGCCAAAGACCTGAACCGCATCGGTGCAAATCTCCATGCACCAATCAGCGCACATCGCTTTGGCATAACTCGCCTCTTTGTTAGCGGGCAGGCCTTGGTCCGTGCGCCACGCAGCCTCTAAGGCGAGCAAGCGAGCGGCTTGGGTTTTAGCGGCCATATCCGCCAGCATAAACCCGATCGCCTGGTGCTGTCCGATGGGTTTGCCAAAGGTCTTTCGCTCTTTGGCATAGGCGACCGCTTCTTCAAGCGCACGCCGCGCTACACCGACAGCAGACATCGCCACCAAGGGGCGGCTAAAGTCCAAGGTGCGCATCGCGATCTTCCAGCCATTCCCAGGACCGCCGATGCAATGGTCCGCTGGGACGCGAACTTCATCAAAGCTGATCGGCGCCGTATCCGAACAGCGCTGTCCCATCTTGTTCTCATGCGGCGCAACGGTGATGCCGGGTGTATTTCTCGGGACGGCGAACAAGGTGATGCCTCGGTGCCCCGCCTCGCGATCCACCGTGGCAAAGACCGTGTAGAAATCAGCGTGGGTCGCGTTGGTGATCCACTGCTTTTGCCCACTGATCACCCAGTCGTCGCCGTCGCGGCGAGCGGTCGTCCGGAGTGACGCAGCGTCTGATCCCGCGCCCGGCTCGCTCAAGCAAAACGCTGCCATTTTGAACTCATCGACAAAGGGCTTGAGAAACTTTTGTTTTTGGTCCTCATCCGCCCCGATAACCAAGGGCGTCAGCGCCAGCTCGTTCGCCATGCATGACGTCGAGTAGCCGACGCATCCGTAGGCGATCTCTTCACTGATGATCAGGGTGTCGACCAGCGGCATCTCCGCCCCACCCACTGATTCGGGCAGGCAAAGATTCAGCAGACCGTTCTCCCAAGCTTGGCGGATCTCTTCTCTGGGGAAATGCGAGGTCTCATCCCAGTGCGTTGCGTGTGGGGTCACCGTCTGGGCGATAAACTGACGCGCCATGCGCTGATATTCGAGTTGTTCTTCAGTCATTCCAAAGGAGATCATGATCAATCCAATGCAGGGTCAAAAGGTTCGTTGGTTACGATCAGTTGAGCGGCAGCCGGCTTTGCAGCCTGAGGCATGAGGGTGGGGTTCTCGCCTGTGCTTAAACCGCGCAACAAAAGAGCGATGAGTTGTTCACCGAGCTCGCCTAAGTCGGTGGCGCTGCTTCGCCCTAGACCCCAAGCCAAGGTGAAAGCGTCGAGGCTTCCAAAGATCATCCAGCGCAAGGTTTCGATTGAGATATCATCTCGGAACATACCTTGACGTGCGCCATCTTCGATCATGCTTCTAAGCACTTCAAAGAAGCGAGCCAGGGGTCTGTTGTCGTAATCCGTAACGAAGCGGCGGCTCTGCCGGACTTGCATGGTGATGATCGAGCCGAGCGAGGGGTCCGCTTGCATCGCTTGCAGATACGCCCGGATCAAGCTGGCGACCCGACCGCGAGGGTCCTGAGGACCATTGGCGACATGGACTTCGATCGCTTCCATCGCTGGCGAGACGCGCTCTTCGAACAGGCTGATCAGAAGTTCATCCTTACTTTTGAAGTACAGATAAATCGTCCCATCAGCGACGCCTGCCTTGCGCGCAATGTCGGAGATCCGCGCTCGGTCAAACCCTAGGTCTGAGAAAACTTCCTGGGCTGCTGAGATGATCAGGTGCCGTTTTTCAGGGTTTCGACTCATGAGTGAATGAATCCTCATTCAGATTATCGACATCCTAGCCGGCGCGCAGCCTGTGGTAAAGGACCTAGCACTAAAATATGGTCGATTCCGTACGCAGCCTCGTGCCACTGAGCGGAGCTGAGTAGGGATTCAGGGGCTTGGCCCGAGCGGATGTGAATGAGCGACCCATTCGAGCCAAATAAGGGGCGTTCGGGATGCGGCACCCGAGCGAGCCGCTCAAGTTGACCTTTGCTTCGATAACCTAAAGCGCCGCAAAAAACAGGATTAACACTCCCAAATCGCCGTAAAATACCGATACTATAGAGGTTCGCTTGAAGGCCGTATAAGCGGTCATGATGGTGTTGAAAGCGATGCGTCACGCTCAGGCCCGTGACCACACTCAAGGCGAACCCTAGACTTAGGATGAGGCGCAGCTTGGTGTTTCGCCACAGCTGGGCAAAGCCCCAGCCCACTGCGCCTGCGTAAAAGGGGATCATCGGATGCAGATAATGTGGGTAGGCGCGGCGGCCTGCCAACAGCAAAAGCGCCAAACCTAAAAAGGTGCCGGTGACCAGAATCCACTCATGCAGCGTTCGATGCTCGGGTTTTCGCATCCGGACCCCGTAGGTGATCCACAAAGTCAGCATTAACAAGCAGCCGATGATCACGCCGGGCAATGCCAAGCCGCCATGGGTCTGAGACCAGGCTCTTCCCGCGGCTTTTGTTGGCTCGATCCACGCGCCCGGTTGATAGGCAGACCAGTAGCCTCTTTGCGCATGATAGCCGATGTCGGGCGAGACGAGACGCAGCGGCCAACTCAATGCTAACACCGTGTTTTGCGGGCTGCTTACTGAGGGCAAACTACGCTTGAGTAAGCCGGCGGTGTTCGCTCCGGAATGGCGCCACTCGTGGAGCCCATAAGGCGTCCAAATCAGCACCGAGAGCAAGGCACCGATCAGGACCGACTTTTGGGTCAGTCTGCGCCAGCGCCAAAGGACCGCCGCCAGCATCGGTAAGCCAATGATCGGCGCCGACAAATGGAAGCTCGGTAGGGTCGCAAGCCCGATCGTCAAGACGCCAAAACTCCTCCACGATGAAGCGTTGCGCCACCACGAGGCGAGCCCAAAAATTGCCATGCCTACCGGCAAGCTGACCAGGTTCGAATTCCAGGGGCGGTCTGCGTACAGAAGCGCCCATGGGCTAAGGGCTAACACCAACCCAGCGACGATCAGCGCGACGCTCCAGTCTTTGTGCTCTCGCCAAAGGATGCGCAGCCCGCTCAGGGCGAGTAGGTGACCGATGCTGTCCATCAGGGCGACACCCAAACTGACGAGCCAGGGGGAAGCAGTCCACGAGAAGGGGGCTAAGAGCCAATAAAAGTAAGGGCCTGGGTGCGCACCGTGCGTACCCGAGACGGGCGTGCCGAGCGCCGACCACCTTTGACCCTGTCCAGTGGCAAAGATTTCCGAGAAAAACCAACTCTCTTCGCTGGTCCAGCGGGCATCGCCGATCAAGCACAGACGCGGGACCATGAAGAGGCTCAACAACGCAAGCGCTCTGACCCAAAGCGACAGGTTTACAAAGCCCATGAGCGTCCGGCTGAATCGGCGTCGACAATGGCTTGGATCGAGTCACCGCCTAGGTTCAGTGAGGCCATCGCCTCCAGACCACGAGCGAGATCTTCGGTGATGCTCATAAAGCTGCGCTCGCCTTGCAGGAACTGAGCGACCAAGACTTCATTGATCGCATTAAGGGCTGCCGGCGTTCCGCCTCCAAGACTCAGCGCGTGCCGGCACAAATCAGGCGCCCGAAAGACCTCTCGGTCGTAACGCTCAAAAGCTAGCTGTGTGTCTAAGGGGTTCCAGGTCTGTACCGCATCGACCTGTCGAAGCGGCAATCGGTCTTGCGGCGACAAGGCATAGGCGATTGCCGCTCGCATATCCGGTGCGCCGAGCTGCGCTTTAAAGGTGCCGTCGACAAATTCCACCATCGAGTGAACGATGCTCGGTGGATGAACCGCGATGGCGATCTCGTCGGGTTGGGTGTCAAACAACCAGGCTGCCTCGATCAGCTCGAGCCCTTTGTTCATCAGGGTCGCCGAGTCGATGGTGATCTTAGGTCCCATGGTCCAATTCGGATGATTGAGGGCTTGTTCGATGCTTATATTGTCCAGCTGCTTTCGGCTAAACCCACGAAACGGACCGCCGCTCGCGGTGAGCCAGATCTGATGAACGTTGGCTGAGGTTTCCCCGCTCAAGCACTGATGAATCGCGGCGTGCTCGGAGTCGATGGGAATGAGGCTTCCGCCAGTGGATTTGAGGGTTTCGATGACCAGTTGTCCGCCGGCAACGAGGCTTTCTTTATTCGCTAGAGCGATGCGCTTTCCGGCGCGTGCAGCGGCGAGCGTGCCGATAAGTCCTGCGTAGCCAACTACGGCTGCGACCACGATGTCGGCGTCGCCATGCGTCGCCAGCGCCTTTTGACCCTCTTCGCCGGCTTCGAGCTTGATGGTGGGATCATCGATTAGGGCTTTGAGCCGCCCAAGGTCGCTGGCGTGAGCGCAGCAAACTAAATCAGGCTTGAACGCTCGCGCCTGTTTGGCGAGCGTCTCAATATTACTACCCGCACCCAAGCCGACCACCTTGATGCGCTCAGGTAAACGAGCGGCCAAGTCCAGACATTGCTGGCCTATGGACCCCGTCGAACCTAGCAGCGTAATGCGGATCATGGACGCAGCGTGAACAGCGCGACCAAGTAAGTCCAGGGCAGGGCGAAGAGCAGCGCATCCACGCGGTCCAAAAGACCACCATGACCCGGAATCAATTGACCGCTGTCTTTGACGCCAGCCGCTCGCTTGAGGACGCTCTCAGCGAGATCACCAAGGGGGACAAGAGGCGCCATCACCGCGCCATACACGAAGGCTTCAACGACGCTGATTTCGGGAAGGAAAGCCGCCCGACAAATTAGCGCTGCGGCGATGCAGCCGATGACGCCACCCGCTAAACCTTCCCAGGTCTTTTTGGGCGAGATGGCTGGGTGCATCTTGTGCTTTCCAAAGCTTCGCCCAGCGAAATAAGCCATCGTATCGTTCGACCATGTCGCCGCCATACACAGGTAAATAAAGCGTACGCCGGCGTCGCTGGGTCCTAGCTGGCGCAAAGCCAGCAGCAGGAGCAAAGGAACGCCCGCGTAGACGGCGACGAATACAGCGCCTTGCCAGCGTCGAGCCGCCGACTCGAGATCGCCCGGTCGAGCGACCACCTCCGCAGCGCTCAAAACAGCGCCAAGGAGCAGCAAAGCCAAACCCGCTGCTACCGGCATCGATTCCATTTGAATCAAGGCGGCGAGCCCACCGAGCGTGGCGCCCAAAATGATCGCTTGAATACGTCGTTGTTTGAGATCCGGGAGGACTAAGCCTAAGCCCTCATGCAAGGCGATAGCGACTGCGACGGTCAACAAACTAAAGAAGTAAAGCCCGCCAAAATGAATGGCAGCGAGTACGACCGGTAAAAGAACCAACACCGAGGCTGCGCGCACTAAAAGATTCATGGGGCTACCTTACGCAATTGGTCGCTGGTTAATCCGAAACGACGCTCTCTACCGGCAAAATCTGCCAAGGCGTGATCGAAGTCATCCGCCGTGTAATCAGGCCAAAGCGTGTCCGTAAAGTACAGTTCGGCGTAGGCTGCCTGCCAAAGCAAGAAGTTGCTCAACCGACGCTCGCCGCCAGTGCGTATGAGGAGGTCGACGGGCGCCTGACCTGCCGTGTAGAGATGACCCTCTAGATGATGCTCATCGATGGGCTCACCGTTTTTGTTCAGCTGTTTGAGTGCGTTGATCAACTCAGCTTTGGCTCCATAGTTGAGCGCCAAGTTGAGGGTCATTTCGGTCTCGCCAGTCGTCCGCTCAATGACCGACTGCAGGGTCTTTTGAGCGATCTTAGGAATTGGACCGGGGTCACCGATCAGGCACAACCCGATCTGGTTTTTGAGCAGGGTGGGGAGCTCCGACTTCAAGAACTTGACCAGCAAGGTCCAGAGACCGGCGACCTCGGCTTTAGGTCGCTGCCAGTTCTCGGTCGAGAACGCATAAAGAGTCAGTGATTCGACGCCGCACTCGCGCGCTCGAGTGGTCACTCGGCGGACTGTGTCAGCGCCGGCTTGATGCCCGGCGAGCCGATCAAGTTGTTGATTTTTCGCCCAGCGGCCATTGCCGTCCATGATGATCGCAACATGGCGTGGAACATTTGGCATAGCGGCGCAGATGACCGCTAAACGGTCAGAATCTCTTCTTCTTTGGATTTACCCAGGTCATCGAGCGCTTTGGTGTTTGAGTCGGTCAACTCTTGGACACGGCTCAAGCCGCCCTTGAGCTCGTCTTCACCGATCTCGCCCTCTTTCTCGAGTTCTTTGAGCATGTCGTTGCCATCACGGCGTTTGTTGCGAATCGATATCTTCCCATTTTCGATGTGAGTCCATGCCTCTTTGACAAACTCGCGCCGGCGCTCTTCGGTCGTTGGTGGGAAAATAAGGCGAATGACCTCACCGTCGTTTTGGGGCGAGACCCCAAGATTGGCTTCATGTAAGGCGCGCTCGATGTCGGAAATAACTGATTTATCCCAGGGTTTGACCTGCAGCATCCGGGCCTCAGGAACGGTGACGCTCGCCATCTGTGAAAGCGGGGTCATCGAGCCATAATAGTCGACTCGCACCGGCTCAAGCATGTTGGCGTTTGCGCGCCCTGTTCGGAGTCGGGACAAGTCGCGACGAATCGCCTCGATAGTAGCTTCCATGGTGCTTTGCACTTCTTCGAGCACTTCGTTGATCATCTTGTTACCTCTTAGTCCGGGACCACCACCGTGCCGATCGATGTATCTCCAGCGATCATACGGGCGATGTTACCACGGCCATTCATATTGAACACTGCAATGGGCATTCCGTTTTCACGGCATAAGCTAATCGCAGTGGCGTCCATCACCTCAAGCCTTCGTTTGAGCACCTCGGTATAACCGATTTCTTCAAAGCGCCGTGCGTGAGGGTTTTTCATCGGATCTTCTTCGTAGATCCCGTCGACTTTGGTCCCTTTGAGAATCACATCAGCGCCAACTTCCATGGCGCGCAGCGCAGCGGCTGTATCGGTCGTAAAGAACGGGTTACCGGTTCCAGCAGCGAAGATGACCACCGTGCCCTTGCTCAGATGTGAAATGGCTCGGCGCCGAATGTAAGGCTCTGCAACTTCGGGCATATTAATCGCCGTCATCACACGGGTCGGAACCCCTGCCTTTTCAAGCGCATCTTGCATCGCCAGGGCGTTGATCACGGTGGCGAGCATGCCCATATAATCGGCATGAGCACGATCCATCCCAGCGCTTGCACCGGCGACGCCACGGAAGATGTTGCCGCCGCCTAGAACCAGGCCGAGTTGCGTCCCTGTTGCATGGATCTCAGCGAGCTCTGAAGACAAATCAGCCAGGACTTCGGGGTCAACCCCGTAGCCCTGGCCTCCTTGCAAAGCTTCTCCGCTGAGTTTCAGCAGGACGCGTTGATAGCTCACTCACGCACCGCCGGTCATCGCTGCGACCTCAGCCGCAAGGTTATCTTCTTTTTTCTCGATACCTTCACCCAGCTCGTAGCGCATAAAACCGCCGACCTGAACCGGCGCGTCGATCGCTTTGACCAGTTGGTCTAAGAGCGCCTGGTTGGTGACGCCATCATCGCCCATGGCGGCCTCTTGATTCAGCAGGCAACGATCCTTGTAGAATCGTTTGAGCTTACCCGGGATGATCTTATCGATCATCGCTTCTGGTTTACCTTCCGCCATCAACTGCTCACGAGCGATGCGCTTTTCTTGCTCGATAACATCTGAAGGGACGTCATCAGGGCTCGTGCAAAGCGGGTTCATCGCTGCGATGTGAAAGCAGAGGTCTTTACCAAAGGTGGTCATGGCGCTTGAGCCGTCGCCACCTTCAAGCTTAAGAATCACCGCAATTCGGTTGCCTGGGTGAACATAGGCGAAGTTCGAGGCATCCCCTGCGAATCGCTCGGCGCGACGCACGTTGATGTTCTCACCGATGGTCGCCACAAGCTCGGTGCGCTGAACATCGACCTTTGACGCGACGCCTTCAGCGCCGTCTTCAGCGATGGTTGATTTGATGGTCTCGACGAAGCTGCGGAAGCTCTCGTTGCGAGCGACAAAGTCGGTTTCGCAGTTGACCTCAACTAAGACGGCGGTGCCGTCGGCCATGATCGACGCATCGACCAAGCCTTCAGCGGCGACTCGACCGGCTTTCTTGGCTGCCTTCGCTGCGCCAGCTTTACGGAGAACTTCGACAGCCTCATCGAGGTTGCCTTCGCTCTCCACCAATGCCTTGCGGCAATCCATCATGCCAGCGCCTGTGCGCTCGCGCAGTTCCTTGACCTGAGAAGCGGTAATCTTCATCGAATCGATTCCTTATTCTGCTTCGGTTTCTTTGGCGTCCTTCTTGGCGCTGTGAATCACAGCGACTTCAGGACCACCTTCTTCGCGGGCTTTATCTTTCGCAGCGGCTTCCTTCTTCGGACGACGTGCCTGCTCATCTTTGAATCGAGCGGCGCCTTCAACGCAGGCGTCAGCCAGGGTCGAAGCAAACAGCTCGATGCAGCGGATGGCGTCATCGTTTGCCGGAATCGGGAAGTCGACGACGTCGGGGTCGCAGTTGGTATCGACCAGCGCGATCACCGGGATGTTCAAGCGACGCGCTTCGCGAACGGCGATGGCTTCACGGTTGATGTCGACAATGAACACGGCGCCAGGACGGCGCTTCATATCACGAATACCTGAGAGGTTACGCTCAAGCTTCGCCATGGAGCGCTCCATGTCGAGTTGTTCCTTCTTGGTGTAGCTGGTGACCGCGACCTGGTCGCCGAGCAACTTCTCAAGCTTGCGCAAGCGATCGACGCTTTGGCGAATGGTTCCCCAGTTGGTCAGCGTGCCACCAAGCCAGCGCTCGGTGACGTAGGGCTGCCCGGCCCGTTCTGCCTGCTCGCGCAGGGTCTCAGCGGCAGCCGTCTTGGTGCCCACAAAGAGCAACTGGTCACCCTTGGAGGACATCTTAGCGATGAACTCATAGGCTTTAGCGAAACGGTAGTGAGTCTCTTGAAGGTTGAGGATGTAGATCCCGTTGCGTGCTCCAAAGATGAACGGCTTCATCTTAGGGTTCCAGCGCGACACACGGTGACCGAAGTGGGCACCCACTTCGAGCATCTTCTTCATGGACAATTTGCTTTTGCTCATCGAGCGTTCCTTTCGGGTTAAACGACCGCCTGAGTAATCCACCCAATCGACGTACGAAGACGTGATCACCCCGGATGGATCTCCAGCCTCAAGCGTGGAGATTAATAGCCTGCCTGTCAGCGGGCGTGCCCCGCTACGTTTCTAGATTGTTTGGTGCAAGCTCAAAGGCGCGTTTTAAAGCTCTATGGACGCCTTATGCTTTGGCCAGGGTGGCGCGATTGGCCGGCTCGATGAAGTCCGATAAAACCGGGCACGGCGCAGGCCGTCGTTAGATAGCCTGACTGATCGACTTCGCAGGGCGAGCACATGCCGTCGTTATCGAGCGTCTGCCACCGGATCCCGCAGACGGCTTCGGGGCGCAGCTGCTCGTCACAAAATGCCTGGTTCCTGTGCGAGCATTCAGCTCCACCGAGCACCCCGCACATCGCTTCGGAATACCCATCAAAGTCAACGCCCTCTTCGCAGGCGTCACAATCGTAGTTGTCGGTTCGCTGCCAGTGCGTGCCGGTGCAGTAGAAGGTCGCCAAACCCGCAGCGCAATAGACGTCGCCTCGATCGGTGCACCGATCGCCATTGTTGGGTGGCACTGCGGGCGGACCGGCGTCGACCGGCTCAGGTCCAGCCTCTACCGATCCTGCATCCACCGGAGCAGGCCCGGTATCGAGCAAGGGCCCGGTGTCCGCAACGACGCCAGTGTCAGCCGCCGTCACGCCGGTGTCGGCCGGCGAGCCCGCATCGACGGTTTGAGGCCCCGCATCAATCGTTGGAGGATTCACCGTCTCTTCGCCGCAACCTGCAAAAAGGAGACTACCGCCAATAATCATATGGGTGCTGGTTTTTGAGCTCATTCATCCTCCGATGGGTTGAATCCTAACAGTTTTATCCGCTGAGATCGACCCCTGCTTGCTTGAGTTTCGCGGGAATCACCGTGTCGATGGCGCGGCGATAGGCACCCACAAAGTCCTGACTATTGGGAATTCCAAGTTGACGCATGTGATCCGCTTGATCTGGCGTCTCAAAGAAGGCCGCTTCATCCGCTTCAACAACATCTCTTAGACGCATGGCGCGCAGTTGTTGGGTCACTAAACCGCTCACCCAGTCGTCTCCGGGGTAGGTTAACCATCCCGTCGTCGAGTTGCGAATTTCGACCAAGAGCTTAAAACCGAGTGAGGCGTGCAAAACCTCGTCTCGAGCGATCGATCTTAAGACCTCGCAAAATCCTGTGCGTGGAAGCTCAGTAAGACTTTGCTTGAGCAACTCAAGGGCGACGCCTTCACCGCATATCAGGGTGCCGATAATCATCATCCAGAGTTGCTCTTCTAAGGGCTCTTGTGTCCGAGCTTGTTGGAGCTCCGCGAGGTCAAAGCCCAGATGAAGGTCACTCCCAATCGCCTGAGCAGCCGCGGCACACAGTCTGGTATGTTGCTGCTCATGCAAGGTGAGCATGATGCCAACTTCTTGCAGGTCCATCGGTGCGTTTAAATCGACGAGCAGGCCGTGAAAACGCCGCATGACCATGACGCCGACGTACTCTGACCGCAACCGGTCTTCCCAGCCGCGCTGAGCGATTGCGAGCAGCTCGGGTGAGCAGTTTGGAATGTCGAACCCGGGTTCGCTGAGCGAAAAACGCTGAGTGCCTGGGAGTCCGAGCAAGCCAGCTTGATCAAACTGTAAACCGATACGTTGTGTGTCCAAGACCATAACCTGTGTTGAAGCCCTGCGCGAGCGCACGCTCTGCGCAGTGGATTAGAAGATGTAGCCCATCGAGATGTGGTAACCGATGCGCTCGGGCAAAATGGGAGCCATTTGATAATCGGATCGATCAGGTAGCTCAAACCCAGTCGGGCGATCAGGGCGTTGCGTTTGATGCGCGATGACCAAGCCAACGGGCCCGATCGGTAACACATAGTTGGCAGCCAGGCCGTTGCTCCAGCCTAAACTCGAACCATAAGGGGTATCGAAATCGTCTGCCCCGACCCACCCGATGTCCGAAAATACGGTCACACCAAAACCGCTGTTGGCACGTTGCGCTCCAAGGGGGATGCGCAGCTCCACCGACGAGGACATGAAGCGTGTTGCGTGACCTTCGCGGCCTGAACTGAGATCGGTGTCTTGGTCTCGAAACAGCCGAATCGAATCAAGGGCAAAGCCGCGAATCGTTCGCTCGCCACCCAAGCGATACAGATCAGATCCGGCGATCACACGAGAGCCTCCAAGCTCCATCAGTGCGCCGCCGCGAACGTTGGCAGCGAGGATGGTTTTTCCGACCGGTAGGTACACCGTGCCGTGCCCTACGGCGCTGACAAAGTTGGCGTCGCCAGCTAGCCAAGGCGACGCAAACTTTAGCGTTCCTTTGAGGTGCATTCCGCTTTTCGGATTGAACGGGTTATCGACGCGAAGCCAGTTGCCCTCGAGCGAGGTTGCGCCGGTGTACACAGCGGATGCGGTGCCTTCATTAACATCACGGTCGAGCGCATAGGTGTAGTTCGCCTGAACTGTTGAAAAGCGGCTGAAACGATGAGCGACTTTGACCACTCCTTTGAGGATCAGGTCATAATCGTCTTCGAGCCCAAAGACCTCTGGGGTGAGCGTTGGAAAGGCGCGGTTGGGTTCACGATAGTAGACCTTGGGCTCGACGCTCAGGTCGGTGTTGGGCCCGAGTAGACGGGGCATCTTTAGCGCGCCGCGCAGTTCAGACCGTCGACCGATAAACAATCCAAAGATACCGCGCGTTTCAAAGTGCCAAGCGCGCCCAAAGACGTTGCGATCTTGCCAGGCCAGTGAGGTCTGAAAATGATCTTCGATCGAGTAGCCAAAGGTCAGGTCTAAGGTTTGGCTCACTCCCTCATCAACGCTGACATCGACGAAGACCAAATCGCTCTGCTCGAGTAAGCCTAGATAACGTACACGCACCCGTCGAAAAACGCGCCAACTCCTAAGAATCGCAGCGGCTTTGGCAAAGACCTGGGGGTTAAAGGGTTCGCCGGGTTTTGCCTCTTTGAAGGCGGCCAGTACGAGCTTTCTCTTGGTTCTATGGGTGCCGCTGAGCATCATGCCGCCGTAGCGGACGCGGCGACCTTCGGTGACGATCAGTCGAAACTGAGCACCGTCTCCGGTCAGGCTCATTTGGACATCGATTTCGGTTCCTGGGTAACCTCGCCGCCGATAAAAGCTTAGCGTACGTTCCCGCAGTAATTCGGCGGTATTTTCAAGCAAGGGTGAGCCGGCCTTGATCTGCAGAGCTTGGATCAAAGGGCTGTAGAGATCTTCGACAGGTTGCGCAGAGGTATCTTCTTCTTCTTCATCCTCTTCGTCGTCCCAGTCATCATCTTCGCCGTCTGAAACGCCGACGAGCGCGATAGATCGCACAAAGGTTGGAGGGCTTGCGCTGACCACAAACCCGACCCTGAGATCACCGCTGGCAAGCAACAACAACTGGTGTTCAACGTAGCTGACTAACCAACCTTTATTTTCGAGATAATTCGCGATGCGTGCTTCGTCTTCTTTGAGGACCTGATCGACCAGTCGACCATCATGACGACCCAATTGGGGGGGGCGGGTGCCTAGGATCTCAGCGGTAATAATTTCGTGCTCTAAGCGCTGGGGGATGCCTGCGATGTGCACCTCGGCGCAGCGCGCATGCCGCCCTGGATTGATGTGAAATACGAGCCGTCTAAATTCGCGTGATTGAGCCGCTATTTGTCGCCGGATGAGCCTCAACTCTTGGCGTTGGTTGGCGATTTTTGCGAGCCGTGAACGGCGCTCTTTAACCTTGCCTTTATAGAGCCTTCGGATGCGCGTGATCTGTCGCTTCAGCGCCGTTTCCTGGGCGTCAATCGCCGCGAGTTGTGGGTCCTCAGCTCGAATCGCTGGGCGGAAATAACCGCGCGCTTGGTAGAGATTTTTCAGCGCTTCGATGCTGGCGTTGATTTGATCGTCATTGACCGCCCTTGAGCTGGCGAAGGTCAGCGCTTTACGCAGCACCGAGCGAGCGATTTTTAGCGGGCCTTGAAACTGGATCTGTAAGAGCATGCCGCGGTTCACATGCAGGCGGACATCGACCAAGCTTTTCCGGCGCTCGATTTGAGCGTCGATGCTGGTCTCGACGTAACCCGCTTTTCGAAGCGACTGTTCTTCTTCAGCGACTCGATCACGCAGAGTATCAGCTCGAAAAGCGCCGCCTAAACGTCTGAGCCGTTGGCGCATGGCTTCAGCCTCTAGTCGCGGTAAGCCAACGATATCGAGGGTGCCCCAGCGCAGATGAACACCCAGCGAAACTCGTAAGGTGACCTGACGCCAGTTCGCCCCCCGGGGATGCTTTGCCAGTTCGATGTCAACTTGGGTTCCATGATAACCTCGTTCATCGACAAAGCGCGCTAAGCGTCTGCTGATTTTAGTCAGCAGTTCTGCGTAGGGCTTGTCTTGGGCGCCGTAATCCGAAGCCGGCAAGCGGCGTCCGGCGCGCAAGCTCGAGCGTCGTTCAAGGTCGCTGCGTAAGATCCCAAAAGGGAGCTCGCCGACAATTCGCAAGTCTGCAATTCTCGGGCTCTCTTGGGCGATGCAGCGGTAAGCTGCTTTGATCACCGTGCACCTCGGCGAGACGAAACGATCAAGCGCGCTTAGGCGTTGGGTTAACCTTTTGATCACTTCGACGGGTGTGCCGCCGAGGCCTGCACTTTGGACGTAGCGCGCAATGGATTGGAGCTCAGCGTTTGGGAGTTTGGGCTCAACGACCAACTCCAGACTCGGCGAAGCCAATAAAAGTGCGGTAAAGATCATCAGCGTGCCCAGAGCCTCCAGTGGAGGTTGAGCAAAAGCTCGAGCATCGAGCCATCATCGTTGCTTCGGTAGCCGCTGCGAAGGTCAGCTTCGGCGCGCCAGGCATCAGACAAAACAAAGGTCCCTCGCAGGCTTTGCCGATCATTATTGGTGTTCGCTGCGCTTTGTTTGTCTTCGGCTGATTCGGTGTCTTCACTTCCAAAAACAACTTCGGTCTCGCCGGAGACCTCGAATCGCTCGGTGAGATTGACGACACCTTGCATGCGCAGGGTGTCGACACCGAGGTCGATGGCAGCATCGAGAGGCAGGGAGAAGGTGCTCTTAAACACCCGCTCTAATTCTCGCTCGAAGCGCTTGAACATCTGCCCGGTCAGCATGCGCAGCGCCACATCACTGTAGCTGCCGTCGCCATTGTCCTCGCCTAAGTTCTGACCGATCAAGAGGTCAGGGGTTTGCCCACGAGCCAGCATGCCGAGAAGCTGCGGGCGTGTGAGGTCTGGATAGTCGGGAGCATCAAGCCGTAATTCCATGCGATCGACCGGGCCGTCGATGCCCAACCTCAAGGTGATCACATCATCTTGCTCGTTGTTTTGTTGGCGTCGTGGCACGTACTCCCAGACCGAGTTCAGGCTCACGAAGTACGGATCCTGACTAAGGTCTACGGTCGCATTATCGATCACGAAAGCTGCCTCTGGGAATAGGATTTCGCCGTTCCCTTCTTCGACTTCGACCACCCCTTGGATGCCGATCTCGGCCAGTTGACCGACCAGGCGAAGATCTAAGGTTGGCCGTACTTGGATACTGAATAAAGGCAGCCCTGCGTTGATCTGTAAGCCCGCTGCGCTGGTGATCTCGACATCGAGCTCAGTGGTAGCGAAGCGCCCAAGTCGCTCAGCTAGGCTGGGACCGGAACCTTCTTGGTGGGTCGAGAAGACAAAGTTCGTAATGTTGAGGTTTTGCTCAATCTTACCCCCTAAAATCGCTAGCTGACCCTGTATTTTAGCGCTGTCGATTGGCCCGGTCGCTTCCAGATCGGATGAAAATTCAACGAATTGATCCTCATGTCGAACCAGCAGGTTGGTGACGCCGAGTTGAAGGTCCATTGCCGTGGGTGTGAACGCGTCGAGCGTGAGATTGCCTCCGAGCCGAACCTCACCACTGCCACTTTCGAGCTTGATGTCCTCGACGAGAACCAGTTGGTCCTCAAGGCGAATGGCGCCACCGGCGAGCGTGACCTGCCTTGGGTAGGCTGAGTGGACAAAGGTGGTGCCTGGGTCGGGTTCGATCTCAGCGAGTAGGCGAGGTTCCTTTTTCCAGCGGCCTCGTAGACTGCCCGAGATCCGCACGCGACCTCGTGTCAGCGAAAACCGCGGATCAACGAGCTGAAGCAACTCAAGGGGAAGGCTGCTGTTTACGTGCAGGTTGGCGCGTGCGTCGTCGTCGTCGGTTTCAATCCAGCCGCGCAGTTCAGCGGTCCCCTTACCCATCTTCAGCAAGAGCCGCTCACAACGGGCTCGGCCGCCGGAAAAGCCGATCACTAATTCACCATCGTTTTCGAGCTCTTCTTCCCATAGGCCTGGGTTACCAACTCGCAGTCGATCAATCAGTATACTCGCCTCGGGTTCCCCCTGACGAAGCCCGAGCAAAGCCCTCGCACTCAGATCAATTTCGGTGCCCCCACCGGCTAGCCCAGGGATCATCCATTGCAGGCCTTGAGCGTCGATATTGAGACGCGCTTGGATCGGGTCAAAAGTAGGATAAGAGGCGGTGATGTCGCCGAGAACCCAACCTAATAAGTCGAGGTCAGCGGTGAGCGATTCACCTTGGATTTGCGCGCTGATTCGCCCTCTCCCGTTCCCAACGAGCCGGTCATCCACAGCCACGTCGCGCAGCCGGACTTGAACCTCGCCCTCAGGCTTCGTCAGCGCGCCGCTGAGTCGAAGGTCAATATCAGCTAGGGCCTCTAAGCCGGGCAGGTCGATGGGTAGGGACTCGAGACGAAAAGCGGTCAGTTTTAAATTGAGATCGAGCTTTTTGAATCGGTCGGTCAGTCGAACCGTTCCGCGCCCCGTTCCGTTGCCTTGTGTGGTCAAGACTCCGCCAAGTGAGTCGGGGGTCCCCGCTAGCGTTAGATTACCATCACGCAAGGGGATGCCACCAAAGCTAAAGCCCTTGAACTCTACATTGATCCTAGCTGCAGGGTGCTTCAACTCACCCTTGGGTTCGAGGCGTACTTTGAGCAGGCCTTTGACCTGAGGCCCGGCGATCAACTCAAGACCCGTTTGATCAACGAACAGGTCAATCTGCCCGTCGGTTCGAAGCGTTTTGAGGTCCACACCGATGGCGCCGGATAAAATGCCGGGACCATCATCCCAATCAATAGCTCTCAGTTCTGCTCGCCGGCCGTCGTATCGCAGCAAAAGCTCAAGATTGCCGAGCGCAAGTCCGCCAGCCTTTAGGCCATCGATTAACGCCGTGCCTTGCCATTTTCCTTCTGTGTCAGAGGCTAGGTCTAAGCTGGCTTTTCCTGATTGCCCAGGGAGCTCGTAGCCGATCAGGCTTAATCTCCCGACCGGCTGTTTTGGGCGCTTGATCGGCAAGCGGATTTTCCCGCTCAGCGGCGCGCCATTGAGCGTCGTTTTGAGGGTGTTGAGATGCACGGACCAAGGATCCATAAACCCCTGCGCGCTGATCGCACCGATATTTTGATCGGCGAGTTCAAAGGGCTTGGTGTCGACCCGGTAATCGAGTCGAAGATGCGGCTTGAGTCGAAGCCGTCCGCTGGCTGTGATCACCGGGGGTAAGCTGTCGCCCCCAATGTTTTTGAGCAGCCTTCGAGCGTTGGAAAGCTGCGCGCTCCAGGTCAGATCAATCTTGGGAGCGACCAGTCCTTGAAAGCTGAAAATATTGCCGTTGATCGATGCCTGACTCGGCATAATTCGGGTGGATTTACCTTGGAGAACCAGGACGTCTAAATCAGCAGACCGTCGGCCGATCGATGGAATCTTGGTGTTCTTGAGGCGACCGCGCAGGCGAATCGACAAGGGGTCTGCATCGGATAGCGCAAGGGCTCCAGAGATCAACGCTCGACCGGTGAACAGTCCACCGTAGCTCGCCAGCGAGGAGTGAACTTTTGCCAGCCGGATATCGACGAGTCGAAGGTCACCATTAATACTCATCGAGTCGGCGAGTTTGAGCTGGCCTGTCAGGGTGAGTCGTCCGCCATAGGTGGTTCCAGAAACCCGAGTCAGGCTGAGCGTTGTACCCTTCATAATCGCAGCGAGTTGAATGTCTTTGAGCGTAGGCGCAGACTCGCCAAGCTCAATTCCTGCTGCGCTTGCAGAGATTCCGATTTGTGGGTCGCTGAGTTTGCCGCCCAAATGCACATCGACCCGAACCTGCCGCATCTTTGGGATGCTCTTGCCATTTTGCGGTAAGATGGAGCGAACCCAGCCGTCCGGAAGATCGCCCCCTAAACGCATATCGATCCGTCCTGCTGAGGGGCGCAGTAGCCCCCCTAAACTCAAGACGTTCTTTTTAGAGATTCGGATCTTGCCACCGCTGATTCGGATGGTGTGCGTCCCGATCCCGAGTCTTGCTAGTCGGATCCCGGGGAAGTTTAAGGCGACTTTAGGGGTGCCTCGTCCGGGTTGGGTGACGCTGGTGGCGCCTGCGGACACTGAAAGGTCTGCGCGAAATTGCCCAGTGGCTTCTAGGCTCCCTGAAATATTTAGATCGCTCAGGCGCAATTTAATCGCCGCGAGATCCAGCCCCACCGAGCTGCTGGAAATGCTGAGTTTGCCGACTCGAATACCGCCGCCGCTCTCGCTGCTGCTGGTGCTCGGTTTGTTCAGTGAGATCGCCTCTAAAAAATCGAGTTTGCCCTGCTTGTTTTCTCGAACTTTGGCGTTGAGGCCTGAGATGCTCACTTCTTGGATGATGACGGTCGACTTGAGCAGGTCAAGCAGGCCTACTCGTACTTGGATACGACGAGCCGAGAGCACCAAGCGACCACCGGGTGCGAGCAATTCGGCTTGGCGAAGAATGAGGCCATTGGACGCGCTAAAAGAGACCGAACCGGATCGAACGGTTCCTTTGATCAAATCATTGACTTTGCTCAGGACAAAACCCGGCGCACTGTCCATGGTCAAAGCCATGGCAGGCTTGGGGATCAGGACCATGATGAGCATCACTAGATACAAGCGCATGCCTAGCCTCTAGCCGATTTGCGTTGAATTGGGCATCCCATCGTGGGGTTTGGAGAGCACATGAATTCGTCCTGGTCCGTTACGAGCGCTTTCACCCCTGCGGGTGATCAGCCCAAAGCTATCGAAGCCTTACTGCGTGGCCTCGAAGAAGGCCAGGCCGACCAGGTCCTGCTTGGGGTGACCGGTTCAGGGAAAACCTTCACCATGGCTCAGGTCATCGCCCAAGCGAAACGGCCTGCCCTGATCATGGCGCACAACAAGACGCTGGCCGCTCAACTCTACCAAGAGATGAAGAATCTGTTGCCCGAGGCCGCGGTCGAATATTTTGTATCGTACTACGATTATTATCAGCCCGAGGCTTATGTGCCTTCGTCCGACACCTTCATCGAGAAGGACTCATCGATTAATGAAGAGATCGACCGACTTCGACATCGAGCGACTCGGAGTTTGCTCACCCGGGAAGATGTGGTGGTCGTCGCTTCGGTTTCATGCATCTACGGCATCGGCTCAGCCGAAGCCTGGGCGCAGATGTTGGTCACTGTCGAAGAGGGGCAAACCCTCGACCGTAAAGCCTTTTTGTACCGCTTGATCGAAGCCTCCTATGAGCGCAATGACGTCGATTTTCATCGGGGGTGCTTTCGAGTGCGCGGCGACACCGTTGAGGTCTATCCAGCGCACGAGGACAGCCGCGCCCTACGTATCGAGTTTTTCGGTGACGAAGTCGAGCGCATCAGCGCGATTGATTCCCTGACCGGCCAGCGCCTCGAGCAATTGCCTAGAGCCGCTATTTTCCCAGCCTCACACTATGTCATCCCACCGGATCAGATGCATGCCGCGTTGACCGGTATTCGTGACGAATTGGGGCTTAGCCTTCGCAGCTTCTCAGAGGACTCCAAACTGCTTGAAGAGCAGCGCTTGCGCGAGCGAACGCTGCACGATCTCGAGATGATTGAGCAGACCGGTCGTTGCCCGGGAATCGAAAACTACAGCCGCTGGTTTAGTGGTCGGTCCGCCGGTCAGCCGCCGCCAACCTTGTTCGAGTACTTACCCGATAATGCGATGCTCATGGTCGATGAGAGCCACGTCACGGTGGGACAGATTCGCGCCATGTTCAAAGGCGACCGGAGCCGTAAAACAACCCTCGTTGATCATGGGTTTCGCTTGCCGAGTGCGCTGGATAACCGCCCGCTGCGGTTTGATGAATGGGACGAAGGTCGTCCGCAAACCGTCTTTGTTTCAGCGACTCCAGGCGACTTCGAGCTTGAGCGGACAGCGGGTGTGGTCGTTGAGCAGGTGGTTCGTCCGACCGGGCTGCTTGACCCCACTGTCGAGATCCGGCCGGTCCAAGGTCAAGTGGACGATCTTCTCGATGAGATCCGCCAGCGCGTCGCTAAAGATCAGCGGGTGCTGGTGACGACGCTGACCAAACGAATGGCAGAGAATCTGGCGGATTATTATGCCGAGGTCGGCGTTCGCGTCCGGTATCTACACAGCGACGTGGACACGCTCGAGCGCATCGAAATTCTCACGGAGTTGCGCCAAGGAATCTTCGATGTTTTGATCGGCATTAACTTGCTGCGTGAGGGCTTGGATCTGCCTGAGGTCAGCTTGGTTGCGATCCTTGACGCCGACCGAGAAGGATTTTTGCGCAACGCTCGAAGCTTGATTCAAACCGTGGGGCGCGCCGCTCGTCATATCGAAGGTCGAGCGATCTTATATGCTGACAAAGTGACGCGTTCGATGACCGCGATGCTCGACGAAACGAAGCGCCGGCGGATTGTCCAAGAGGCGCATAATGCGCAGCACGGTATAACGCCTCAGGCTGCGCAGCGAGCGATCCAATCGATCGATCGCGACCATCGCAACTCTGACGCGGGTCCGGATCCTCGAGTTGCCAAACACCGGCAGAGCCGGCGCGGTACCGATGGAGCGGTCCATGTCGACCAGATGGACTTGCTCGAGTTTCTGGGCGGAGATGACCTTTTACCGGGCTCAGGACGCGCTGAGCTTGACCGACTCGAGACTCAGATGCGGGCCGCTGCCAAGGCGCTGCAGTTCGAAGAGGCAGCCCAGCTGCGTGATCAGATCCGAGCGCTTAAAGAGCGACAACTAGCGCTTTAGTTCGCTCGCCCAAACGAGCTCTCGCCGAAGGACCAGTCTCCTTTGTGGTTGCGATCTGTCTCGCCTGTTCTGCGGATACTTTGACTGTTCGTCGAGGTGCCGGCGCCGTTCAGGTCCTGAGCGGCGTGGGCGTTGAACTCTCCATCCACAAAGCCGCCTTCAGGGACGACACCGTTCTCGGTGGTCCATTGAGCTGCCTCCACGACATAGCGAGCAGCCGTTTCCGACGCTGCTGCGGCGTTACCCGTCAGCGCGTCGCTGACCAAGACCGCATCGACGATGGCGTCATCGAGCCATAAGGTGATCACGTTGTCCGTCGCGGTCAGGCCGCCGTCGGTGGTCCAGTGATCCCAAGCCCCGTTGTAGTTGGCGGCAAACTGGGCGTTTGCAAATTCGGTTTTGGAGCGGGTTTCGTTCCCTGGCGACGCATCCACTTCGACATTTTGCAGACAGGTCGTGCTGCCCTTGTTGAAGTGCAAGACCACGATGTCATCGGTCTCAACCATCATCTCCGGGAAGGTGTGAACGACGGTCGTGCGTTCCTTGACCGTATGGCGGAGCAAGCCGCCTTGAGTCACTCGGAACTCGATCAGGTCGCAACCGCTCCTGACGTTGGCGTTGAGCTCGTTGATCAGCAAGCGAGCGGGCGGGCGATACCCGACAAAATTCTCTGCAGGTTGACCATTAAATATGATGTTTCGTCCGGTCAGATCATGGATCTCGCCTCGGAGGTCCAGCCGGTACAGCAGCCCCGGGGTTTGTGGCGCCGTGGTGACCACTAAGAAGCGCCCGAGCTCGACCTGCGCAGCTTGAACCTGAAGCTGTGGTCCGTTTGGCTCGGTGATAATCGAGAGGTCCTCGGCGCTGACGGTGTCGGCCAGCAGGTTTCGTCGCATTTCAATTCGTACGCTTGTCGATGACGGAGTGCTCTTCGCAATGACGCCGGTTGGCGGGCAGCTGTGGACTTCTACCTCTGACAGGCGCGTCGGCGTGTATTGGCTGTTGGATCCGTAGCGAACCAGCGGTACACCGGTGACCGTAAACTGGCAGGTGTCCTCAATCCACAATGCGCTTTGAAGCGTGTTATTAATACGAAATTGCGCCTCAGATCGGCCTGCTAAGCCCGCCGTGTTGGCGGTAGTGCTCACGTAGTTACCGCCTGCGGAGGTGAGGTCGGCGGCGACGTTGATTCGTGCGCTAACCCGCCAAAAAGCCATCGCCTCGGTGGGCAGGGTTTGGCGATCGCTCAGGTCGTGAGTCCACCGCTCCAAAGGCTCATCGCGTGCTAAGAGTTCTAGGTTCGCAACGGCTCCACCTCGTCGCATGCCGCCGATCGCGTAGGTGCGGGTGACGTCGATGTTGATGATGTCGCCAGCGCGCAGTTGCAGAGACGCCGCCGAGACGCTGATCGCCAGGGCGCGGCCGTCAGGGTGTGCTTGCACCACAAAGCCGCGCTCTTGCAGGTTCGAGGCGTTGGCGTAGGTGACGAGCACGTGACTGAGTGAGCCGCTCTCGACCTCGCCGCTGAGCAGACGTCCAATCAGACCCTCTTGAGCAGGGTCGATGCGCGGGCGCTCATTACCGCACTCGGCGTCGCAGCCATCTCCGTTTTCGAGGTTACCATCATCGCAGTCTTCGACCCCTGCTTGCAGGTGACCATCGCCGCAGCGAGCCTCACGGCAGTTGTCGGCACATCGATCGGTGAAGTCATTGTTTTGGTCGTCACATTCTTCAACGCCCTCGTGGATGAATCCATCACCGCAAGTGGCGACTAGGCAGCCAACGAGGCACGCGTCGGTTTGCAGCTCGTTGCCATCATCGCAGGCCTCTACCCCCTCGTGCGCAAACCCATCACCGCAGCGAGCTTCGCTGCAGTTGTTCAGGCACGCATCGGTTTGAACTTGGTTTCCATCGTCGCAGCTTTCGGCGCCCTCATGAATGATACCGTCGCCGCAGGCGGCGAGGGCGCAGGCGTTGGTGCATCCGTCGGTGTTGATGATGTTGCCGTCATCACAAGCTTCTTGATCGGCCCAAACCAGGCCGTCTCCGCAGCGAGCAGCGGCGCAAGCGTTGGTGCAGTCGTCGGTGGTGTCTTGGTCGCCATCATCGCATTCTTCAACGCCGATCTGTACGGCGCTATCGCCGCAGCTTGCGGCGACGCAGGTGCTCAGACAAGCATCGGAGTCTTCGACGTTTCCATCATCACAAGCCTCTCCAGCTTGGACGATGCCATCGCCGCAGCTGCCCAAGGCGCAGGCGTTACTGCATTCGTCAGTGTCATCTTCATTGCCATCATCACACCCTTCGCCGGCTTGGACGAAGCCATCGCCGCATCGCGCAAGCTCGCAGCTTGAGGTGCATTCGTCTTCATCGATGCTGTTGCCATCATCGCAGGCCTCGACATCGGTTTGGACAATGCCGTCACCGCAGCGAGAAGGCTCACAGGCGTTGGTGCAATCATCCGTGTCGACGCGATTCCCATCGTCACAAAACTCGACGTTGACGTTAAGAACGCCGTCACCGCAGGCGTTGGCGACGCAGCTGTTGAGGCAGGCATCACCCTCTTCGATGTTGCCATCGTCGCAGTCTTCGACCCCAATATGGGTGAAGCCATCGCCGCAGCGGGCGGCAACGCAGCCTTCGATGCAAGCGTCTTCGTTGCTGGTGTTGCCGTCATCGCAGCTTTCGGTTTCGTGGGTGACCCCATCGCCGCAAAAGCTGGGCACGCAGTCGTTCGAGCAACCATCATTGTCGATACCGTTTCCATCATCACAGGCTTCCGCCCCTTCAACCACGCCGTTGCGGCAGACAGGGTCGGCGACCACGTCATCTGAGCTGGCACAGCTGGTTCCAACGAGGACCAAAGTAAGGCTGAATAAGTGTCGCATTTCGAAAGACCCCAACGGCTGAACAGAGCGTGTGTCTATACGAGCCGCTCATCGGGCGCCACTTGAATTGCAGAATCAGTCGACGTTTGAGTAGCGCACAGAGACAAACTTCGAGGGCTCGTCAGGGACAGGGTCATGTCCATGACCACCCCAAGGTGCACACCGAAAAAGGCGCCATACAATCAGCGGTAGGGCCCGCCAGGCTCCATGCTGCTTGAGGGCTTTAACTCCGTAATGACTGCAGCGAGGTGTGAACCGACAATTCGATCCTAAAATCGGCGATAGGAGCCGTTGATAGAGTCGGATGATGCCGATGAGTGTGCGCGTGAACATGCCGACAACATGACCATCCAACGGCTGTGACGCAACGTCTGCATCGTCGAGTTGGGTAGCGCCTCACCCCAAATTTAGCTAGGGCGCAGCCCTATCGAACCCAGAAAGACCTCATGAAGCTCACCGGACGCGTCCTTTATCTGACTGAAAACGCCAACGACCTTCGCCGTCAGCTTGATGGTGAATCACTTGATTGCCGAGATGACGACAAACATTTTGCAGTCAATACGGACGCCATGATTTCGGGGCAGGCCTGTACTTTGGGGTATACGCCGGAGATTTTAGGCCCACACTTCCTGAAGAACTTTAAAGAGACCGTAGCTGAAGACGATGTTCGCAAGGGTGGCTTTCAAGTCATCGTCGGCGGTGATGCGTACGGCTCGGGTTCGAGCCGTGAGGTGGCTGTGGTCGCGCATCAAGGTGCGGGCATCGAGCTGGTCATCGCCGACAACTTCCAACGCATCTTCCAAGAGAATATGGTCTACTCTGGTCTTCCTTTTACGACCGATAAAACCGTTTTGGATCGTCTGCGCCAAGGCGAAGAGGTCGATTTAGCGCGTCTGGCTGATGCGTTGCCTGACTTCTTTCGGTCGGTGGCAGAACAAGGCGGTTTGCTGCCCTTTGGAACGCAGTTGATGAACGGCTCGTTTACGCCAACCTACGACACGCAAAAGGCGGCACGCCCGCTCAATGCGGTTGAGAAGGTGATCGCGCAGCAAGTCTACAACGGACTCGACGAATCCGATGGGGTTGCGAACGTCGAGCCCGGTGATCAGGTGCTTTGCCGAGCAGGGTTTCGGGGAATGCATGAGTACACCGCGGGCATGGTGATCGATTTATACAAGCAAGCTTATGGCGATGCGCCGATTGAAAACCCGGCCCTGGTCGCTTGCTTTGAGGACCACTTTGTCCTCTTGAGTGAGCCGACGGTACCCGATGATGTAAAGGCTAGACGCTTGAGCCCAGCTCAACGCCTCGCTGAAGAGATGGTTGAGGCGTGTCAGGAGTATGGGGTCACGCTGCATGGTCCAGGGAGAGACGCGCCTGCGGGTGTGTGTCATCGCCTCGTCGTTGAAGATTACGCCTTACCTGGAACCGTCTTGTGTCTGACGGATTCGCACAGTCCCACGGCTGGGGTGCTCAACGCCTTTGCGTTTGGTGTGGGTTCAACGGCGATGGCTTTTGCGCTGCGCACAGGCCTGATTCCGGTGACGGTTCCGAAGGTGGTTCGGGTGATGGTGAGCGGTGATGCCGGGGACATTGTCAGCCCAAAGGATTTGATCCTGCATTTGATCGGCGACCCGTACTTCAAAGAAGAGCAATGGCGTGAAACACCCACAGACACCTGCGTCATCCAGTTTGGCGGACCTGGGCTTGATCAATGGAATGTCGACGAGCTCTCGGTCCTGACCAACATGACGGTTGAGGGTGGCCTGATGACCGGATTGGTCGAGCCTTGCGAAGCGATTCGTAGCTTTTTGCTTGAGCAACGCGGCGCCATCGATGTGGACGCGATGATGGTCTACCCCGATGACCAAGCCGATTATGTTCGAACGATTAATGTCGATTTAAGTTCAGTCCCTCTAACCGTCGCCTCGCCTGGCGACTCTCGCTACCGCAAGCCGCTCCACGAATGCTCTGATGTCGCGATTCATAACGTGGTGATCGCTTCGTGCACCGGGGGAAGCTTTTCGGACCTTCTAGCCGCCGCCGAGGTTCTTGAGGGACGCTCGCTCGCTGAGGGAGTTCGTTTGACGGTGACGCCTTCATCTGAGGCGGTCGCTGCGCAAGCTGAAGCGGCTGGAGTGATGGATATCTTTCGCCGTGTGGGCGCAGTTTTGTCGCCACCGGGTTGCGGGTCGTGCATTGGAAATGGTCCGGGTATTCCGCTTCCTGGTGAAGTGACCGCATCGACCACCAACCGAAATTTTGATCGACGTATGGGCGCGCCCGAGCCGGTCTGGTTGGTCAGCCCTGCGGTCGCCGCAGCCAGCGCCGTGAGCGGTCGTTTGCTCGACCCGAGACGGTTAGAAAGCTGAGTGATTGTAGTGTCTTTAGCTATGTTGGTCATCGCCCGATGAATGTAACCGGCCGCATCCAAGCCCTGTTGCTTTCCCTTGGCTGTAGTTGTGCCCACGGACCCGCTGTTGTGGTGCCGAACGAGGTTGAATCTGTGCAAAGTAAAGAGTCGCTAGCGAGTGTTTCTGTCCCTGTCCGTGTGACGCGTCTAGAGAACGGCCTGCGGGTGCTGAGTCGACTGCGGCCCGGTACCGGCGTGGTGGCCTTGCAGGCTTGGGTTCATGTGGGGAGCGCCGATGAATCTGCGGATCAAGAGGGCTTGGCACACGTCCAAGAACATATGGTGTTCAAGGGGACGAAAGCCTTCGAACAAGGCGCTATTGATGCGACGGTCTCTTCGTTGGGCGGTGAGATCAATGCGTGGACTAGCTTCGATGAGACGGTCTATCATTTAGTGCTCCCCAACGAAGCCGCTGCCACGGGCATGAACCTGTTGGCGGAATTGCTTCAGCGGCCGCGTTTGGACGCACAGGATTTGGCGCCTGAGCTTGAGGTTGTAGCCGAAGAGATCCGTCAGGATCAGGACAGCCCAGGTCGAAAACTCAGCCAAGCCCTGTTTACTCAGGCTTATGGTGCGGGGCACCCGTACGGACGCGACGTAGCAGGCAGTCTTGAGGCGGTCGCCCGGCTTGATCACACCAAGCTGCTCACGTTCTATGATCAGTTTTATCAGCCCGAGCGCACTTTATTGGTGATCGATGGTGATTTGGACGCGACGGTTCTTGAGCAGTTGGTCGCTAAAGAGTGGTCCGGCTGGAAAGCGAAGAGCCCTCAGCAAGAGCGACTCAAGCGCCCAAAAGCTGCGAGCGAGCACACCACTGAGTTGCTGCGCGCTCAGGTGGCTCAAGCTCATTTCGGGTTCGCCTTTAGTGTCGATGATCTCGACATCGCGGAGCGAGCGGACCTCGCTTTATTGGCTGCGGTCTTAGGTCAAGGCGAGTCGAGTCGTTTGGTGCGCGAACTGCAGTACGAGAGGCAGTTGGTTAATGGTGTCTTTGCTTATGGGTTTGATCCTGCTGGTCCCGGGTTATTGGTTGTTGGCGGGATGACCGATGGAGCCCGTTTGCGAAGTGCGCTTGATGGCGTGATTCGCAGCCTCGCACGTGTCGCCGCGTTTGGAGTGACCGACGATGCGATGCAGAGGGCCCGGGCGCAGCTGCTCGCTCAGGTGACCTTCCAGAATGAAACGGTTCAGGACGAGGCGAGCCGGCTGGCTCATTTTGAGTTGTTGTTCGGGGGTTGGCAGCAAGAAGTTAAGGAGCGTGAAGCCATCCGAGCGGCTACGAGCCACCGACTTCAAAAGCTGGCTCAGCGTTTGTTTGGCGAGCAACGCCAGCATCTCAGTGTCGTCTTGCCCGAAGGGAGTTTAACCGACTTTACGCAAGAGACGCTCCGGGCGGTGAGTCGCGGCTCATGGGCTGCCGTCAAAAGTGAGACAGCGCTCGCCCAAACGCTGCCCAAAGCAGATGATCAAGGTCGCTATGCCTTGAGATTGCCGTCTGGAGTTCAGGTGGTCTTGTGGCCTGATGCAAACGCAGAGGTGACTGCGATCAATGCCAGCTGGGTAGGTGGGCAGCTGCTAGAGGCTGCTGGGACCTCGGGGTTGCACGGCTTACTCGCTGAGGTCTTGCCGCAGGCTTCCGAGCGCTTCTCAGAGGTGGAACTCGCGCAGCGAATAGACCACATGGGCGCGAGCTTGAGCGCCCTGCCGGGACGCTCGAGCTTTGGCTTGCGTGGTGAGGTGGTCCACGACCAGTTCGACGCCTTCTTTGACGTGTTTATCGATGTGCTAAAGCGCCCGCGCTTCGAGCCCGAGGCCATCGACCGGGAGCGGCAACGAGTTCTCGAGGTGATTCGTAGTCGCGATGACCGGCCCGCCCAGCGCGCTTATCAGATGGGTCTTCGTAGCTTGTTTGGTGATCATCCCTACGGTTTGCCGCTTGAGGGTGAGGAAGAGCCGCTGCGTCACATCACCTCAGATCAACTCAGCCAGCATTATCACCAGCACTATGGAAGTCGCCCTCCTGCGATCTCTATTGTGGGCCGCTTTGATGCACCCAGTGTACTGCACCGTTTGCTCGCGACTTTTCCTTTGGAGCAAGACGCTCGCCGGCCGGTTCCGCTGGCTGCAGAGGCGCAGAGTGTGAAGCCGGAAGGAGAGCAGCCTCGGTTTGTCGAGCTTGATCGAAGTCAGGTGCAGGTGGTTCGGACCGCACCGGGTTTGGCGATCGGTGACAAGCGTGAGCCTGAGCTGATGATCCTGCTCGAGGTTCTTGGTGGCAGCTCAGGGCGTCTGTTTCAGGCGCTTAGAGAAGAGCGTGGGCTGACCTATGGAGTCAGCGCTAATGCCGTGATTGGGTTGCGCGGGGGTGCGATCAATATTCACTTTTCGACAGCCCCTGAGCGCTTGGACGAGAGCCTTCAAGAGCTTGACGCCGCGCTCGCTCGGTTGATCAAAGACGGCCCCTCTACCGATGAAGTGGAGCGCGCACGCCGCTATCTGAAGGGTTCAAGGAGGGTCTCTGGCCAAACCGCAATGAGCCGCTGTCAGGAGATCGCCCTTGATGTCGTTTATGGGCTGGGCCTCGGCCGCAGTGAGGCGCTCGATCAAGCGCTCGACAAGGTGCAGCCCGAGCAAGTGCGCCGTTTGGTTCAAGAACTCTTCGCCCCTGATCGAGTCCACACGACGCTTCTTGGCCCTCGGCCAAAGGAGCAACCGAAAGCTCCGGCTGTGAGCCAGTTCTAAATGTCCAACTTGACCGTTCACGGGCTGCACAGGTAGCCGCAGGCGGCTAAGACGGTCTCGAAAGGAGCGTACGCTTTGCGCCCTGCTCTCATTTCTGGTGTGTTGTTGGCTCTTGCTTGCAGTCCTGCTGCCGAGGAGCCACCCTCTAAAAAAGTTGATCAACCCGCTGCGGTTGTGCCGCCAAAGGCTGAAAAGCCTCTACCGCAACTCGACGGCTTTCCGTTGCGCAAACTGACGCCTTCAGCGCGCCAGCCTTTTGCCGAAATCGCGCAAGAAGAACTGTGCGGTTGCGACAACCCAAGAACCTTGGCGGGCTGCCTGACCAAGGAAAAGCCATGCAGCCAGGCGCTGATCTACGCCGGTTTGATCAAGGGCTTGCTTGAGGCGGGGATGTCTCGACCTCAAACGCAGTTGGTGTTTAGCCGGTTGATCACCGACGGCATGTGCGCCGACCCGGTCTCGCAGCTCAACGTCGGCGGCTTGCCGTTTAAGACCAATGTCGCTCCGGGGCAGCCGGCGGTCGAGGTCATTGAGTTCGCCGATTTCATGTGCAGTCATTGTGCTCAGGCGGCGCCCGAGTTTAAACCCGTGATGGGCAGCAGCTTGCCGATTCGAATGTTTTTCGTTCCGATCCAGATGGGTGGCAATGAAGTGAGCGGCAAAGCCGGTCTCGCAGCGCTCGCTGCGTGGCGCCAAGGACCTGACAAGTTCTGGGCTTATCATGACCTTCTTTTTGAGAACCAAACCGAACTCAATGACGCCAAGCTGCTCGCTTTGGCTAAAGCGGTCGGCTTGGATCTCAAAAAGTGGAAGAGCGATCGTAAGGACCCTTCGGTCAAAGCGTTGTTCCAACAAGGGCAGGCGCTCGGCGCGCGCGCTGGACTTAAGGGGACACCTTATGTGTTGATCAATGGAAGGCCGCTGAACAACACGGTGACCTCCACTGACTTGGCAGCACGCATCCAATTGGAGATGGTGCGCCATCGCAAGGAGTGTGAAGAATGACAGTGGTGATTTTATCGAGTCTACTCTTTGGTGCTCCGCCAGCCGCTGCAGACGCGGCTGCTGCGGTACCCGCTAAGCCCGCTGCGCGGCTTTTGAACCGTGATCTCGGCGCTGGACTGCGCGCTTCGGTGCGTATCCAGCCAGGTGTTCCAGAGGCTGGTAAGGTGACTCGAGTGATCATCGAGGTGTCCAAGAAGGGCCCGGCTGGCCCTGTTCCGCTCAACGGCGTGGTGATGACTGCCCGTGTGGCGCCTAACGCCAAAGGGACGAAAGATCGAAAGCTCCGCCGAAAGCTTGCTCGAGTGAAGACCAAGGGTCGGCTGGTTCAGGCGCTTAAGGATCGTGGTTCTTATGGGTTTCATTACACGCTGCCTTCAGCTGGCTCTTATCGGGTGAGCATCGAGGGTGACTATAAGGGAACTCAAGTCGCGTTTGAGTTTGGGTTGTATCCTGGGTTGTGGCCCGCCCCCGATCTTCAGGCAGAAGAAGCCTTGATGCAGAGCGGTCGCAGTCGCCGCCCACTGCGTCGCCGGTAGGAGAACAAGATGATGACGATCCGCCTATGGCTTCTCTCGATGGTGTTGGTCTCGAGCCCTGCGCTTGCCGGTAAAGCGTTAGATTATGAACTGGGTGATTTGACCAACGGCATCGCGCTGATCAAAGCGCATTGTGGTAGCTGCGATGCCGCCACCCTGCATGACCCGATGGCGCTCGCTGAGGTTGGTGAAGCCAAGATCCGCATGGGCTTAACCCGTGGGCAAGGCGTCGGCCCGCTCAAGGGTTGGTCGGGTAAGCGGTTGCATGAACTCGAAGCCTGGGACGTGATTCGCTATCTGCGCGGGTATTCGATCTCTTTGGCTGATCTGATGCCCAATGCGACGCACTACTCCATCGAGGAGTCGGTGCCGAACGAGTGGGGTAGAGAGCGCCTTTGGCGCAAAGCGAAGGTCTTTAAAGGTGAGCCTGAAGAAGATAAAGTCCGTGGCAAGGTGGTCGTCGTTTGGGAGGTTCCAGGCGCCCGAGGTCTGACCAATGTTTCGGGCGATACGAGCGTCATTGGCGGCTTCGAGAGCAACCAAAAGAAAGCCTTTGTTTTACTTCGAACGCTGACCGTGAAGAAAAAGAAGATTCACGTGGGTTTAGCGATGGATCAAGACAGCATAAAGATCATCGCTGCGCGCGCAGTCCACGCCGATGGAAGCAAAGCGAGCTCGGCTGTTCGAAGCGTTCGTTCAGGGTGCTTGGGCAAGGGTCGGCGCGACAATTACAGGCGCTTCACCTGCGGCCGCACCGGCTCGCTGGCTCGACCTTTGTGGAACGAGTTTATTGTCGGCAGCGAGCAGATCTATGCGTACGAAATTGCCGAGCGCGAAAACGACTTTGGTTCGGACCTTGGATCGGATGATGAAGACGACGACAGCGAGTCGTCAGAGCCCTAAGCGGTCCCGCGATTCTTAGCCACTAGCGCCGCTAAGGTGTCCTTTTTAAGGAGCTTAAGCTTCTGAAGCGTCCGCTTCTCCAGCTCTTCCTCGGGCGTCAAAAAGCGATGCCCTTGCATGCTCACCAGCCGCTCTTTGAGTGCTTGATGCTCGGTCCGTAAAACGCCGATTCGTGCTCTGAGGCCTGAGTTTTTGGGCATACAGCCATCGCTTAGTAAGAGCCCTACTGTATCGATGTCGCCTCAAGCGGTCAATTGCTAGGCCAGGACTTCTCTAAAATTGCGCTCACACGCTTGGGAACCAAACCCGAGATCGACTGCCCTTTTGCTAAGCGATCACGGATCTCGCTGCTCGAGATATTGGGCATCGCTAAGGGGAGTTGATCGGGGTGTTCATGCTCGCCTTGGCGACCAACAACGATCAACGGCGCAACCGCCATGAGTCGCTGGCTCTCCATCCACTGATCCAGCTGAGCGGCAGCGTCCGCGCCAATAACCCAGTAGAGTTGGTCGTCAGGAAAGCTCGCCGCAAGCGCCTCTGCGGTTTGATAGCTAAAGCTAGGGATCGGCAGCTCGGCTTCGACGGTGTCGACGACGGCTCGTCCGCCAAAGGGTTTGACGAGAGCTTCACACCAGCTCGCACGATCAGGAAACGAGCTCAGGCTTTTGCCGAGCGGGTGATCGTTACAAGGGATGATACGAACCTCATCAACCAGACCTGATTCGAGCAGGTAGTGGATGAGGAACTGGTGGCCAAAGTGGGGCGGGTCAAAGGACCCACCGTACAAGGCACGGATGCTTTGCTTCATGATGCGCTCACAGCCAGAGCTACGGGACGCTGAGGTCCCATGAGATCTCACCACCGGCGACGGTCTTATGCTTCACGCCAAGCTGGAGTAAAACGCCGCCTGCCAGGAACCATGGATCGGTCACCCGCTTGCTGTCTGCAACGACCTCCACGCATTGGCCTGGGGCGTCACAGGTCAGCGTCCAGCTGACGCGGCCGCCTGTGAGCAGCGGG